>JAOZOY010000029.1 GCA_029933005.1 Deltaproteobacteria bacterium
TCGTGAAGAATTAAAGATCCAAATTGATCGAGTTAAGGATTTGCACCAGCAAGATCTTGAGGAGGGATTCGGCGAGGTCTTTATTCCCGAGGCTCTGGGCCGGAAATATCCTGATGCGGCCAGGGAAAGACACTGGTAGTATGTCTTTTCAGCGAAAAAGAGGTCCGTAGAACCAATATGGGGCACTACTGAATAGTTACAATTTTGCAACGATGATTTAAGTTTGTTTGTTAGATGCCGATATGATAATCAAGGCACGCTTTCCAGATAAAACACGATCGCCTCCAATGGCTGGCAGAGGAGCCGGTGATGAAACTGACAGATGCAATTTCCCAAATTCAGACTGACAACAAAATCAGTTCCAAAAAGAAATCCCAGGACGTTAATGACGCCATCCCTTCAGCGGCTGCCGGAAGAGACCGGGTGGAACTTTCCTCCGGTTCCCTGGATGTCCAAAAAATCCAGGAAATTCTTCAGGAAACGCCTGATATCCGTCTGGATAAAATTCAGGAACTCAAGGAAAAGATTGAAAAAGGCGAATATCATGTCGATTCCCTTCAACTTGCCGATAAAATGCTTATGAGTCTGCTGTCAGAAGAAGCTCCCGTCGACAAGTAACCCCCTTTTCCTCCTTTTTTAATCCTCCTTCCCGTCGTTAAATACGGGCTGGCAGGGATCATATCGGGCTGGATCCAGCAGAACCTGTCTGGCCAGCCTTTTTCTCGTATTGATCATCACCGGGCCAAGCAGATTGGCGGTCATTTCCCTTGGTTTTCCTTCAGGTACGGTAAGGATCAGCAGTATATCCATCTCCGTCGGGGAAACGATCTGCAACTCTTTTTTGATGAATCCCGCTATCACGGGCTTGTAGTCCGGCATGATCATGACCGCCTGAATGACCACAAAGGCAAGGTTCGGATTATCAACGGACTGCAGCCACATAAAAGGGGAATCCGGCTTGTGGGGCCGGAGGACAAAACGGAACGACTCCGGAAAACCCAAAAACGGGGACGTCAGGGTAATCAGCTGCTCCGGATTCACTTCAATCTCGCCAAAACGGCTGGTCTTCACTTTCATGATCTTTTCCGTCCCATCGTTTTTTTCCTGAGGATCGTATTCATTTGTCTGCACGGATACCTGAACCATTCTTATTCCTTGTTATGATATTTTATCAAACTTGCATCCTTGAAAACATCGGCCAGCCCTGAAAGGTCGGACGTAGCCTCCATGGCCGCTTTTCTGTTTTCCTCAAGAATGCGGAGATAAATTTCTTCACGGTGGACAGCAATATGATCTGGGGCATCAACCCCGAGCTTGACCTGCCCCCCCTTTATTTCAAGCACCCTGACTGTGATATTGTCAGCTATGACGATAGCTTCGTCCGCCTTCCTGGCAAGAATTAACATCAGCCGCCCTCCCTGGCGATTGGGTTATCTGATTTCTTACTTTTATCTTCTGACTTAATGTCGTTAACTCAAACTCACAATCCCCCTTTTTCCAAGGGGGACTTTTTCGGAGATGTGCTCAAGTTCATGACATTATATTCTGACTCCTGTATTCTGATTTCAATCTTACAGATAATCAACCAGACTGATCTGCATGGTCTTGGCAGCCGCCGACAGGGCAGCCTGATAAGCCACCTCTTTGGCCTTCAGCTGCATTAATGCCTCAATCATGTCGGTATCCTGCTGTTCGGAAAGATTTTCCGCAGTGGACAGTTCAAGATTTTCATAAATTCGGCTTTGCACCTGAAGACGATTTGCCCGGGCGCCAAAATCCGTAATCTGTGTGGTCAGTGAGTCCAGAAGTTCATCAAGTTCGGTAAGAGACTGATCAAGGGCCTGATGCTGTATTTGACCAAAGTCCGTGCCGGTTGTTCTAAGAAAATTACTGTATTTATCCGTCATGGAAAAGGTGTAGCGTTCCTCATCCGTGGTGTTGATCTGCAAATGTCCAGTGTCGTCCCAGGAGGCCATAAGACCGGGAACGCCATTTATTTTTGTGGCTACCGAGTTCAATGTATCCTCGGTTATGTCAATGGGTATTTCCATGATCACAGGCCTTGGAGGAAAATAGGAATGATCAGTTACAGTAATCTCCAGAGAGCCGCTGGCAAGCGGATAATCACTGTTTTCCACCTCAAGCCCGGTTACTCCGCTGTCCAGGGTGACATTGAGATCCGCAGCCTGATGAATGCCGGTCACTGTCCTGAAATTAATACCCATTAACGCATCTTCCAGATGGTTAAAAGCGTCAAAGACGCCGAGATCCATGATGGCATCCTGACCGTTTTTCGTCACGTCAATGGTGCTCAGTTTGCCGACCTTAATTTGAATATCATTGTCCCGATCTCCGCAATATCGGATATTACCCTCTTCTTGATGTATGTACTGGACGGCTATCCTGCCGTCACTGCTGACATCTTCAGGTTCTCCTGAGTAAGTAACACCGCCTGCCACTCCCAGAGCCTCCAGCCCTGCTTCATAATTGTTGACGCCAAATGGTGTTGATTCCAGGATAAAAGAGTGCTCGGAATGGAGCTGGATACTGCCTTTATACACCATGCTTGCTCCGACCGGATCACTTCCGTTTAAATGGCTGATTTGTTCCCCATTGGCCGAGGTCTCGACATGGAGATTCCTGCCACTGCCCATGTTATCCGGACTGACTGCGGGAGTTGGGCTCAGGATAAGGGCTCCATTTGCGTCACGACTGGCCATGATGCCGGTCTGTGCCTCCTTGGCATTAATGGCATCCATCAGGACATTGTCCGTGTCCTGATCAACAACAGCCGTGGCTGAAGAGAAAATGTCAATACCGTTAATAATCAAATCGCCACTGTCCATGCTGCCGGCTTCCACTGCTCCCGAGGCCTGAAGGGAGACCGGAGTGAATCCGGCAGTAACGCCGGTCTGGTCGCTAACGGAATTAACGGCATTGGCAATGGCCTCGGCTGATGAATCACCATAAATGGTGGAATAGCCATCATCGCTGGCTGCGGGAATATTAATGCCGTTAATCTTCAGGTCAAAATCCGCCAAACTACCCAGGGAAATCCACGTCGGAGGTGACAAGGCGTCAAACGCTTCCGGGTTGCCGTTCAAACGGTAACCATCAATGAACCCGTCCACAAAGGGCGCCGGTTCAAGATCCGTATAACCGGTAGTTCGGTAACCGCCGAAAATATATTTGCCGTTCATTTGGGTGTTTGCCAGGATAAGGGCCTCTTCATACAGACTATGAATTTCTACAGCCGCGTTTTGCCGATTTTTTATGTTTTTATCGTCATTGATCAGCTGCAGATCAAGAGTTTTGGCCCGCATAACCAGATCCTTGATCTGGGTCAGGGAACTTTCAGACGCAGTGATCATGGAGTCGCCATACAACAGATTGTCCTGGTACTGACCGATCTCGGCCAGGCTGCTGCGCAGACTGAGGGCGCTGACCAGATTTACAGGATCATCAGAAATCTTTGACATTTGCCGGCCGGACGATATCCGGCTGTTGATCCTGTTCAGCTCCGAGGTGATATTGTTCAGGTTTCCCTGGATATTCTTGTAAACCGTGCTCATTGTGGTTCGCATGGGCTTATCCTTTTAGTGCCATATTTCTGAAAGTCCGCCATAAAAAACAAGAAACTGGAAGTCGCTTTTGAAACAGGGGATAAGTCGCTACGACAAGGCACTTATCCTAAACAATCTGATGTTTTCTTCCGCTTTAGTGGACTAGACCGAATTCAGCAGAGTCTGCAACATTTCATCGGACATGGTAATCAGTTTTGCCGCTGCCGAATAGGCATGCTGAAATTTGATGAGGTTGGCCATCTCCTCATCCAGGGAAACACCGGAGGTGTTGTCCCGCATGGCATTCATCTGATCGATAACCAGGGAGTTGAATTCCAGATCCCGGTCAACAGTTTTTCCGGTCAGGCCGATTTCGCCCACCAGGGCGTTATAAAAGCCGTCAAGGGTGTCGGTAATGCCGCCGGTAAATTGCACATATTCATTTCGCTGGATATTGGTGGCCAGTAACCCGTTGGAGTTGTCTCCCCGGAATATTTCACCATTTTCATTCACAGTGCCCACGGCCAGATTGTTCAGATCATTGACGATCAGCTCATTGACGCCGATAGTGGAGGCGCTGTGACCGGAAAAAAAGGTGTTAATCCCTGCGGTTGCCAGCAGATTGGTTTCATCGCCGCCAAAGGCGAATTTGTGACCGGCGGCCGGGGTCAATACGAGTTTATTCTCAGCGATCGTGGCTGCAACCCAGGACGGATTCTCGCCGCTGGCATTGATAATCGCCGCATTAATGGCATTCGCCACATCTCCCAGCGTGTAGGCCCGCTCAATGGAAACTTCAACCGGCTGGCCCAGGGCCAGGGAGTCATCTTCATTATAGAGCCAGATTTTAAAACTGGTGTCATCGGTCTGCAGCTCATCAGCGTATTTGTATCCCTGCAGTGAGGCCGCCACCATATTATCTTCCTTGGTAAAGAAGAGCTTGCCGTCACCGCTGTCATCAGTTGAGCTGATATTGCCGCCGCCCAGGCCAAACTGCTCAAGATAACGGTCATCCGTGCCCGCCGCAATGGTGATGGACTCAACGGAAAACATGGAGACAATGCCGGTATTATGGGTGGCATCCGCCACATAAGTGCCATTTGTAAGACCGAGCTGCAGCTCAAGGGCCGTGTCTTCAGCCTCATCAATGATAATTCTCGACTCATCACCCGCGTTGGTATTGCGCAGGATGACGGAATCCACCGTGCCGCCGTTATTCCCATCGCCGTAAACCGCTTCAAGGGTCATCTTGGGGTAATGAGTTGCATCAAGATTATAAGCATTGATGGCGCTGTTAATCTCCCCGACAATATTATTGGCCGTCTGGGTCGTTGTTTCGTTTGCCGCGGCCGTGTATGAAACGTCAATCCCATTGATTGTAAAGGCAACGCTTTCCCCTGCCAACAAACCCGTGGTGATCACGTCTCCGGCCACCTGGGTGGTCAGTTTTGCATTCACGCCACAGATGGCATCGTTGATGGCCGTGGCCGTGTTATAGGCCTTGCCCATGGCCAGGCCTTCCGTGGCAAAGCTGCCTTCAATTCTGCCGATAGTTCGACCGTTGATTTCCATGTTGCCGGCATTAATGGTCGTAGAAGCAAGAGTTTCATCGATATCAGCGTTGAGCAATGTCGTATCGACCGCAAGCTCTGAGCCTGTGATCTGTTCCGAGAAACGAACCATGCCCACACCCTGGGCATGCTGCTGATTGACTTCCCGGATAAAGGCGTTGGCCAAAGCATTGAGACGGCCAAAATAGTTATCAGGGTCATCCTCTGCCAGATGGCTGTACACTTCCATCTGACCGCCGATTGCGCCGCCGAGTTCCTGTCCCGAGCCGATGGGGATCTCCGTCTCCGTGCCGTCGGCTGTCTTGCTCAGCCAATGAAGCTTGTCATCTTTCCATTTTACGCCCCAGTATTCATTATTTTCCACCAGGGTATGACCGTCGTTGAGCATGATGGTGTAAGCGCCGGTATTGGTTTCGAAATAGTTGATTTCCACGGCCTCGGACATTTCCGTCAACAGCAGATCACGGGTATCCCGCAGATCGTTCTGTTTCTTGGTATCAGTTTCATTAGAAGAAATCTGGCCATTCAGCTGGGCAATCTGCTGGGCCAGGGAGTTAACGTTATCGACGTTGGACTGAATGCTGATGCCGATATCATGGCGGGCCTGGATCACTTCAGCGCTCATGGACTGGAGCTGGGCATTGATCAACTCGGCCTGCTGCACCAGATTCTGGCGGGCAGAAAGAAGTTCCGGATGATCGGTCAGCTTCTGCCAGCTTTCCCAGTAAGCACTCATCAGGTCATTTAAGGCCAGTCCTGGAGCCTCATTAAAAATAGTCTCCACCACCCGCATGGATTGCTGTTGAGATTTAAGGCCACTGACAACGGCATTCTGATCCGTCAGGCTTTGCACCATGAACTGATCATAATGGCGGGCAATTCTTTCACCACGAACCCCATTGCCGAAAAAACCCACTCCTTCCGGGGTAGGGGTAGAGGTCTGCAGGGCCAGTGTTTGGCGGCTGTATCCTGGTGTGTCGACGTTGGCGATATTGTGTCCGGACACACTGATTGACATCTGGTGGGCCAGCAATGCTTCCTTGGCAATATTCAAGACACTGGAAATTCCAGGCATACCTAAACCTCCCGGCTGATCAAGGCCGGTCCTCCGCCCAATCGGCTCACACCGTCGGCATGATATCGTTTGTCCGCCTCAATCCCGCCGGTGATTAATGCAATCCCGTTTTCAATATAATTCAACGTATCCATGGTGAACTTCCGGTTGATGATATTTCTGTCACGAATTTCCTCACGCAGACCGGCCAACGTGCGAATATGACGTTGGAGAGTCACGCTGTCGCCTTGATCAAAAAAGGCAGGCAGGGAGGACAATTTTTCAATCTTTTCCTGTCCCAGAGTTTTGCTGATTTCCGCAACCTTCTCCCGTGCCATTTTGTCGAGATGCGTCAGCCGCTTTAGCTGATACTCTTTTTTGGCGGTAATAGAGATCAGACGCGGCATATCCATATCAACCAAAGCCTGTTTTTCTTCCTCCAGAGTCCGCAAAAAGCTCCGGCAATGCCCGGTCTGCATGGTAAGGAGTTCTTCTAATGATGCCAGCCCCGCGTATTGATCGGCAACAGGCTCTTTCTTTCTGCTATCTTGTCCGCTCACACCTATCTCCCGCTGTTACTGTTCACCTGTCGGTTAATTTTTGGTAAAGAAGCTCTCCCAGCCCTGTTCCCCGACCGCTTGCCATTTGCCGGCTCAACTCTTCATCATGCATGGACTGAAACATCTTTTCACCGAAACTTTTTTCAAAAAGACCGCCCTCGGGAACAGACTTCCGCATGGACGACACCAGTTTATTTAAAAGAAGGGCCTCAAAATCCGCGCAGGCCTGACGTAATTTTTTATTTTCAGAACCAGCTGAAACACGTTTGTCATGAAGCGTATCGGCAGACTCGGCTCTTCCCTTAAACTCATTTATGACTGGCGATGTAATCTTCATTGTAATTGCTCAGGCAGGGCTATAAACTGCCCTTAACTCCGTAGTGTAACTGTTCAGCAGTGCTCCAGGTAAGCGAGTTAGCGAGACTCCGAAATGGGCAAAGATGGGGTGCACCTGAACAGTTATGTTTCATTTAAATAATCTCCAGCTCCGCCTGCAGAGCCCCGGATGCCTTAATCGACTGGAGAATGGCGACGAGATCCCTTGGGGTGGCGCCCAGGGAATTAAGAGCTTTGACCAAATCTCCCAGGGAGACGCCAGGGGGAAGATGAATGAGTTGATTTACTTCCTCGCCGACCTTAATATCTTCCTCAGCCCCTTTGCTCTCCCCCCATTGCCTGCTCACGCTGATAGTGAGATCGCCGTGGGTCAAGGCCAGCTCCGCAATCCTGACATTATCACCTAAAACAACTGTACCGGTACGTTCGTTGATAATGACTCTGGCCCGGTTGTCCGGGGCAATTTCAAGTTCTTCCAGGGCGGCAATAAAGGACACCTCGTTATTTGAGTACTCTTCCGGTACTGTTATTTCAATAGTGGCCCCGTCCAAAGACTTTGCAAAAGAACCATTCAGAAATCCGTTTACTGCTTGCACGGTACGTGTGATGGTCGTGAAATCAGGCCGGTCCAAGTTAAAAAAAATGGACTCCTTGCCGGCAAAGGAGACCGGAACTTCACGCTCCACTGTGGCGCCGTTTGGAATAAGCCCGACAGTAACATGATTTTTCTGTACCTGTTGATCAAAAACGCCCGAGACCTCAAAACCTCCAACACTTACCGGGCCCTGGGCCATCCCATACACCTTGCCGTCAAGAGCCTTTAGAGGCGTAGCGACCAATGTTCCTCCCTGGAGTGAATCGGCATCGCCCAGGGAAGAAAGGGTGACATCAATCGTCTGACCGATCTTGACAAAGGGCGGCAAGCTTGCCGTAATCATAACCCCGGCAACGTTTTTAACTTTGAGGTCATTCTGGTTGACATGGACCCCCATGTTCTCAAGCATATTTGCCATGGCCTGGGTCGTAAAGGCTGACTTCTTGCCGTCACCTGTTCCCTCAAGACCGACAACCAGTCCGTAGCCGACAAGCTGGTTGTTCCTGACCCCCTTGACTGAAACCAGATCCTTGATCCGGGCCGATTCGCATTCTTGCGGAATGCTGAATAAAACAAAACAAAACAGCGTTAGAAGCGGTATTATTTTTCTCGATTGAATCGGTTTAATCATAATTTTCGACCTGTTTTTTGATGTTACCCGAAGAAAACAGCAAGGGGTATGCCAACTAACACTTTCAATGATGTCATGCTTGTATCATTATGAAATGATAAATAAAAAAATAAAAAATATGCAGAGATTGTCCTAAGCGGTCTTTTCCTTCACCAACGCTGTTGGCAAAAAAGGGAATTTTTTGCCTACCTCATTTTGGCAGACACCGCTTCGCTGTTATAGCCCCTCTATGCGACAAGGCTCAGGTAAGCGAAGACTCCATGAGGTACTGGTGAACGATTAGCAAATTTCCTTATGTGGAGGCCCAAAGGGCCTAAAACGGCCAGATCACATCAAGCCCCCTGGCAAACCATCCAGGCTGCTGTTTTTCGCTGATAATACCGGTGCCGCTGTACTCAATGCGAGCTTCGGCAATCTTCGAAGATTGGATCGTATTGTTGGCGGTGACGTCCCGGGGCCTGACAATGCCGGAGAGAATAATGAACTGAGTTTCGTTGTTAACCCTGATTTCCCGATAACCCCGAATCACCAGGTTGCCGTCCATGGTTTTATCGATAACCCTGGCGGAGATCGTTGCCACCAAAGTGTCGTCCCGGTTTGTTTCGCCGGTACCATCAAAATCATTGATCATTTTAGCGCTCAAACTATGATCCGAAGGTATAAAATTGGAATTTTTGTTTGCCAGCCATGTCTCAAAACCGAAAAACGAGGTAATCCCGGCCTTGACTTCGGACTCCCGTTCGGTTGTGGTTTCCGCCTTCTTTTTACCACTTGATTTTTCAACAATTTCCACCATGAGAATATCACCTACATTTCGCGCCCTGCTGTCCTTATAAAGATCCGGGGAATTGTCGCTGAAAAGAGATCCTTCCTCCGGTTGAATTTTTTCCTCTTTGACAGACGGCAGACTATAGCGATCCGGCATGGCAGATTCCTTGCTTTCCTGTGGAACTGCACAGCCGGCCAGGATAAACGCCAGACTGACACTCACAAACCTCTTTTGCCAGATATTCATTGTCATCATAAAAACTCCGTTAAAAACGGACCTCGACCAGACCACTGTCCTTTACCCTGGCAAGAAGCAATTTTCGGCTCATTAAATTTTTAACCCGAATCATTTCACCTTTGCCCCCCGCTGTTTTCGCTTCACCAAGTGCCGTAATCCGGAACCGGTCAGATTGGGCTAAAATAACCACCTGATCCCCCCTCTTGACCAACACCGGAGCTATAAGAAAACGGTCAAGCAGCACTGTGCCTGCTTTCAGGGAATTTTTAAGCTGTTTTCCCACCGCCTCTTCTGGATCTATAAGAAAATTTTGCCTCCAGCCGGAAATATCACGACTCTCAATCTGCAGATCATTAGCGCTCAAAACCGTATTACGGGCCAAATCTCGACCCGCACAGACAACATTATCATAAAGATGAAGATCTCCTGACATCCGCATCTTGCCCTCCTCCTTCCCGTCAACAAGAAGAATGAGAGAAATTGACTTTCTTCCCAGATGGCCGGGGTGGATCTGATTTTTTAATCGATAATCAATCTTTCCGGCAGGAATCGTGATCGAAGAGGGCTGAGATGAGAAATTGGCAACACGCAGATCACTGCCGGGCCGGTTTGAATTTGCCAAAATTATTTCCGTAAAAATATCCTGAAGCTCATCATGGCCGAGCTCTGTTATCCCTGTTTCAGCCATAGCCGTCATAGCAAGACAACACAGTGCCAGGCAGTGGAGAATGACGAAAATTCTAATGTTCATGAGAATCCTTAGCGGTAAATATTAAGCTTGATGCTGATAAATAGCTGGAATCACCAAGTTATAAATGTTTGGCAGCGCTTCACAGGGAGGTAAGCAGGCTGATCACCTTTCTGAGAAATGCTGCCGAATATTTACCTCTAGCGAACCAGGTTATTTGTAATTTCAAGGAGCTGGTCCGCTGTGGTAATGCCCTTTGAATTGGACTCGAAGGCACGCTGGGTAATGATAAGATTGACCATCTCCTCGGTGACATTCACATTAGATGTTTCAAGAAAACGCTGGGCAATGGTTCCGGCTCCGTCCACTCCGGGATCCGAGTCGACAGGATCACCGGATGCCTCGGTGGGCAGAAAAAGATTCCCACCCCTTGCCTTCAGGCCGGCCGGATTGATAAAGGTGGTCAGGGTGATCTGGGTGGAGGCAACAATCTGTTGCTGGTCATCCAGGGCAATGAGCAATCCGCCGGAATCAATAGCAATCTCGGTCGTTTCATCGGGAACGCTGAACTCGGGCTGCAACCGGTCGCCGTTACTGGTAACAATATAGCCATCACTATCGAGTTTAAAGGATCCGGCCCGGGTATAATATTCCTCTCCGTCCCGCAAAATCTTAAAAAAACCATCGCCTTCAATGGCCCAGTCCAGTTCATTACCGGTTTCAGTGTAATCTCCCTGGGTAAAGATCTTCTGCACCGCAGTGGGACGGACGCCGAGGCCGACCTGGATGCCGGTGGGAACCTGACCGCCGTCAGCGGTTTCCGCGCCAACGGCCCGAAGAGTCTGGTAGTAAAGATCCTCAAACTGAATTCTGCTCTTTTTGAAGCCCCCGGTGTTGACATTGGCAAGATTATTGGCAATCACGTCAAGCTGAAGCTGCTGGCCGTTCATGCCGGTTTTGGAAGTATATAGGGCACGTATCATAATAAAATCTCCATAACGGTTTACCAGCTGACAGAGGAAGAAGCCGGCTAAGATTTTGTTGTTAATTTACAACCTGAAAAATTATATTCATTTTCAAAATATTCTGGTCAAGAAAATGGTTATCATGTCAATTTCCCGACCTTCCTGATGGCCTCGTCATCCATCTCATCAATGGTGTGGATCAATTTCTGCTGAGTTTCATAAGCCCTGTGCAGATCGATCATTCTAGTCATCTCCATGACCGTATTAACATTGGACTTCTCCACAACACCCTGTTTAACTGTAAAATTTTCAGCCTCAAGCTCCTGATTTCCCTCTGTCAGCCGGAAAAGGTTTAAACCCTCTTTCTCAAGACCTGCAAGATCTGAAAAGGTGACAATATCAAGTCGTCCAGCGTCCCGACCATCCACAAGCAACCCTCCGTCCGAACTGAGGGAAACATCATCGCCTTGAATGGTTATGGATCCGCCCTCGCCTAAAACCAGATGGCCGCTTGGCGTAATAAGCTGACCTTCGCTGTTCAAATCAAAACTTCCGGCCCTGGTGTAACGCACGCCATCAGGAGTCTGTACCTTGAAAAAACCATTGCCATTGATGGCAAAATCAAAGGTATTGCCGGTTGTCAAGGCTGCGCCTTCTTCCTGATTTATCAATAATTTCAATCCTTTTCCAACACGATTCCGGTCATCACTTGCGTTAAAAATCATTTCCCAGAAAGTCAAATCCTCCCGTTTATAGCCTGGAGTATCAACATTGGCCAGATTATTGGAGACCTGATTCAAACGCTGCTCCTGTGCCATCATGGTTTCAGTGCTTTCAATTAAGCCCAGGCGATTACTGATATACATAAAAAGTCCTCTTTAGGTGGTTTGCAATTGTTGCCTACTGCAACTCATGTGCCAAAAGGACCTGACTGATGGAATTGACTGCTTATGAAGGAATATGAAGGGAAAGGAAAGTTATATTCAAGAAAAAAGAAAGGGCTGTACAAGTTGAACCGGAAGCGAAATCAACCTTCCTGGCATTTTTTTCCTACTCAGGACACAAAATGTCAGGAATATTTGTAACTGTTCAGCTGCACAGTTACAGTCTGGAGTAAAAGGTAATTCCCAGCCTATGCTGAATAGTTACGAATATTTTTCATTGGTTCGGTAAATAAAAGCCAGAATCTCGGAGACAATGATGTAGGTGGAGGGGGGGATTTCCTCATTAAGATTAAGACGGGAAAGAATTTCGACGAGATCGGAATCCTCTTGGATCGGAATATCGTGTTCCCTGGCCAATTCGATAAGTCTTTCAGCCAACTTTCCGCTGCCAGTTCCTATGATTCTGGGCGCGTTCTCTCTCTCGAAGTCATACCGCAGGGCCACCGCCTTTTTTATCGGTGGCCGATCTATCTTTTTTTTCGCTGTCACCTAATCCTCATCGGCCTGTTGCAGGATTATTCAAAATAAACAGGATACATAAATATCGCATGCTCCTGCCCAGAGAAAAAATCACGCCAACCACGTTGAGAGACAACGCCGGCATAAAGTTGGGCCGGTTGAGACTCATCACCGGCAAAAAATTGATACCCACTGATATAGCCCATAATTTCCTGGGATTGCCAGATTGTGATCAAGTCCAAGCCATCCCAGCTCATGCCATATATGGTTCCCTGGGAAAAATCTTCCGGCTTCCCTATCTTTTGAGGGGACACAGCCGTATTCTGTTTGATAATAATATCCGGCAGCTGATCGCCATTCATATCGGCAATAAGGATCCGGGTCGGCAGCGACCACCTTTCGGCGCTCCCCTCATCCAGGCTCAGTTCGATTGAACCGCCATACGGACCATCACTTTCCCAAAGAACTTCGCCTACCATATTCATCACCTTGAGAATATGATCCCTGTCCATCAAAATGATTTCTTCGCTGCCGTCGCCGTCCAGATCCGCCATGGAAAAATTAAAAATATTCACGGATTCGGGAACAGGAAATTCTTCCCTATGCTGAATCACCTGACTGATCACCTCGAGGCGGAAAATCCCGGGAGCAAACCTTGTATCCTTTCCCGGCTCCTGCCCGGCAAGAATAAGGCCCTGACCATCCATATGCATGACATTGATATACCAACTTTCATTTTTGAAAAGATAGGCGAATTGACTGCCATCCCATTCAAGACCAAAAGCGACTGGTCCTTCACTGGTAACGGCTGAAACATAGATTTCACTTTTACCGTTACAATTCAGGTCAGCCAGTCCCAAAGTCAAAATTCTGCTTGAGGGAGGGGCCATGATTTCCTCAATCCCACTTAAGCGCATGCCATCCAGACGGAAAATCCCCAATTTGTCCTCACCGGCAAGAACTGCATCCAGCTGGCCGTCACCATCAAGATCACCTAGCTCCATGCTCTCCATAATCACTTCGATATCCACAATTTTTCGTGAAGCGAAAGTTCCCACGCTGAGCCCCCCGGATGTCCGGAGAGAAGACGTCAGGCTGGATCCGGTTGTCTGATCCGGAGGCAGACTCTTTTTCGAATAGGCCGGCAGAAGGGGAGGCAACGGACACATATCTCCCGGCAGAACAGGCTTCAAGGCCCTGTCCGGATGGGCGGACTTAAATGAAGTAAGGGAAGATTCATCAGCCGGCTGAATTTGCGGCTCAAGGCCCCTGTCCGAAGGAGGAGTCGACTGAAATGAAGAAGATGATGGTTCCGCGACAGGACTCTTTTCCCTGGGAGCAGGCCGTTTACTGCCAAATATTTTCTCAGCAATCTGCCAGGCCAGAATGTCCGCGGCGAAAACAAACTGGTCTTCCGGGCATTCCATTGTAAAGGTCTCCAGAGGGGCGCTGCCGCCCTTTGCATAGACATCCGCCTCAGCCATAAAAACATTCTGCTGTTGATCAAGGCGGCCGGTGAGCAGATAATCTACCTGTGTGTCCTTCATGAGTTGCTGTAAACGTGCAATTGACCGATCTCCATCCGTTAAATCATAAGCTGTCCGGGAAATATCGACAATTTTAACCTTGGCCCTGGTGGCGATACGGCTGATCAACATACTTTTCAGTCCATGACGCTGGGCGATGATATTGGTTTCGCTGGAACCACCAAAGGCCACCACGCCAAGACTTATAGGATTTTTCTCCAGACTGTATGCCGGAAAGGCAAAAAGGCAACTTATCAGTATGCATGAAAAAATTCGGAGAAATGGATAAAAGACTTGATCAAACATATGAATACCTGTTGCAACCGGGTTCAATAAATCAGTATAACCTAACCACCTGAAGTGAAGGCTCTAAATTAAGAAGTTCGGAGATGCGGAAGGGCTGTCCATTTGCCACTTACCAGCAACATACAGAAAAGGCAAAATATTTACAAAACCACAAAGATAATCTCTTCAATTGAGTAAGTTAAAACCTATTAATCTTACCGGTATTCAAGAGTTAGTCCAATACTTTTTTCATCGAATGAGTAAAACAATGATCTCTCTGATTCGCCATGGCCTGACGCAGGCCAACAAAGAAAACCGTTTTGCCGGCCGCAGCAGTGAACCTCTCTGTGCGGAAGGAGTTGCCCAGCTGCGTGAGATTACAAAAAAAATTCAACCTACGGGAATAAACCGTATCTTTTGCGGACCGCTGCCCCGAACACGCCAGTCAGCGGATCTAATCAGTCAAGCCTGCGATGCAGCGGTTGAGTCGTGTGAGGGGTTGAATGAAATTTTTCTGCCCCATTGGGATGGCCTGACCAAGGATGAGATCCGGGAAAAATTCGGCCCGGAGTATCCCACATGGCTCAGTCATCCCGAGAGATTTCAGGTAGAGGGCTGTGAAACTCTGGAGGATGTTCTGAAACGGGCCGTGGACTGTGTGAAAAAAATCGTCTCGTCGCATCCGGACAAAACCGTTTTACTGGTGACCCATCTCATTGTGGCACGCTGCCTGGTTTTGTATGAACGGCAACTGCCTATTGCCCAATTCAGATCAATTCAAATTGTCAATGGTGAAATCGTCCCCTTACACCATTTTTCGTAATCATCCTCACTCTCGATCAATATCCCTGTGGGTCAGAGTTAAAGAAATATTCCGATCAGACAGAATCTGATACAATTCCCGGGCAATCACTACTGATCGATGCTTCCCCCCTGTGCAACCAATACCGATCGTCAAATTAGCCTTTCCCTCCCAGTCAAATTCGGGAAGAAGAAAAGAGAGCAGGGGCTTGACCAGACCAAAAAATTTTTGTGTTGTCTCATTTTCCTTGACAAACAGGGCAACTTCTTCATCAAGTCCGTTGAGCTCTTTCAGGTCGGCAACATAATACGGATTCGGCAAAAAACGGACATCCCAGACCATATCCGCTTCCTCGGGAACTCCGTTTTTAAATCCGAAAGAAATGAGATGAACCTGCATCAAGGAATCCGGCGATCCCCTATAAAGTTCAAAAAGTCTTCTTCGCAGATCCTGCTGTTTCAGCAGAGATGTGTCAATTATCCGGTCCGCCTTTTCCCGCAGAGATGCAACTTGTTTTTTTTCCGTTTCGATTCCCTGCCGGATCGAACCGGACCCAGCCATAAAATGGGGACGGCGCAGCTGGGTAAATCGGCGCAGCAGAACAGAATCCGACGCTTCAAGAAACAGGGTTTTCAAATCAAAAGAATTATCCTGGAGAAAATTACCAAGAATGGTTGGCCAGGAAGAAAAAAATGACGGGTCTCTGCCATCCATAACAATGGCAAGTTGCTTCTGGATGTGATCTTTTTTCTGCAAAAGATCAGAAAGTAAAAGAAGAGGCAGATTATCGATACAATAATAACCCATATCTTCGAATGTCTTAAGCGCCGTGCTTTTACCGGCACCGGACAGTCCCGTGATGATGATCGTCTGGCTGGCCATATTTTTCAAATAAGCTTTTCTGCTTCCGCAAAAACTTTCATTATCTCATCGCTATTCTCGGCCAGAGTCAGTCTGGAGCGGATGTGAGATTTTTTGAGAAAACGGGACAATTGAGCAAGGCAACGCAGGTAGGGGCTGGCGAACTGCGTGGGGGCCAGAAGAAGAAAAAAAAGATGAGCCGCTTTATTGTCGACCGAGTCAAACGCTATCCCCTTGACAGACCTGCCGAAACAGATTTCAATACGATCAATTCCGTCGATCTTGCCGTGGGGCAGGGCGATCCCGTCACCAACACCGGTTGAGCCGAGCATTTCCCTTTCCCACAGAACAGAAAAAAGTTTATCAATATCGATTTCCGGCAGACTTTTCCGGCACAATATCGCAAGCTCTAGGAGAACCTCTTGTTTTGTTCCGGCCTCAAGAGATGGGATAATCCGGCTTGCGCTAATCTGATGAATCAAAAGTGGAACTCCTTCCTGTTCATTTTCGGCACATTTTTCTTGCCGTTAGATACTCATTTTAGGCCGCTTGCGGTATTTCGAGGGTAATATGCCAATCTGCTCCCGATATTTGGCCACGGTACGACGGGCGACTTTAATGTGTTCCCGGGCAAAAATTTCAGCTATTGCCTTATCACTCAACGGTTTGTCAGGGTCTTCAGACTGGGTAATAAGACGAATTCTCTCTTTAATACTTTCAGATGAAAGAGCTTCCCCGCCTTCTCTTTGAATTGATGAAGTAAAAAAATATTTTAATTCAAAAATTCCCTGGGGAGTATGAACATATTTATTGGTGGTCACCCGGCTGACCGTTGACTCGTGCATGGAAATATCTTCCGCCACATCCCGTAAAACCAGTGGTTTGAGAAAAGCCACACCCCGCTCAAAAAACTCTTTCTGGAAATTCAGGATGCTTTCAACGACTTTATAGATTGTCCGCTGACGCTGATGAATACATTTAATCAACCATGCCGCTGATTTTAATTTGTCCTGTATATACTCTCTGGTTTCTGTCGGTGTTGACTTCTTATTTTTAAGAATTTCCTTGTAATAATTACTAATCCTTAAACGGGGCAGCCCCTCATCATTTAGAAGAATAATGTATTCACCACTCACTTTCTGGACATAGACATCCGGAATAATATATTGTGGCTCTTCATCAGAATAAAATCGACCGGGATGTGGATCAAGGCCTATGATGATTTTGACGGCGGCAAGCACATCAGCCATGGAATGACGAATGGCTCGCCCAATGGCAGCATAATTTTTTGTTTCCAGTAAATGCAGATGATTGCTGACAATATCACTTGGCAGAGAGTTGCCAAGATTCAACCTCTCCAGCTGAAGCAGGAGAGACTCCCTGACATCTCTTCCCCCTACCCCGGCAGGATCCATCTGCTGAATTCTTTCGATCATTTTTTGCGCGACGGCTTCCCCGCAGTTCGTTGCATGGGATATCTCCTCCAGGCTCACATCAAGAAAACCATTCATGTTCAGGTTACCAATGATGAAAAGGCCGACATCCAGCTCCTTCTCCGTGACTTCAGACAGATTTAACTGCCATTTTAAATGACTTTGCAGATTCGGTTTCTTGGTCAGGATATCGAAACGGGACGGCTGCTCTGAAAAATCTTTTGCCCTGTACTGAGGAACGGCTTCATACTCATTGGCATAATCCGACCAGTTAATTTCAGACAACGTGGTATCGCCAATGTCGACTTCACTGGTTTTTTCCTTTGTCTCAGCCGTTTCCGTCTTTTGAGGCGTCTCCTGATCGGAGTCGGCATCTGATTCCGGGAGAGAGACTTCCTCTTCCAGAAGGGGATTCTGTTCAATTTCCTGTTGAATTGATTCCGCCAACTCCAGTCTGGAAAGCTGAAGAAGCTTGATGGCCTGCTGCAACTGGGGTGTCATGACCAGTTGCTGAACCAATTTAAGCTGTTGCCTGATTTCAAGCATTTACATCTACACCTTGATGACCATTTTTTTGAAACTGAAGGCCAATGCTCTGAAGTTTCATTTTACTGAATAATTTCCCTGAAAATACGTAACCGTTCACCAGACCACCAATTTACGGGAGCCACAGTCCTTGTAACCGTTTACCAGCACCTTAGGTTCGTTCATTTAGTCCTGCGAAGCATACTGGTGTTATTCAAGCAGGTCGAAATGGACGAAGATGAGGTGCTGGTGAACGGTTACGAAAATACCTTCAGATGAATTCCGAGTGCCGTATAAAGCAAACGTGAGGGAAGAGGCATTCAAAGACTAAAATCACGACCAAGATACATTTTCCTGGCCATATCATTGTTAATGATCTCGCTTGCCTCTCCACTTATTAAAATCCGGCCGTTGTTGACAATATAGGCAAAATCGCAAACCGCCAGTGTCTCCCGGACATTATGGTCCGAAATAAGAACTCCTAACCCTTTGTTTTTCAATTCCTTGATAATAACTTGCAAATCCGCAACCGCAAGTGGATCAATTCCGGCAAACGGTTCATCAAGCAAAATAAAACGCGGATTGGTCGCCATGGCACGCATGATCTCCACCCTTCTTCGTTCTCCACCGGAAAGGGCATGACCTCGATTTTTGGCCAGATACTCAATCTTGAGTTCAGCCATTAAATGCTCAATACGCTCCTGGATTACCTTCCTGGACAATCCCAGTGGTTCCAGAATAATCCTGACATTTTCCTCGACGGTGAGCTGTTTAAAGACCGATGGTTCCTGGGCCAGGTAGGAAATACCCTTCAGAGCTCTTTTATGAATGGGTAGCCCGGTAATATCTTCGCCATCAAGCAAAACCCTGCCGGAATCAGGACGGATGAAACCGGCAATGACATAAAAGGAAGTGGTCTTGCCGGCCCCATTAGGTCCGAGCATACCGATAATCGATCCGGATTCGACCTTCAGGTTGATACCGTCAACAACCCGCCGCTTATTATACTGTTTAACAATATTTTCCGTTTCTAAAACAGACATGCAAGGCCTTTATCATCGCATAAAACAGGTGAAAAATCAAAACTGTTTATTCCTTTCAATTTGGATAGAAATAAGCCTTAACCCTTTCTCCACTTTTCTTGTCCGGTTCTATAACGGTTGTATTTGCTTTTAAATCCAGCAGGACGCTTGCACCGGTAATAATGTTGTTCCCCTGCCAGACTTTGGCATTTCCGCTGAGTAACACTTTTTTTTCCTCGGTAAAAAATTCGACCTGATTCCCTGTGGCCACCCAGTCTCCTTTGGTCAACTTGACATTTCCGGTGGCAAATATTTTCTTAAATTTTCCCGGACCCGACTCTTGCCGATTCGTCTTTTGGCTGTCCTGTTCATGGTACACCGTCATCTTGTCGGCATACAAAACAATATCCCCTTGAACGGCCTTCACATGGCCTATAAAAATTATAGCATTTTCTTTCTGGTGTGACAGCATTTTGTCGGCTTCAATGTTAATTGGCGCGTTCTCCCCGCCATCGGCAGCGTGAACAAAATCAACATGAAACAGGATAGTAAGCAAAAATGAGAAAAGAAAAATAACAGCCGGTAAACGAGAAATAAATTGATTTTTCATAGAGGATTTCAACCTGTTTAAATATCTGTTGTCCCTGGCAGGGAGACATAAAGAGATTATTGCCAGAATCTTTAACAAATTTTCCAATTATCGACGCGAAAGCAAGCACCCTGCAAAACAGGGCATTATCCAACTCCGGTACGCATTATACACTTAATAACATTTTACAAAACATACCGACAGTGCAAAATAAAGTAAAGAGAAGCGAAAAGATATCTTTTTTAAGGAGGCTTTTTCTCTCCCATTTCTTTACAACTCCGGGGAGTACAAGTAATATAAGCATCTTTTCCGGCGACGGATGGTCATCGTTCGGTTTTCAAACAATTTCAATACACTTACAATACTCATGAAAAAAGGACTCGACACAGCACACATACTGATTGAATCTCTTCCATATATTAAAGAATTTTACAACAAAACCGTTGTCATCAAGTATGGCGGCCATGCCATGGTGGATGAGGAACTGAAAAAAAACTTTGCCCTTGATATTATTCTCATGAAATATGTGGGCATCCATCCGGTAGTGGTTCATGGCGGCGGTCCACAAATTAATCAGTTCCTGAAAAAAATGAATATCCAGTCTGATTATATTCAGGGAATGCGGGTGACGGATGGGGAGACCATGGATGTAGTGGAGATGGTCCTTGTCGGCAAGGTTAATAAGGAAATTGTCGGCCTCATCAATTTTAATGGTGGCAAGGCCGTTGGTTTCTCTGGACGGGACGGCGACCTGATACAGGCAAAAAAAATGACCATCCTGAAGAGTCAGGAAAAAGACGCGCCGCCCGAGCTCATTGACCTCGGCCGGGTTGGATCGGTTACCCATATCAACCCGGATGTTTTAAGTGTTCTGGGAAGGAAAGATTTTATTCCCGTCATCGCCCCGGTAGGCGTAGGTGAAGACGGCAGGGCATATAATATCAATGCCGATCTGGTGGCCGGAGCTATTGCTTCCTGCCTGGAGGCGGAAAAACTGGTGCTTCTCACCGATGTTGAAGGGGTGCTTGATCAGGACGGTAAACTGATCATGTCGATGAGTTCCAGCGAGGCGGACAAACTTATTTCTTCGGGCACAGCGGCCGGCGGCATGATTCCCAAAATAAAATGCTGTCAGGATGCCATTAGCGCCGGGGTGGGCAAGGCTCATATCATTGATGGTCGAAAGCTCCATGCCGTGCTGCTGGAAATTTTCACCCGTGACGGCGTGGGAACGGAGATTGTGGCATGTTAGACAACTGTGTGATTAGCATGACCTAAGGAAGGTACATTAAATAAATTATTCTAAATTATTGTCTTTTCCGTTCCTTCGTAAAATTTGAAAAAGAAATACTTCCCAAAAACAGCGTTTTTTGTTTTGATTCAAAATTCCGTTGAATCAATGAACTAACCCACTAAAGTGGAAGAAAACATCAAATTTCTTAGAATAAGTGCCTTGGAGAAAGATATAACTATCTTAGTTTAAAAGTATTTCCTGAATTTCTTAGTAAATATTCGGCTTGTGTGAAAAAGTTTCGAAAAACTCGGTCTGTAAATGTTTGGATAGTGCCCCAAGTTCGTTCAAGTCGCCTTGCGAGCTATATTAGTCATATGTGAGTAAGACGAATTGGACGAAATTGGGGTGCTAGCCGAATATTTACATTTCTTATTCTTTTGTAACTCTTCAGGAAGGTCACAAATTGGCCGAACCACTGTTCTGTAACTGTTAGGAATGCCCCATATCGGAGGTTCATTTAGGACTTCTAAGCATACTTGTGCTATTCGAGAAGGCCAGGTAAGCGAGGTACGAGACTACGTTTTTTTATGACAATTTTTCAGGTGTAACGCACTAAAGAGCAAACCCATGACAACGCACTTATTATCTCTTGGCAATTTTACAAAAAAGCAGCTGACCGGTTATATCGACCAAGCCATGATCCTCAAAAAAGAGGCTCGGTCCGGACAGCGTCATCAGCAACTGGCCGGTAAAATCATCGGTTTAATTTTTGAAAAACCGTCCACCCGGACCAGGGTTTCCTTTGAATCGGCAATGTACGGCCTTGGGGGTCAGGTTATTTACCTGTCGAGCCGAGACACACAGTTGGCCAGGAATGAACCTTTGAAGGATATGGCCAGGGTCATGGCCCGCTATGTCGATGGCGTCGTTGTCCGCACATTTGGCCAGGAAATTGTCGATGAGCTGGCCCGCTATTCGTCGGTGCCGGTCATTAACGCCCTAACCGACCTGTTTCATCCCTGTCAGATCTTAAGTGATATCATGACGGTGATGGAAAAAAAGGGATCCATTGAGGATCTGAAAATAGCCTGGGTCGGCGATGGCAATAATATGGCCAACACCTGGATCCAGGCTGCCGCCATTATTGGTTTTGAGTTGATTCTCGCCTGTCCGGAGGGCTATGATCCTGATCCGGATATTCTGGCAGCGGCCAAAAAACAGGCGACCAAACCCATCACGGTGGTACGCAACCCCAAGGAAGCGGTGCGGGAAGCCGATGTGATAAACTGCGATGTCTGGGCCAGCATGGGTCAGGAAGATGAGCAGAAAGAGCGGGAAAAGATTTTTCAGCCATTTCAGGTCAATTCCGCCCTGCTGACGGCCTCCGGACCGCAGACCATCGTCCTCCATTGTCTCCCTGCCCACCGCGAAGAAGAAATTACGGAGGAAGTACTGGAAGGGGAGCAGTGTGTGGCCTTTGACCAAGCGGAAAACAAACTCCATATCCATAAAGCGATACTGGAAAAACATTTGATTGGTTAGATTAGTTTTATTAGTTTGACTGATTCTATTGGTTTTACTTGGTTGGATAATCGAAACCAGTTTAACCAATTCAACCAACTAAACCAGTTCAACACAATACAACTAGTTCAACAAAACAAGGTGTTCATGTGAATAAAATCGTTCTTGCCTATTCAGGCGGTCTCGATACCTCGGTCATTCTGCGCTGGCTGAAAGAGGAATATCAATGCCCGGTGGTGGCCTTTGCCGCCGACGTGGGCCAGGAAGAAGACTGGGATCAGGTTCATGAAAAAGGGATGGCCACCGGCGCTGAAAAAGTGGTGATCTCCGATCTCAAAGAGGAATTTGTCAGGGATTACGTCTTTCCGGCCTTTAGGGCTAATGCCATTTATGAAGGCTCCTATCTTCTTGGCACCTCCCTGGCCCGGCCCATTATTGCCAAGGAGCAGGTCCGGATTGCAGAGGAAGAGGGTGCGGACGCCGTGAGCCATGGGGCCACCGGTAAAGGTAATGATCAAGTTCGTTTTGAGATGGGCTACCTGGGCCTTAACCCCAAATTGACGATCATTGCGCCTTGGAGGATCTGGGACTTGAATTCCCGTACCAAGTTGGTCGCCTATGCTCAAAAACATGACATTCCTGTTCCAGTGACCAAGGAAAATCCGTATAGTTCCGATGAGAATTTGCTGCATATCAGCTTTGAGGGTGGACTTCTGGAAGATCCCTGGAATGAACCAGAGGAGAGGATGTTTAAGCTAAGTGTTTCCCCGGAAAAGGCGCCGGACAAGCCAACCTATATTGAAATGAAGTTTTATAAAGGCAACCCGGTGGCCATTGACGGGGAAGCTTTGTCAGCGGCCACGTTGCTGGCCAGGCTGAACAAGCTGGGCGGCAAAAACGGTATCGGCCGGCTGGATATGGTGGAAAACCGTTTTGTCGGCATGAAGTCGCGAGGGGTTTATGAAACACCGGGCGGCACTATCTTACGCATTGCCCACCGCGACCTTGAGACCATCACTCTGGATCGCGAGGTCATGAAGATCAGGGACAGCCTGATTCCGCGTTATTCGGAGATTATTTATAATGGTTTCTGGTTTTCTCCGGAGATGGAGTTTCTGCAGAAAACCATGGATGTGAGCCAGGAGCGGGTCAATGGCGTGGTCCGGCTGAAACTCTATAAAGGCAATTGCATTCCGGTAGGCCGCAAATCAGACCAGTCTCTTTACCAGGAGAGCTTTGCCACCTTTGAAGAGGATGAGGTCTATACCCAGGCTGATGCAGGGGGCTTTATCCGCTTGAACGCCTTACGCATGACAATGCAGGCGCTGGGGAAAAAGTAGGCAGAGACGCAATTTAACAGCATGGGAATTTTCACTTTTTATTTTACTTAAGTTACTGATTTTGGAATTCGGCTTTCAGAATTCGGAATTGAAGGAAATATCTGATTAGAAAGTACCGCAATTCCGAAATCAAAAATCCGAAATCTGAAATTTTATTTTTTTAGCCAAAATGCCAGAAAAAAAAGACCAAAATCAAACCCCTCCGGCAAAACTCTGGGGTGGCCGTTTTGCCGAAAAAACAGCGGCCTCGGTGGAGGCCTTCACCGCCTCGATTCATTACGACTCCCGGCTTTACCGTCATGATATTGCCGGCAGCCGCGCCCATGCCCGGATGCTGGCCAGACAGGAGTTAATCTCCCATAATGAACTGGGCCTGATCTTAGGTGGACTTGACGAGATTGAACAGGAGATCGACCAGGGGGTCTTTGTTTTCCGGCCGGAACTGGAAGATATTCACATGAATATCGAAAAAACCCTGGTTGAAAAAATCGGTCCGGCCGGAGCCAAACTCCATACCGCCCGCAGCCGTAATGATCAGATCGCCCTGGATATCCGTCTTTACCTGCGGGAGGTGAGCGGTCAACTCGAAGGACTTCTCATCAATCTCCAGACCGCCTTTGTCAAACTGGCCCGAAAATATCTCGGCGCAGTCATGCCGGGCTATACTCATCTGCAACGTGCCCAGCCCCTGCTGATTTCCCATCATATGCTGGCCTATTTCGAGATGTTCGGCCGGGACAGGCAAAGGCTGGTCGACGGCCTGAAAAGAATTAATGTTCTCCCCCTTGGCGCCGCTGCCCTGGCCGGAACCGGCCTGCCGATTGACCGAGAATTTGTCGCCCGTGAACTCGATTTCCTATCCGTGTCCGCCAACAGCATGGATAGTGTGGCAGACCGGGATTTTGCCGTGGAGTTTGTTTCCACCTGCACCCTGATCCAGATTCATCTCAGCCGGTTTTCCGAAGAACTTGTCCTCTGGGCCAGTGAGGAGTTTTCCTTTGTCAATCTTGCCGACAGCTTCTGTACCGGCAGCAGTATCATGCCCCAGAAAAAGAATCCGGATATCCCAGAACTGATCCGCGGCAAAAGCGCTCGGGTGACGGGCAACCTCATGGCCCTGATCACCCTGCTTAAGGGTCTGCCCATGACCTATAACCGTGATCTGCAGGAAGATAAGGAGCCGATTTTCGATACCGTAGATACGGTTACCCAAAGCCTGGCGATCATGGCGGAACTCCTCGACAACACTGAATTTAACACCGGACGTCTTGAAGAAGCGACTATTGGCGGCTACATGACCGCCACCGACCTGGCCGATTATCTTGTCCGAAAAAATATCCCTTTTCGCAAGGCTCATGAAATCGTCGGCCGCACTGTTGCTTATTGCATTCAAAAAGAAAAAGAGCTGGCCGAACTGGAGCTGGCCGAACTGCGCCAATTTTCAGATCAAATTGAAGAAGATGTCTTTCCTGTTCTTTCCGTCCAGGGTTCGGTTAACAGCCGGACATCGGCGGGAGGAACCTCTGCCATCCGGGTCGCCGAGGCCTTGGCCGTGGCGGAAAACAGTCTGGATTTCACGCCATGAAAGCTAATTCGATCCATCTTTTTTTCTGCTGCCTGATCATTCTTCTTGTTGGCGGCTGCGGCATAAAAACCATGCCCATCCCACCCCAGGCCGTCATTCCGGAGGCTATTTCAGATCTCAAGTGCAAACTGGATGAAAAAAGCGCCAACCTGAGCTGGTCATACCCGGGCAGATCCATCCAAGGGGAATCAATCGACAACATCAGAAATTTTAAAATTTTCAAGGCTGAAGTCGCCGAGAAAGACTATTGTCCTAATTGTCCGATAATCTATAACTTTCATTTTGAGATCAATGCTTCTCGCCTTAAGCCGCGGAAAAAAATCCATTTTTCCGACACCGACCTGAAAACCGGTTATCATTATACTTATATGGTGCAATCCCATTCGGGCTGGAATATTAAAAGCCGGGATTCAAACCGGGTGGCCTTTGTCTGGCAGACTCCGCTGGCCGCGCCGCTGAGCCTGGAGGCCGAGGCCGGGGATCAGCTGGTAACGTTAAACTGGAATGCGGCCCATTCCCCGGCACAGGAGGTGTCGTACCAGATTTTACGAAGCAAAGACGGGAGAAAGTTTAAATCCATCGGGCCACCGGTGGCAGAGACCTTTTTTGTGGACGGCAGTGCTATCAACGGCAAGACCTATGCCTACAAAATCCGAGCGATCCGTCACGCGGATGATACGGCATATCCAGGTCTGCTCAGTGAACCTGTTTCGGCAACACCAAAGGACAGGACGCCGCCCGCTCCTCCCTTCCAGATTCATTGTATATCCACTGCCGAGGGAGTCAGGATCGTCTGGAGTGGTGGCAGTGAAAAAGATCTTGGCGGCTACCGAATTTACAGACGGTCTGCCGGTAAAAAAACAGCAATGATGATTGGCAAAACCAGTTCGACAGGTCACTTTTTCATGGACAAAAATCTTCCCGTAAATGTTGCTGTCTGGTATTACTCGATAACGGCCGTTGACCAGGCCGTGCCAGCCAATGAAAGTGCATTTTCTCCTGAAATAAAATTTGACAGGCGTATAAATTAAGATGAATGATTTTAATTATATAGGCAACAAACTGCATTGTGAATCAGTGCCGGTGGACAGTATTGCAGCTAAAGTGCGAACCCCTTTTTATCTTTACAGCACGGAAACCCTGACCCGGCATTTCAAAGCCTTTGATTCGGCTTTCAGCCTGCCGCATATCACCTGTTTTGCCGTTAAATCATGTTCGAATATTGCCATTCTTCGTCTGTTCGCGAGATTAGGCGGCGGCGCGGATATTGTTTCCGGCGGAGAACTCTTCCGGGTCCTGAAAGCAGGCATGGACCCAAAAAAAATTGTCTACTCCGGAGTCGGCAAAACCGAAGATGAACTACGCTTCGCCCTGGGCGCAAAAATCCTGCTCTTTAACGTCGAATCCATCCAGGAACTGGAAACTCTGCAAGGGGTAGCAGCGGAGATGGGGATCAAAGCGCCGGTTTCCTTCCGGGTGAATCCGGATGTCGATCCAAAAACCCATGCCTACATCTCCACCGGACTGGCCAAAAACAAGTTCGGCATCCCTATTGAACAGGCCCTGGAAGTTTATCAACAGGCCGAAGAAATGGCCAATATTGATACTCTTGGCGTCAGTTGCCATATCGGCTCCCAGCTCACCGATCTTTCACCCTTTGTTGAATCACTAAACAAAATCAAAGGATTCATCCGAAAATTAGAGGGGGATGGAATTGCCATCTCCTATCTTGATCTGGGCGGAGGTCTGGGTATTCGCTACGATGACGAGGAACCGCCCCATCCGTCTGCCTATGCCGATGCCATCATGAAAGAAATGGGAGAATTTGACTGCACCTTGATCCTGGAGCCGGGACGGGTTATAGTTGGCAACGCCGGAATCTTGGTGACCAAGGTTCTTTATACCAAGACAGGCGAAAAAAAATTTATCATCGTTGATGCCGGTATGAATGACCTGGCCCGGCCGAGCCTTTATGGTGCTTTTCATTCCATTCAACCGGTGGAGCGGCGTGATCAGGGAACCGAAATTGTCGATGTGGTGGGGCCAATCTGCGAAACCGGCGATTTCCTGTCCAAAGGCAGAGAATTGCCGATCTGTGAAAGAGGAAATCTGCTTGGTGTGATGAGTGCGGGAGCCTATGGCTTTACCATGTCCTCCAATTACAACTCCCGGCCCAGGGTCTGTGAAATTCTGGTGAATGATGATTCGTTTCATGTGATCCGAAAACGGGAGACCTATGATCAGCTTATTGCAGGTGAATCGATTCCTGATTTTTTAAAAAAATAGCGCTGACGGGATGTTATATGTGAATTTTCCAATTCCATTTACCAAAATGAGCGGCACGGGCAATGATTTCATTATCATTGATCATCGCAAACCATTGCTTGATCAAGATGAATTCGGCTCGTTTGCCAAGGCTGTCTGCCGGCGGAAATTTTCCGTAGGTGCTGACGGCCTTATTCTTATTGAAGACAGTAACGAAGCGGATTTTCGCTGGCATTTTTATAATGGTGACGGCAGTGTGGCCGAAATGTGCGGCAACGGCGCAAGATGCGCGGCCCGTTTTGCCTGTGAAAAAAAAATAGCCCCGGCCGCCATGCGCTTTCTGACCATTGCCGGCGAAATCCGGGCCGAGGTCAGGGGAGAATCGGTAAAGCTTGCCATGACTCCACCGGCAGATCTTGCCCTTAATCAGCAGATTGAGATTGACGGCAAGCAGCAGACCATCCACAGCCTCAACACCGGCGTCCCCCATGCCGTTCTCTTTGTCGAGGACGGAAACAGAGCGCCGGTGCTGGAATGGGGCCGGCACATCCGCTTTCATGATCTTTTTCAACCGGCCGGAACCAATGTGAATTTTGTCCAACCGCTTGGTTCGAACTCCCTCCATGTCCGCACCTATGAACGCGGCATAGAGGATGAGACCCTGGCCTGCGGCACAGGCGCCGTGGCTTCCGCCATTATTGCCGGACTCCTCGGCCAGGTTAAAAGTCCGGTCACGGTGACAACATCCGGCGGAGAACAGCTGATCATTTATTTTTCGATTCAAAACAGCTCCCCGGCTGAAATTACTGATGTCTTTCTGGAAGGGCCGGCCCATTTTATATATGAAGGGCAATTGAACAGGGAAGCCCTTTAAAAAAAAGAACCACAGAATATCGAACAAGGAATTTCGAATGTCGAAATAAGGATAAATCTTTACAGAACTTCATAATTCGACATTTTTATTCAATACTGAAGACTTTTGCCCACTACCTACTGAAATAACAGTTAATTTTCATATAAGGAGAAAAATATGACCCCTTTTCGTGGAGCTTTTGTTGCGATTGTTACTCCGTTCTTTGACGGCAAAATTGACGAGCAGGGACTGATTGACCTGATCAAGTTCCAGATTGAAAACGGTACCCATGGTATTGTTCCATGCGGCACAACCGGCGAATCCGCCACCATGAGTCATGAAGAACATCACCGGGTGGTGGAATTGACCATCAAAACGGTGAACGGCAGGGTTCCCGTGCTGGCCGGCACCGGCTCCAACAGCACCAGTGAAACCATTGAATTAACCAGACATGCCAAGGAAGCTGGTGCAGCAGGTGCCCTGGTTATTACTCCTTACTATAACAAACCCTCCCAGGAGGGCTTGTATCAGCATTTCAAGTCCGTTGCTGACGAGGTCGATATTCCCATTATCATGTACAATGTGCCAAGCCGAACAAGCATCAACATGCTGCCGGCCACCGTGGCCCGCTGTGCTGAAATCAAAAATGTTGTCGGCATCAAAGAGGCTACCGGCAACCTGAACCAGATCAGCGAAGTGATCCACCTCTGTCCAGATGATTTTGCCGTGATGTCCGGTGATGATTTCACCTCCATGGCCACGGTTGCCGTGGGCGGGACCGGTGTGATCTCAGTCACCTCAAATGTTGAACCAAAAGGCATGGCAGCCATGATGGACGCCGCCCTTAGCGATGATATGGTGAAAGCCCGGGAACTCCATTATCAGCTCTTCCCGCTGATGCAGGCCATGTTCTTTGACACCAATCCAGTACCGGCCAAGACCACCTTGGAGCTCATGGGCAAGATCAAATCGGCAACACCGCGTCAGCCATTATGGACCATCGGCGATGACGCCCTGGCCAAAATGAAAAAAGTGATTATTGAATACGGTTTGATTTCGGGCTGAAAGGGGGCCCGGAAAAATTAGTCACCGAGTCGCAGAGATCACAGAGAAAACAACTGATTCAACAAGTTACAGAACAAGGACACAAGCATGACAAAGGTTATTGTTGCCGGAGCAGCCGGCCGGATGGGAAAGCGTATTGGTTACATGGTCACCCAAAATCAGGACCTGGCCCTGACCGCAGGATTTGAACAAAACTCAAATCCTGAGGTGGGTCGAGATATTGGTGAAGTGGGCGGCTATGGTACTGTCGGCATCGCCATCGCTCCTGATCTTGATTCCGTCATTGATCAGGGTGATGTGATCATTGATTTCACCTTTCACGAGGCCACCATGAAGATCGCCAGTAAGGCGGCTGAAAAGAAAAAAGCGATGGTCATCGGCACCACCGGTCTCAGCCGGGAAAACCTGGCCGAATTGCAGGAACTTGCCAAAAACATGGTCATTGTCCAGGCACCTAATATGGCAATTGGCGTCAATGTCCTCTTCAAAATCACCGAAAAGGTGGCATCCATTCTCGGCGATGACTATGATATTGAAATTGTCGAAGCCCATCATCGTATGAAAAAGGACGCGCCCAGCGGTACAGCCCTGAAGCTTGGTGAAATGGCGGCCAAGGGCGTCAACCGCGATCTGAACGAAGTCGGTGTTTATGAACGTTACGGCATTATCGGCGAACGGACGGACAAGGAAATCGGCATTCAGACCATTCGTGGCGGTGATATCGTCGGCGAGCATACGGTTTATTTTGCCGGACCGGGAGAGAGAATTGAGCTGACCCACCGAGCCCATAACCGCGATAATTTCGCCCGTGGCGCTGCCTTGGCTGCAGCCTGGGTAAGCGGGAAGGAAAACGGCATGTACACCATGTTCGATGTCCTGGGGTTGAATGATTTATAAAATATTTATAGAGTTACATAAAAATGATCAAAATTGAAAAGGCAGACAGATTAAAACAGCTTCCCCCTTATCTTTTTGCCGAGTTGGACAGAAAAAAGGCGGAGGTTATGGCCCGTGGTGTCGATGTGATTGACTTGGGGGTCGGCGACCCGGATCAGCCTACGCCGCAAAATATAATTGACAGCCTGACGGCAGCGGCTCAGAAACCGGAGCACCATACCTATCCCAGTTATTCCGGCCTTAATTCCTTTCGTGAAGCCGTATCCGCCTGGTATAAAAAAAGGGCGGGGGTCAGCCTTGATCCGGTGAAGGAAATCGTCTCCCTGATCGGTTCAAAGGAGGGTATCGCCCATATCCCCCTGGCATTTATCAATCCCGGAGATGTGGTCCTGGTTCCAAGTCCCGCTTATCCAGTCTATAATGTCGCCACCCTTTTTGCCGGTGGCGAAGTTTATGAAATGCCGCTTCTGAAAGAGAATGATTTTTTGCCTGATTTCAGTACAATCCCTGCGAACATTCTTGAGCGGGCCAAGATGATGTTTCTCAATTATCCCAACAACCCGACCTCGGCCACGGCCGGGTCTGATTTTTTTGCCGAGGTTGTTGAGTTCGCCAAAAAGAATGATATCATGGTCTGCCATGATTTTGCCTATTCGGAGATGACCTTTGACAACTATGAAGCTCCTAGCTTTCTGGAAACTCCCGGCGCCATGGAAGTCGGAATGGAATTCCATTCACTCTCCAAAACCTACAACATGACGGGCTGGCGAATCGGCTGGGCAGCCGGCAACGTCGAGATTATCGGCGGATTGGGCCAGATCAAGAGCAACATTGATTCGGGTATCTTTGAGGCCATTCAGATTGCCGGGATCGAGGCCATGCGGGATGACGTATCCTGGCTTCAAGAAATGCGGCAACTCTACACGGAGCGCCGTGACGTGGTCATGGCCGGACTCGAAAAAATAGGCCTCAAGGCCCGAACCCCCAAGGCCACCTTTTACATTTGGGTTGAAACACCGGAAGGCTATGATTCCACAAGATGTGTTGCCCATCTCCTGGAAAAAGCCGGAATCGTCACCACGCCGGGCAGTGGATTCGGCGCTCCAGGCGAGGGCTATTTCCGCATTGCTCTGACCGTGTCAAAAGAGCGGCTGCAGGAGGCCTTGGACCGGATGGCCGAGGTCGGCTTTTAAATGGGGCTGGCCTTTATCGGCCTGGGCTCCAACCTGGGAAACGGCAGGAAAAATCTGCTCAAGGCCTGGCAGCAGCTCAAAAAAGGCAACAGGGTAAGCCTGTTAACCTTGTCTTCACCCTATTTGACCGAACCGGTTGGTATGGAAACCGATTACTGGTTTACCAATGGCGTGGGTGTGCTGGAAACAAAGCTTTCTCCCCTGGAACTTCTTGATCTTCTTTTGCAAACTGAAAAAGAGATGGGCCGGGACCGTGCCAGCGGGCTTGACCGGATCATCGATATTGATCTGCTTTATTATGATGATCTGGTAATTTCAAGCCCGGAGCTGACCCTGCCGCACCCGGAAATTGCCAACCGGATGTTTGTCCTGGCGCCCATGAATGAGGTGGCTCCCGACCATCTTCATCCGGTTCTGCAAAAAACCACGCGTCACATGCTCAAACAGCTTCCAAAGGGAGAGGTAGTCAAAAAAGAGGTCTGGCAAAAATGAATCCTGTCCGCTTCATTGTCCTTGCCGTCCTGTTTTATCTTCTTTATCGGTTACTCTTCGGCAGAAAAAAAGACAACCTGCCGCCTAAACCTGCACCGGATCAGGTCGAGTCTCCGGCCCAGGACGTTCTGGTTCAGGATCCGGTCTGCAAGACCTATGTCCCCAAAAGCCAGGCCCTGCATGAAACAAAAGATGGCAAAACATACTATTTTTGCAGCGAAGAGTGCCGAAAACGTTTTTTAGATCAGGACTGATACATTTAAAATTGACTCAAGGAGCCGACACATGAAATTTTTTATTGATACCGCCAACATCGACGAAATCAAAAAAGGCCTTGATATGGGGATGGTTGATGGTGTGACCACCAACCCCTCTCTTGTGGCAAAAGAAAATAAAAACTTTGAAACGATTCTCACGGAAATCTGTGCAATCGTCGACGGCCCCATCAGCGCCGAGGTGGTCAGTCTTGAGGCCGAGGGAATGCTAGAGGAAGGGCGGAAGCTTGCAGCCATGAACCCGAATATCGTCATCAAAGTGCCGATGATCATCGAGGGTTTAAAGGCTGTGAAGCAGTTTGCCGCTGAAAATATCAAGACCAATGTGACCCTGGTTTTTTCTGCAGCCCAGGCCCTGCTGGCGGCCAAGGCCGGCGCCACCTTTGTCAGTCCCTTTGTCGGACGGCTGGACGATATTGCCCAGGAGGGCATGGATCTAGTCAGTGATATTATGACCATTTACGAAAATTACGGTTACCAGACCGAAGTCATTGTGGCCAGTGTCCGCTCTCCCATGCACATTATGGCAGCCGCTTTGACGGGCGCTGACATCTGCACCATCCCCTATAAGGTCATAGCTCAGCTGGCAAAACATCCTCTCACTGACATTGGGATGGAACAATTCCTGGCGGACTGGGAAAAAAGAAAAAAATAAAAAATTTTCATGATGTAACGTCCCGTAATTATTGCAAGGGACTTGCTGCTAGATTTTTTGTTAATTTTTGCAATTTGTTTCCGGCTGCCTCCAAATGTATAATGTATAAATGAAACGGAGGTTGCTTGAAAATATAGTTGCGGCGTGGCTGCTTGCGGGAACACTTGGCCTGCTCATCTTGCCCTGCACGACAAAGGCACAGATGTATACCTTTGTGGATAAAAAGGGCATAATGCATTTTTCCAATGTGCCGACTGATTCTCGTTATAAATTAATCCGCAGCAAACGTTTAAGTCGCAAGAAATACAGAAAAATTTCTCCCGGGCAGTGTTCGCTTCACATCAATAAGGCAGCCAGACGGTATGGTGTTGATCCATGTCTGGTAAAGGCTGTCATCAAGATGGAATCGAATTTTAACTGCCGGGCCGTATCGAAAAAAGGCGCTCAGGGGCTCATGCAGTTGATGCCTGGCACGGCCAGGGACATGCGGGTGGCCAATCCCTTTGACCCGAAGGATAATATTTTTGGCGGCACCCGTTATCTACGGAAGATGCTTGACTTGTTTCAGGGCGACGTTAAACTGGCACTGGCAGCCTACAATGCCGGTCCGGAACGCGTCAAAGCCCTCGGCTGCATCCCGCCGTTTCCGGAAACAATGAACTATGTTGACAAGGTACTGTATCATTACCAGAAATACAAAATCACCTCGCCGGATGCTTAGCACCGAGGGAACACCACTGGAAAATCCGGCATGAAGCATAATATTTACACCTTACCCAATATCCTTACCGGCTACCGTTTTTTCGTTGTGCCGTTTCTATTATTCTGTCTCAGGCCCGGAGTCGGGCAATGGATCGGTCTCCTGGGATTTTTTCTTTTCCTGACCGGCGCCCTTTCCGATCTTGCCGACGGCTACCTGGCACGGAAGTATCATAGCGAGTCGGTTCTTGGCAAGCTGATGGATCCTTTGGCCGACAAGGTGCTTGTTACTGTTGCCCTGGTGATGCTGATTCCCATGGGCAGGATTCCAGCCTGGATCACTTTCCTGATCCTGTCCAGGGAAATGATTGTCACCGGCCTGCGGGGCCTGGCCGCCGCATCCGGCATTGTCATGGCCGCAAGCCAGCTGGGAAAACTGAAAAGTGTTTTCCAGCTCATCGCTCTCAACATCTTGGTTTTTCCTCCGAATCTGCTGCCGATCCCGTTCCTGCATGACATCGGCACAATCGTCCTTTATATTGCCCTTGGCCTTACCCTCTGGTCCGGAATAGATTATTTTCTTCGTTTTCAAAAGGTGTTTCTTGAGTCGGCTGGGTCAAAATAGTCTTTCTCCTTGACAGCGGAACATAAGGTTTTTATAAAATAACTTTGATTGCCGGAGTGGTGAAATTGGTAGACGCACTGGACTCAAAATCCAGCGGGCCTTGCGCCCGTGTCGGTTCGATTCCGACCTCCGGCACCAGTATGAAACAAGGCTTTGTCCCAGTAATAGCGGGGTAAAGCCTTTTTTGTTGCCTTCCGGATTTTCCACGCCTCCTGCTTTCTTTTGCTGTTTCATGCTATCTCAATTTTCCGGGTTAATGTATTGTATGGATTTAATGATGTTTTTTCGTAGGTTGGGTTAAATTTTAATACCCGCCGGAATTGTTGGGTTTGAGTAAATACAGGCTATTTACTGATTTCCCAGCATCTCAAACCCAACAAACTTGGCAGCATGAAATAACATCAACCCAACCTGCGCTATAATAATCGCGAAACAACAACGGGTTATGCCAAGTCGGAAAGTTGAGATGCTATCTTTTTTTGAAAAAGTGGAACAAAAAAAGGCGGAAATAAATGGCACGGATTCTAAAGCGGAAAAATAAGAAAGGCTGGAGCTATACGGCCACTATCCGCGTAAAAGGCCCTCCTTCTGTCAGCCGGTTCACTGGGCCAGGGCAAAGAGTAAACCGGCCAGGTTTCGTGGATCAATAACTTGCCTGCAGATAAGCGTAGACTTCGAGTTTTGCGAACTGGCGGCAGAAGCAGAA
>JAOZOY010000087.1 GCA_029933005.1 Deltaproteobacteria bacterium
AACTGACCTCATAGTGACAGTGATAAGAATTGTTTTCAGACCAACTATATTTTCGTTTCTACTTTCTCAAAATATCTTGCCCGGTACGCTGTGTGCAATTAACTGTCGCTGAACAATTTTATTTCCTGGCGGTTATGAGTTCCACTGTCTGAGAAAATTGCGAAAATTAACTGTCAAGAATAGGGCTGTGTCGATTCAGCACCTCTTTTATTTCAGCTTCAATCGCTGAAGCGGCAATGACTTTAACCTGTTTGGTCTTCTTGTCGGCAAAAACCTCTTCAGCGGGCAAACCAATATTATTGATGAGATCATCAACTACATTTTTCATGGTGTCGGTGGAATTATAGGTCGCGCTAAGGACCTTTGCCGTTGCTTCTTCCTCGAGTTCATGTATTTCTATTTCTGTCGGGTTGTGCCTGTGGACCACCTCAAGTATTTCGCTTTCAATACTGTATCCGGAAATAATCTTAATCTGCAGTTCTACTTTGTTGGTAAATATTTTTTCCGTGGGTAATCCAATATTGACCAGTTCATCAAAGATGTTATTTAAGGTATCGTTAGATGCGCAGGTTGCAGTGATTATTTTTACCATTGAGTTACCCTCCCAGGGAGTTGAGTTTATATAGCTCGGAATTAAAATAGTATATATTTATATAATCAGTAGAATGAATATTTCAAGATTGGAAAGGTTTGAATGGTAAAAAAACTTTGCCTTCTATCCGGACATTCTTACAGAGGATTAAGATATTTTTTCTGCTACCTACAGTCTCACTGCTGTTTTTTGGGGATAGCAGAACGAACCGGCAGTGCCCGTCGATTCACACCACTGCCTCGGAAGAATTTTCTGGTATTGCCATAGTTGAACCCATAAATCAGCGCTTTGTTGTTGGGTGACCTCCTGGAAGTCCAGACCCAAGGAGCCGTTACCTGAATGGATTTAGTTGCCAGGTCGACGCTGAATTGATCCTCCTCACCTTTTGTTTCCTTACTGGCTCCGTATAGTGTTGCCAGTTCTTTCGGAGACGGCATTCGCCAATCTTTATATCCACCTGCAGAATAATTTCTGCAATAGGCCAGAGCCTCACTCCAGGTCAAGTTGGCCCCATTATCCCGGGCAGCCCAGATAAGGCCGGATTTGTGATCCTTGACCGTGCCATTTTGCATGACTTCAAATCGTTCTTCTTGAGCGCTTGCTGATTCGATTTGAATGCTGGAGATTATCAGGCAACAGCCAATCAAGAGGATAATCCATAAAGATCTCTTTTGCTTTTTTTGCATTTTTTCTCCACACCAGGGATGAATTATTTTAAGCTGGAGGGAAAGCACGCTCCGGCTTTGCCAAGGTATCTTATATTATATCATCCTGTCGGGGTAATACAAGATTCAAATTGAGCTATCATGAATGTGAATGTGACCTGAATCAAGCCTAAGAGTCTGTTTCTCATAAGAAAAGGCCGGAACCGCTTACAACAAGTTGTTCCGGCCTTATGATAGTCGTTTTGCAAATACAGCAGAATGGAAAGGCCTTTCCGCCTGTTATCTCAGTGTGTTTGAGTCTCTATTCAGCGATGTATTGGTATTTTGCAGTTCCCTCCTAACGGTCGGTCAGTCCATAAGCTCGTTCTCCATGCAGGGAGAAGTCCATGCCGGACAGTTCCCTTTCTTCGTCCAGGCGGAAGCCCACTGTTTTTTCGACAATAAAACAGATGACAATTGTAGCAACAGCCGCCAGTCCAATGGTGGCACCCATACCGATGAGTTGAATTTGAAGCTGGTCCATGCTGGTCCAGGTTCCGGAAGAAGAGGATACGGCGGCATCCGTCATCCAGCTTTTCCGGATAAAAAAGGAGAGGAGGAGAACCCCGAGTCCGCTGCCAACGCCATGAATGCCGAAACAGTCAAGGCTGTCGTCATAACCGAGTTTTGTCTTGGCGATGAGCGCAGAATAGCAGACGATGGAGGAAAGGGCTCCGAGAATGATGGCGCCTAAAGGCTGGACAACTCCGGCAGCAGGAGTGATGACGACAAGCCCGGCCAGAATACCGGAAGCAAAACCAAGGGCGGTTGATTTGCGATGGAAAAAAGCCTCAATCAGCATCCAGGTCAGCGCGCCGCTGGAAGCGGAAACCTGGGTCATGGTCAGGGCTCGGGCCGTATCCAGGCCGCTTTGCAGGGTGGAGCCGGCGTTGAAGCCGAACCAGCCGACCCAGAGGAGACCGGCTCCCATCATGGTCATGACGAGATTATTTGGCTGCATCAGTCTTTTCGGATAGCCGCGTCGGGCTCCAAGGTAAATGGCAACGACCAAGGCGCTGATTCCGGCCGAGACATGGATGACAAGACCGCCCGCCAGGTCGATGACACCGGCGGCGCCAATATTGAAAAGCCAGCCGTCGGGAGCCCAGATCCAGTGGCACAGCGGACAGTAGACCGCTAAAAACCAGAGGACGATAAAGAGGCAGTAACCTTTAAAAAAGACGCGTTCAGCCAAGGCGCCGCTGATCAGGGCCGGAGTGATAATGGCAAATTTGCCCTGGAACATGGCCAGAACGTATTCCGGCACTCCGTCCTTAACCACGTCGTCAATACCCTGCAGAAGGAAATAATCTGAATTCCAGCCCACGAAACCGCCCATGATTCCTTGGCCGAATGTCAGTGAATAGCCGCAGACCACCCAGAGTACACCAATAATGGCCATTGAGACATAACTGTGCATCATGGTTCCCAGGACGTTTTTTGACCGGACCAGACCACCGTAAAACATAGCCAGACCAGGAATCATCAGCAGCACCAAGGCTGTCGATGTCAGCATCCAGGCCGTGGTGCCCGAGTCAACGGGGCAACTTTCGGCCCCGTAAACAAGGTGTGGCAAGAGCAGGGTCAACCCCAACATTGCCAGGGAAACTCCTCTGCTTTTCATAATTTCTCCTAGAATAATGAATGATTGATAAAAGGTATTTTCTTTTTTCTTCGTAGTGATTATCCAGCAGTTATTGGTTACTGCAGGAAATTTCAGTTATATTTCGCAAATAGCGTGCCGTTTTGTAAAATTGTTTGTTATTTTTGATTATGCAGTGTTTGGAGGGAGAAGTGGTCAATTATGCCGGGAAGTTTGGCGAGGTTGGTGTTACGATTTTGTAAGATTTGTGGTGTTGTCTTGCGAAAATGTAACATAGGGGCGTTCTCGTGTTTCACACATGACTTTCATGTTGCACTATTACGTTCTGTCATATAGGCTTTATTAAAGGGTTTGTAAATTTGTAAGGAGTGGGTACCTGTCAAGCTCCCCATGCCTTTGGCGGTTTTTTACCCTGAAGGACATAAACATTAAGTTAGCAAATTTATAGCTGTGATTTTCAACGACACCATTAATGATTAATTTCCCGCCAACATCTGAAACTGTTTCTGAAGAAAAAACCATTGCCGCCATAGCCACGCCGCCCGGTGCGGGAGGGATTGGCATTATCCGCATGAGCGGTTCACTCTCCCTGTCTGTCCTGAAGGATCTTTTCAAGCCACGCCGTCAGCTGTCCGGGTTTGTCAGTCATCACATGTATTATGGTTGGGTTGTGAATCCGCATACCCGAATTCCTGTTGATGAGGTGCTTGCTGTTTATATGAAATCTCCCTCTACCTATACCAGGGAGGATGTTGTTGAGATTCACTGCCATGGAAGTTATTTGGTTTTACAGGAAATTTTGACCCTTCTTCTGGAGAAGGGTGTCCAGCTGGCCGAACCTGGAGAGTTTACCAAGCGGGCCTTCCTGAATGGCCGGATTGACTTGACCCAGGCGGAAGCGGTGAGTGAACTGCTTCAGGCTCGGACAACGGAAGGCGCTCATCTGGCCATGGCTCATCTCCAGGGTCGATTGGCCGACGAGATTGGCCGTATACGTGACAATCTTCTTAACTTGCGGGCCATTATTGAGGTTGCCATTGATTTTCCGGAAGAGGATGTGGACATCATGCAGCCGCAGGAAATGGAGAAAAGGGTTGAGGATGAAATGATCGCCCCTCTTCGGCAATTAATTGCCACGTCGGATCAGGGAAAAATTTACCGTGAGGGGATTTCCGTTGTGATTCTGGGCCGTCCCAATGTGGGGAAATCAAGTCTTTTGAATGCTCTCCTCAAGGAAGAGCGGGCCATTGTCACGTCCTTGCCCGGCACGACAAGGGATACCATTGAGGAATATCTTGATATCAAAGGTGTGCCTGTCAGCATTATCGACACGGCTGGCATCAGGGAGGGGGCGGAAAATGTCGAGGAAATCGGCATTGAGCGGGCCAGGCGGAAACTCGAGGGTGCCGATCTTGTTCTTTTACTCGTGGACGCTTCGGCGCCGGTTGGCGAGGAAGACCGGAAGCTCCTTGATGCTGTCGACAACAAGAGTGTTCTGCTTGTCGTCAATAAGATTGATCTTGTGGAAGATTTTGATGTGCGGGATTACACCAGGATCTTTCCCGGCCTGCCTGTCGTTCCCATCTCGGCAAAGACTTATGAGGGTTTGCCCGGACTTGAACAGGGGATTTTTGATATTGTGATGAAGGGGGCCGGTTGGGATCCCGGTCATCGTTGCGTGCCCAATGTGCGGCAGCGGGCCGCTCTCGTCCGGACCCTGGGAGCAATAGATCAAGTCAGGCAGGGCCTTGATGCCGGCCTGCCTCCGGATCTTCTTGCCATTGATCTGCAGGATGGGCTGGATCACCTGGGGGAGATTGTCGGCGAGACAACAGCCGAGGATATTCTGGCTGAAATTTTTGCACAATTTTGTTTAGGGAAATAGAAATGAGTTCCGTCAAGAAAAAAGGGCCAAATTTGGCTCAGCAAATTAGTTTTTTACAAAAACTTCCTTTTTTTGAAGATTTTGATCAGCATGAGATTAAGCAGTTTCTCGCACTCAGTCGTTGGCTCAAAGTGCCGGCGGACACTCATATTATAAAAGAAAGCAGCATTGAAAAGATTTTTTATATTCTGGTGAAAGGCTCTGTGGCCGTGGTCAAAACGTTGGAGAATGGCAGTCAGTCACGTTTGACGACTCTGGCGACCGGGGACTGCTTCGGGGAGATGGCCCTGGTTTCAGAGACAAGGCGAACCGCCGGAGTTGTCACCCTGGAAAAATCTTATATTTTGATGGTGGAACCCGACATCATCAATCAAGCCTCTGTTTTTCTGCAGCTTAAATTTTACCGCCGGTTCTGCGAGATCCTGGTGGGTCGCCTGGTCAACGCCAATAAGCGGTTGGCAAAGGCGGATTCCGGAAAGGATTTAAAAGGTCAGAAAAAAAATTCGGAAAGTCAAGCTGAAGAGAAGTGCGGCATCCCTGATGGCGCATCGACCAATTCACTTTCCAGGGAAGGTGGGACGATTCAAAAGGAAGTGGCAGAGGAAGATGATTATGATCCTGCCGAGTTGCCGCCAATGCCCAAAAAAAAGCCACTGGGACGGATGAAACTGAAGCGTCTGGTCCAGGAGGATGGTTTGAAGTTGCCGGTAAACCCTGCAGTGGCGGCTCAGCTTTCTCCATTTCTTTTGGGGCATTGCGAAGATACTCGAAGATTTTCTGAGCTTATTTCCCTCGATCCGGTGATCACCGCCAAGGTTCTGCAGATGGCAAATTCCTCGTTTTATCGACGCACAACGCCGGTCATGTCGGTTCCCCATGCTTTGATTACGGTGGGGATCAATTACATTCAGGAATTGCTCGCCGAGGAAACATTTAAAATTTTTGTTAAAAATCAATTCGGCGGATTTATTTCTCTGGCGAAGTCATTCTGGTGGCATTCCGTGGTCGTGGCCCGTATCGCTGAATTGCTCAAGGATGTCATGCGGGTCAACACAAATATGGATGTTTATGTGGCCGGCCTGCTGCATGATATCGGCGTTCTGGCTCTGGATCCTTTGAACCCGGGGTTTTACCCCCAGCTGCTGCGGCAGGATTTTTCCGATCATCTCAGTGAAGCTGAGAAGGAATATATTGGTATTGATCATGGTCAGGCCGGCAGCTGGCTCGGCGAGAAACTGGGTTTGCCGTTACCTTATCGTGATGTTATGAAATATCATCACTTTCCTGAAAAGATGCGTGATCATGGTCTGTTGACCGGGCTGGTTCACCTGGCCGATCTTTTTGCCGAGGAGCAGGGATGCTGTTTCGGCGGCAAAAAATGTCAAGAGGTGAATCTGCACAATTCTTATGCCTGGGTGCTGATTCAGGATCAGCATGCGCCGTTTAGAGATGTGAATATTTCAGATTTTATTAGCTCTTTCCGGACTGAGCTGGACAGGGAGTGGCCGGAAATTATTCAGGATATCTCCTGGTAGGCAGAGTTTTTCGTAATTTTTCTGGTTTAAGAGAGTGGCAGGGGGACTGCGATGAAGAAAAAAATGATTCTTTCCCGGCAGGAGATTCAGGACAGGGTCGGGCAATTGGGCAAAACCATTAGCGTGGATTATCAAGGCGGAAAATTGGTCATGATTGGCGTTTTGAACGGCGCTTTTATTTTTATGGCGGATTTGGTCCGTGCCATTGATCTGCAACTTGAGGTTGATTTTATCCGGGTGGCAAGCTATGGTCAGTCCGACTCGTCATCGGGGAAGATCAGCCTGAGCAAGGATGTTGAAATGGATTTGGCCGGTAAGGATGTCCTTCTCATTGAAGATATCATCGACACGGGACGGACTCTTGCCTATCTGAAGGATTATTTCAGCCGGCATCGGCCGGCATCGGTGAAAATCTGTGCTTTGATTGATAAGAAGGAACGGCGCGAGGTCAAGATTGAGGCTGATTATGTCGGCTTTGACGTGGCTGAAGGTTTTCTGGTCGGTTACGGGCTGGATTTTGCCGAACAGTACCGGCAGTTTCCGGATGTCTATCATCTGGAAAATCCGGAGAGTTGAGCGGATCCTAAGAAAAAAGAGAGAGCATGAGTTTAAATCTGCAGGAAAAAGATAAAAAAAATATCTGGCATCCTTATACCCAGATGAAGGATTACAGTCAGCGTGATCTCCTGATTGTTGATCGTGCCGAGGGGATTTATCTTTTTGATGAAAACGGCAGGCGTTATTTTGACACTATCTCTTCCTGGTGGTGTATTCTTCATGGTCACAATCATCCTACCATGAAGAAGTATGTCAGCCGCCAGCTGGAGAAACTGGATCATATAATTCTGGCCGGCATCAGTCATGAATCGGTTATCCTGCTGGCTGAAAAACTGGTGGAGATTACTCCTGACCCCCTGACCAAGGTTTTTTTTTCCGATAACGGCTCCACTGCCTGCGAGATAGCCCTGAAAATGAGTTTGCAGTTCTGGCGGCACAGCGGCCAGCCGCAACGGAACCGTTTTGTCTCCGTGCTGGGCGGCTACCACGGCGATACCATCGGTGCCATGAGCCTGGGTGGGGTGCCGGAGTTTCATGAAGAGTTCAAGGATCTGCTTTTTGAATCGTTTTCCATTCCTTCACCCCACTGTTACCGCTGCCCCATGGGCAAAGAGCAGAATAGTTGTGAGCTTGAATGTCTGCAGCCCCTTGAGGATCTCCTTGATAGAGAAGGGCAGCACATTGCCGCTATGATTATTGAACCCCTTATCCAGGGAGCCGGTGGCCTGCGGATCTATCCTGTCCGCTACTTAAAAAGGGTGGCGGAGTTGACCCGGCAACATGGAGTGCATCTGATTCTTGATGAAGTAGCCACCGGCTTTGGCCGCACCGGCAGAATGTTTGCCATGGAGCATGCCGATGTGGTCCCTGATTTCCTCTGTCTGTCCAAGGGGTTGACCGGAGGTATGCTGCCTATGGCGGCAACCATGACCACTGACGAAATTTACAATGTCTTTTATGATGATTATGTCGAGAATAAAACTTTTTATCATGGTCATACCTTTACCGGTAATCCCCTGGCTGCAGCCGCCGGCCTGGGATCGCTGCAGGTTTTTGCCGATGAAAAGCCTTTTGACAGGATGAAGCAGACGATTCCCCATCTGCATCACTGCATGGAACGATTTCGGGATTTGCCCTGGGTGGGTGATGTCCGTAAACTCGGTATGATCTGCGCCCTGGAATTGGTCAAAAACAGGGAAACCAAAGAACCTTTCGGTTTCAGGGAACGGGTGGGTTGGAAAATTTATCTTGAAGGGTTAAAAAAAGGATTGATTCTGCGCCCCCTGGGCAATGTCGTCTATCTATGGCTTCCCCTTTCCACAACCATGGCGCAGATTGATGAAATTACCGAATTGACCTACCAGGTTCTGTCTGACCCGGCCAATATCAATGGCTGGCCGGGCTGATTTTGGCAGGATGATCCGTTAACACAGCGCCCGTAGCTCAGCTGGATAGAGCACCGGACTTCGAATCCGGGAGTCGCAGGTTCGAATCCTGCCGGGCGCGCCAGTAAAGTCAAGCACTTAGCTCCTTTTTTTTGGGGGGTAAGTGCTTTTTTCGTTTCGCTAACTCATCGCTAACTGCTGTGTGTGGTTTCTTGTTATTTTTTGACCAGTTCCCTGGTAAGTTTGGGTAGGCACACGAACGGTTGAAACTGGCAGGGTTAATTTCAACCGCTCCTCATCAAATAACTTTCAGAATTCGCATTCATTTCAAAACTGACCTTCTCGCAGAGTATCTCAATTTTGGGTAGTTTGTTACCGCTGCGAGCTTCGCAATGCCAAGATTAAACGTTCAGGAAAAGCACCTGTTTCGTATATACAGTAGACATCTACCGCATTGGAATTATTGAGACCTTAACACCTTCGATATGGCAAGCTCAAGCCGACATATTCCAGATTTGGCCCGATAACCTTAATGAAACGCTCCGTGCGGAGCCGGTGTGACACGAGAGTGGAAGATACTTTACTCGTAACTGCAATTAAGATGATGGAGCGAAGGGGTTGACATGCTATGTGTTGATGGGAGGTCAACCATTGAATGGGAGGAACTTTCCTTATACACAAATTTAAGCCAAAAGACTTGAATGGCATGAGGAGCCGAATGAATCGAGAGGTTCACATACGGAACTGTGAGAGCCTGAGGGGGAAGTTCCCTTGGGCGACTCGACCATGCGGGGTATTGTGGAGCCGCCCCCCCCCGGCTACCCGATTATATTTTATTCTATTAAACTCAACTTTCAGACTTAGCATAAACCGTTGTTGTTTCGCGATTATTATAGCGCAGGTTGGGTTGATGTTATTTCATGCTGCCAAGTTTGTTGGGTTTGAGATGCTGGAAAATCAGTAAATAGCCTGTATTTACTCAAACCCAACAATTCCGGCGGGTATTAAAATTTAACCCAACCTACGAAAAAATATCATTAAATCCATACAATACATTAACCTGGAAAGTTAAGTATTAAACACATCCGTTAATCGCTTACCGAGAACGAAGTTAGCTCAGCAGGTGTTTAATAAAATTAAATCATCATCAGGGGGACAAACAAACATGCAGCCAAGGCAATCCGCTGGATTAGCATCTGTCCTATGAATCTTTACAGGGCCAATATTCTTGACGAGCCATAGAGTAGTTTTAAATGAACACGAGCCATCAGTATGATTGGTAACTATTTCAAGTTTTAAAGCATTATACGTACCATTTGGGACTGTAACAGATTCAAAGCCAATCAAGGTTGTTGAAAATGACCAACCTAAGTTAGAATGTTGTGAATTTACAATTTCTCCGATTTTCATTTCGGGCTTAATAAATACAATTGTTTCTCCGAAATCATTAAATTCTCCATTTGGTCTCCTATATTGGCAACCTGATAACATGAACCCATTTTCTTCATTTTGTAGAATAGCCTCATATTCATAAGTAGTGGTTCCATATATCATTCCACAATGACCTGTTGAACATGTTTGTTTAGGCCCCCGGATAGTCCTATCTCCAGTCGTATATGTCCACTGGTTGCCTATGGATATGGGAAAATAATTACATACTCGATAGATTCCTTTAGTCGGATCATCGGCTTTGCAGGTCTAATTATTCAACAATAAAAAATTGATAGTTGTTAAAGGAATGCATGTTCCGAGGTCAGTCAATGGGGATCCAGCAACCACATGCGAGGTCAACAATGCTGTAAATTTATATGTTCCACCGCAATCAGAACACCAGTTTTCATCTTTAACGATCCCTACACCTTTTGCAAAATATTGTACCCTCGTAATAATTTCCTGCCCTTTTTTCTTAACATAAATTGTCTCCTTAATTATATCATCAAAAATATCTGCTGGTGTTGTTACTGATGGCACACTTTCATAGACAATGTGTACATATGGATTGTTAATGTCCTTGCCATCATAAATTCTAGGTGGATTCAAAGCCGCACCATCCAAACCTGCAATCACGAGCATGCCATTGTCATGAGTTAAATTAGCGTAATTTGGATTTCCTTCCCAATTTGTGTATTGGTATGTATTTTTTCCAGCAATACACCCTGTCCCAATTACTTGATAATTGTAAGTAGTGTTGAATTCGTCTACTAATGTCCATGAATTTCCCACATGAAGAGGTAAGTAATCTATGAAATCGACATCTACCGAAGCATGCATCTGATTACCAAACATAAGAACTACAGCGCAAAATAAAAAAACTAAAAAAGTTTTCTTCATTTTTATTCCTCCCTCCAATAAAAAAAAGCCAAGTTACCTCATCAAACAGGCAACCCGGCTGGCTTATAGTCCCGTGGCTTTCCGTCCCCGCCTTTCGCACGGGTTTGGCTTACGGTAATTTAATTTATGAATAGCTTCTCATTAACACGACACTTCAGTCACGTCAATTTAAAAAAATAGTTAAATGCTTAAATTGTTATGTCAGCGTTAGAATTGGCATGGGCAAGATTAATCTTTTGGCAGGTAAATGAGAATTTGAGATGTTTCCTGACAGGATCTCACTCTGAAAAAGCTGATTGGTAGGCCACAAATTGTGGGCCGACATTTTAGAGAAACAGTAGAAAGATTAATCCAAAGGCTGTCTGATAAAATCAGATCTTGGATGTGGTAATATTAGCGGTCTGGTAGAATGACTTATGCTTTAATAAAAAGTTAACTTAACGAATCATCTTTCCAGTATTTCGTTCCTTTAACCGTTGCCTGAAGAGCTAAACCAGTCTCTGTTAATTGATATATAGAGATATTATTGACAATAACCTCACCACCAACAGCCGCCCCTTTGTCACTAGCCTTAGCTGCTGCATCAGCGTGAGCCCCAAAAGCCCAGCCATGCTCTACAAAATGTTTCATGGTATCAGAGCTATGGAATACGAACACTGCGCGGAAGTCTTTAGCGCCAAGGCCTAAACCGATGCCAACTTCACCCATTTTCATAAACGTGTGTTTACCAGTCTTATTATTTTTGACTACACCATGTCCGCCACCGAAACTGGCAAAAATAATATTGATATTAACGTTGCTGAATACAGCATAACCTGGAGCACTGGAAATTTGAGATTTAACGCTTGGCTTTAGTTTATAGAGGTCTGACAGTACTTCATTTTTCATGGCGAGAACTGACTGGCGCTTTTCCGCTGAAGTTGTACCACCAGTAGCACACCCCCCAATGCTTAATGATAATATTATACAAATTACAGCCGATATTCGATTCATATTTATTCTCAATTTTTTCTGTGATAGTAATAATCTCGTTATTTCCAGCAGACACTGTGTGCTATGTTTTTCACTGGCAACCTTAACCGTTTAAGTAAAATCGCAAGTTAACCTTCTTGCTGACCTCCTCTTCACAAATGCTTCATTATTTATTCAATCACAGTTGAAATATTTTTGACAGAAATTC
>JAOZOY010000151.1 GCA_029933005.1 Deltaproteobacteria bacterium
TCGGCATCCTGGCCGCAGTCGCCATCCCCATGTACAAGAACTATATTCAGAAAGCGCGTTTCACCAGTGCGGTGCTGCCAATGATCCACTCGGTGGAAACTAATCTTGCGGCCCGCTATGCTCTAAAGGATGAATTTCCGGGGAGTACCACCCAAATAGATCAGCTTCAAAAAGATGCCGACACTTCAGCATGTGAGCTTACTGCTGTAGATACTGCGAATCACCACCTGACCTTTACCCTTCAGGATGATGACCGTATCCAAGCATTGATTGACAATTATGGTACAAGTGGAACGTGTACTATCGGTGCTACGGCGACCATTAGCAACGGCAAGATCACCGCTTGGGAATATAGCGGCGATCTGGCAAGTGCTCTGGGATTGGATTAGAGTTTAAGCCGGTCTAGAATTAACGTAACACTGAGAAAGGGTACTGTAGATCAGTACCCTTTCTCAGTCTTTAGGCAGTAGCTAACAAGAGAGTCTTCTGATGGGGGGACATTTTTTGAGGCAAAAAGAATGGCTTTTCCCGGTGGTGTTCATGCTGCTGGCACTTTTTATTTTGATAGCCTATTCAAACACTCTTTACTCCCCGTTTGTTTTGGATGATTTTCACAGTTTTGTCGAAGAGCCAACGGTTCTCGGATTTAATTTTTCCTTGGCGGCCCTCAAACGCCTGGCTGAAACTCCTTTCGGTATCCGGCGACTGCTTCCCCTGCTGACTTTTGCCATCGACATCAAGCTTTGGGGAGGGAGTCTGATGTCATTTCACCTGACCAATATTGTCATCCACCTGTTTTCGTTTATTGTTTTGTTCCGAATGGTCAAAGAACTTTTGTGGTTGAAGCCTTGCCAGATAAGATTTCTACCATCCGACAAACTTTCATGGCTTGCCTTGGCGATTGCGGCCTCTTGGGCCCTAAATCCGGTGCAGACCAATGCCGTGACCTATCTGGTCCAGCGCATGGCTGCTCTGGCGGCTCTCTTCTATATAACCTCTTTTACTCTTTACCTTGCCGCCCGCCGGAATCAGCGCCAGGGGGTAAGGGCTTCTAAAACAGCAGGGTTGTTTTTACTGGCGGCTATCAGTTGGGGACTGGCTCTGATGAGCAAGGAAAACAGTGCAAGTTTACCGGCCGTGATTATCGGAACGGAACTGTTGCTGATTAATGACAGTGCATTAAAGAGGTTTATAAAAAAACATAGGCTGGCAATTACAACAATTGTTCTGTTGCTGGCCGCTGTTTTTTGTGATGCTGTCTTACCCCGTTTAATGAATTACAGTCATCGCCATTTCACTCTGGGTCAGCGACTGCTGACGGAATTACGGGTAGTTAATTTTTATATCTTTATTCTTTTGTTGCCCCTGCCACATTTTCTGTCGCTGGAGCATAATATCCCAGTTTCAACCTCCCTGTTTCAACCGTTGACGACCTTCTCGTCACTACTACTGCTGATCGGCTTGTTGTATTTCGCTTGGCGGGTGCGTAAAAGTTTGCCTCTGGTAACCTTCGGCATTTGCTGGTTCCTGGGCAATCTTGTTATCGAGTCTACCGTAATCCCGCTGGAGCTGATTTTTGAACATCGGCTTTACTTGCCCTCAGCCGGTTTTTTCCTGGCAGTCGGCATCATAATCATAAAATTATTTGATCGTAACTACTCTGAAGTGACTGTTCATGACTATCGGACAATAGTTTTATCAGGGGTAATTATCTGTTTATCATTGCTTACGATGCTTACCTATTTCCGTAATTCCACTTGGCACAGTTCGCTTTCGCTTTATAGGGATTGCGTAAAAAAAGCCCCCCTGTCTCCACGGTCACACGCCAACCTGGCCAAGGCCCTATCGGAAGACAAACAATATACCGAAGCCATAAAGGAAAGTGAAAAGGCCATAGCCCTGGGACGCCGCAATTTTGAGGAGTTTTGGGCTGCAGCCAACAACCTGATTTTGGGTATCGCTAAAACCAAGGGGTACAGCGAAGCTATCCATAAAGCTGTGGAACTCCTCAAAAAGGCACCGAAACCCGGGCAGGCGAAGGAGAACAGCTATCCTACTTTCCTGAACAATCTTGCCCGTTTTTATCTGCACGAAAAGGATTATCGGAAAGCCTATGACACGCTCCTGAAAAATTCCCGTCTTAATTTGAATGACATTTTCCTTAAGGATTTAAAGAATTGTGAGAAATTGCTCGCAGCTACATTGACTTTAGCGCTGGAAAACAAGGTGGTACTGGATGGAGAACTAAACTTCTCGGCCAATCCGGAACTTGAGCTAAATGCAAGAATGGCTGAGATCTGTTATTCCACACATCGTTGGAATCACGCACTTGAGTATTGTCGGAAAGTAAAAAAAGCGGGTTTTATTTCGGACAAGTGCGATAAAATTGAAAAAAAGATATCAGCCAGAAGGCGGGCCAACCGGCTCCAGGAGGAAAAGGGTAGTTTAAAAAGCAACTATTTATACCATCCCTGCAAAAGCTACGAGAACTTCTGTCTGGCGTGTGCCTACCTGCTGACCAAATTCGAATTATATAACAATCGTTTGATGGATTACTTTCTAGAAGTGGCTAAAAATGCGGACATGACTCATTATAGGGATGCTTTATTGTTGAACTCCTGGAGATTGTATGAGAAGAAAAAATTCAATGCTGCCATAGATGAAATAGATAAAGCGATTATCCTTGACCAAGAGTATGCCCGTCTTTGGATCAATCGCGGCCTTTATTTAATGGCAACTGGAGACCGGCGCCAGGCGCTTCGCTCATTTGGCCGAGGTCTAAAATTATATCCAGATTACCCACACAGAAGAAAAATCGAATCCATTATTGATTTCGTTGTTTCAGGCAAGGAGGGTTGACAAATGAATTGCATCGAAAATACAGGAAATGTGCAGAGGGACAAGTCGAGAAAGCCATGGTTGGGAGATGTTCTGGGGTTTACTCTCGTCGAATTGATGATTACTGTTGCCATCCTAGCCATTTTGGCAACAGTGGCTATCCCAGCGTACCAAAATTACATCAACCGTGCCAAGCAATCAGACGCCATAATCGGTTTGAAGG
>JAOZOY010000088.1 GCA_029933005.1 Deltaproteobacteria bacterium
ACCGACGACAATAAGCAATGCAGTGCCGCCAAAATAGAAGGGAACATTCAGCTTATTAATCAAAATGGTTGGCAAAACACAGACAGCACTGACATAAATGGCGCCTATAACCGTTAAGCGAACCATAATTTTATCTATAAATTCAGCAGTTTTCTTACCTGGCCTGATGCCCGGAATAAACCCACCGTTTTTCTTAAGATTTTCGGCCACATCAACAGGATTAAAAGTAACTGCCGTATAAAAAAAACAGAAGAAAACAATCATACCGACAAACATGGCCGTATGAAGAGGACTCCCCCAACTGAGTAAACCGGTGACCTGCTGAATCCAGTCAATTTTGATAAAACCGCCAATAGTAGCCGGAAACATCATTATGGACGATGCGAAGATAGGGGGGATAACTCCCGACATATTGATCTTCAGAGGAAGATGTGAGCGCTGTCCACCATACATCTGTCTGCCGATCATACGTTTTGCATACTGTATCGGTATTCGACGCTGTGCTGTTTCAAAAAAAATGATCACACCGACAACCATAGCCATAAAAACAATCAGGATCGGCAGAAAAATGAGTGTCATTTCTCCGGTGGTGACCATTTTATAGGTATTCACGATAGCAACTGGTAACCTGGCGATAATACCTGCAAAGATTATCAGGGATATTCCGTTGCCAATACCACGTTCAGTAATCTGTTCACCGAGCCACATGATAAAGGCGGTTCCGGAAGTCAGGGTCAACATCGTCATTAAACGGAACGTCCATCCGGCGTTGATGACGATCATAGCGTTCCCTACGGGTGCAGCCATTCCTTCAAGACCAATACTGATAAACAAGCCCTGAATCAAACTGAGAACAACAGTTGAATAGCGTGTATACTGGGTAATTTTCCTACGACCAGCTTCCCCCTCTTTGGACAGGGCCTCCAACTGGGGTATCACAACAGTAAGCAGCTGAAAAATAATCGATGCACTGATGTACGGCATAATGCCGAGTGCAAAAATTGAAAAATTCTCCAAGGCCCCACCGGAGAACATATTAAACATGCCAAACAGCGTTCCTGCATTTTTTTCAAAAAAAGCAGCTAATGCCTCACCATTTATGCCGGGGGTAGGAATCTGTACTCCAGCCCTGTACACAGCAAGCATCAAAAAAGTAAAAATTATGCGTCGGCGAAGTGCGGGAAGATTCGCAGCATTCTGTATACCTGAGGACAGCGACATTGATTTTAAACCTCGACCGTGCCGCCGGCAGTTTCAATTTTGTTTCGAGCGGATTTACTGATCATGTCTACTGACACTTTAAAGTTTTTTGTAACTTCGCCATCACCTAGAATTTTGACTAATTTATCGGCCTTACCAATCAATCCGGCTCCAACCAATGCTTCACGATCTATACGTGTACCCATTTCAAAGACATCAAGATCCTTGACATTGACGATGGCTATCTGTTTTTTAAAAATATTTGTAAAACCACGCTTGGGAAGACGACGTTGAAGGGGCATCTGACCACCTTCAAATCCAGGTTTAACACCACTACCTGATCGTGACTTAAAACCTTTATGACCACGACCGGAGGTCTTTCCATGACCTGTACCAGGTCCGCGTCCAAGTCTTTTCCTCGGCTTTCTGGAGCCGGGATGAGGAGATAAATTACTGAGATTGATCATGACAGTTCCTCCATCGTCACAAGGTGCACAACCTTTTGAACCATGCCCCTGATTTCCGGTGTATCCATACGAATGATTGCCTTATTAGTCTTGGTCAGTCCCAAGCCTGTTACAGTAGCACGTGTTTTCTTAGTGCTGCCGATTACACTTTTTTTTAGGGTCAACTTGAGCTGATTTGCCATAGCACTACCTTTTTAAATATGATGACTTCATAAAAAGTCAAATTACAATTTTTCTTGACGTTGAATCAATAAGTTACGAAGCACTATACGTCGTTCTCGTTAATTTTTTACGATAACGACAAATATAAAAATGCCACAAACGAATATAATCATATTCATCTGCGGCTTTAAGGGGCTGATTATTATGCCCGTATATCTACTACTGATTTCCCGCGAATCGCAGCAATTTGTTCTTCGCTGCGAAGACTACGTAACCCATTCAATGTAGCCTTAACAAGATTATGAGGGTTATGTGACCCCAAACATTTAGTAAGTATATTCTGTACTCCTACGGCCTCAAGAACGGCACGAACAGCACCGCCGGCGATGACACCCGTTCCTTCCGATGCAGGTTTCAACATAACACGACCGGCACCGTATTTACCGTTGATCTCGTGGGGTATACTCAAATCGGTTATAGAAACTTGCTGCATATCCTTCCGTGCTCTCTCGACACCCTTACGTATGGCATCCGGAACCTGATTTGCCTTGCCAAGTCCGTATCCAACACTGCCGTTTCCATCACCAACAACTACGATAGCACTGAAGCTGAATCTCCGGCCACCTTTTACTACTTTTGCAACCCTGTTGATGTATACTATTTTTTCGATAAGTTGATCATCACCCTTATCGCCTCTAAATTCCGCCAAGGCAACACCCCCGCTTCAAATTTTTTTCGATATTACCGAACTAATCCACTAAAGTGGAAGAAAACATCAGATTTTTTAAAATAAGTGCCTTGCCGTAGAGGCAACTCCTTGTTTCAAATGTTGTTTTCAGTTTCTCGGAGTCTTCGCTTACCTGTTTTTTATAACAGCTTCTCAGGAGTAAGGCACTAAAAGTTCAACCCGGTCTTCCGAGCGGCATCGGATAGCGACTTCACACGACCATGATACCGATATCCGCCGCGGTCAAAAACGACCTTGTCAATACCCTTGCTTTTCGCCTTCTCGGCGATCAACTCGCCAACACGCCCAGCCTGGGCGGTTTTGTCCTTATATTTTTCTTTATCTATTTCATTATTTAATGTTGATTCAGTAATCAAAGTATGACCTGTGACATCATCAATCACATGAGCATAAATATGTCTATTACTTTTAAAAACTCGAAGACGTGGTCTCTCGGCCGTCCCCGATATTTTTTTTCTGATCCTCTTGATTCTTTTCTTCCGCGCGATCACTTTATTGTCTGTCTTCGGCATTGCTTCAATCCCGGCAACTATTCATCAGCACCCCATCCAAATTCGACGCTGACTGCACGCGATAAGTCTGGTTCACATAGCAGACTATTACACACAATCCGCCTGTGCGGAGTTGAAGCTCTGCTGAACAGTTACATTCCAAGGTTATTTATATTTGTTTATGGCCCTGATAGAGTTAGAATCCTGTATCGTTATAATAATGCTAGTTATTTCGCTGCTGCTTTACCGGCTTTACGAACAATATGCTCATCCTCGTAGCGTATTCCTTTCCCTTTGTAGGGTTCTGGTTTACGAATACTCCTGATCCTTGCTGCAGTAAGGCCAAGCAGCTCCTTGTCAACTGAATCAAGAGAAATGACAGTATTTTTATCTACAGCTCCGCTTACTCCCTTGGGCAGATCAAATATGACCGGATTTGAATAACCAACATTAATAGTCAAAGTATGGCCGGCAATCGAAGCCTTGTAACCGACCCCCTCAACAATCAGTTTTTTCTGGAATCCTTTATCAATTCCAAGAATCATATTGTTAATCAAAGTTCTGGTTAATCCACTAAAAGCATTCGTACGTTTACTTTTATCCAGACACTTTATTTGAATGGTGTCATCATCTTCAATCAGTTCAATTTCTGGACGAATATCACGTTCAAGCGTACCGTTCTTGCCCGAAATCTTAATATAAGTCCCATCTATTTCAACCTTAATCCCTGTGGGAACAGTGATGGGTTGTTTGCCAATCCTGGACATTCTTTTCTCCGTCTTTGATAATGGGAAGCAAATTTACCAAACTTCACACAGTAATTCACCGCCCACATTCATTTTACGGGCATCGGCGTCTGTAATAATTCCCTTTGAGGTTGACAGAATATTGATTCCAAGACCACTCATTACCCTTGGAATATTATCTGCCTGGACATAAACCCGGCACCCCGGTTTGCTGACTTTACGTATACCGGTAATGACTTTATTTTCATTTCCATCATATTTCAGGTCAATCTTCAAAATACCCTGGGTGTTATCCTGAATAACACTATAATCATTAATGTAGCCTTCTTTTTTTAACGTCTCAGCCACACCTTTTTTCAGTTTAGAAAGCGGAATTTCTACTGATTCAAATTTTGCCATTCCAGCATTTCTTATTCTGGTCAGCATATCCGCCATGGGATCACTCATGGACATGAATGTTACTCCTTCTCCTGTTATTGCCTACAATATAAAATATCGTCAATTCGAGTCATGTTAATTAATGCCGTGCCCAAATTATGGATACTTTTTTACCAACTTGATTTGGTAACACCCGTCAGTTCACCTCGTGAAGCAAGGTTTCTGAAACAGATACGGCAAATCCCGAATTTTCTGATAAATGCTCTGGGCCGTCCACAAAGTGGACATCGATTATAGCCACGTACTTTAAATTTAGGTTTACGAGCGCTCTTTGCTCGTATGGATTTCTTAGCCAACCTCTTCCTCCTTGACATTGTAATTCTTAAAGGGCATGCCAAGCACTTTTAAAAGATAACGGCCTTCTTCATCGGTTTTGGCACTAGTGACAATGGTAATGTTAAAGCCCTTGATTTTATCAATTTTATCAAAATCAATTTCAGTAAAAATGATATGTTCCTTAATGCCAAGGGAATAGTTACCGCGTCCATCAAACGACTTAGGGCTAACGCCGCGAAAATCACGAACGCGTGGCAGCCCGAGATGAACCAACTTGCTATAAAAATCATACATCCTTGTATGACGCAAAGAAACCATACACCCGATCGGCACACCTTCACGAAGCTTAAAACTGGCTATTGATTTTTTTGCCTTAGTGACAACCGCTTTCTGTCCTGCGATCAGGGTCAACTCATGAGACGCGCCATCGATAATTTTTGGATTCTGCACCGCCTCACCCAGTCCCATATTTAATACAATTTTTTCAAGCTTAGGGACCTGCATGATATTTTTGTAGCCAAATCTCTCAACGAGCTGAGGAATACATTCGTTGCGATAAAATTCTTGTAAACCTGCCATAACTGCTTCGATTGCCTCCAGTTCGCCCTGTTATCTCTTGGGCTCGATTGCTTCACCACAGCGCTTACAGGTGCGCACTTTGGATCCATCTTCTAAAATTTTATTTCCGACTCGCACAGCTCTTGCACATTTAGCACAAATCAACATCAGGTTGGACATATGAATTGGGGCTTCCATATCAATAATACCACCTTGTTGATTTTGCATATCAGGTTTAACATGACGCTTGGCCATATTGATTTTTTCTACTTTCGCTCGATTTGAATCAGTAACAATTTGAATAATCTTACCAACTCGGCCTTTATCCTTTCCAGCGATGACCTCAACCTGATCATTGAGCTTTAATTTATTTTTCGCCGCTTGCATCTCCATGCCTCTCTATCAAAAATACTTTTCGTACTAAAGAACTTCAGGGGCCAGGGACACGATTTTCATAAAACCTTTTGTCCTCAATTCCCTTGCAACAGGGCCAAAAATTCTTGTGCCCACAGGTTCACCTGTTCCGGTCAGAACAACTGCCGAATTATCATCGAATTTTACCATGGTATCATCACTGCGTCTGATCTCCTTGGCGGTCCTGACAATGACAGCTCGCATAACTTCGCCTTTTTTGACTTTTGCATTCGGTATTGCTTCTTTCACCGTGACAACAATCACATCACCAATTCTTGCATACCGTCTACGAGTACCACCCAAGACACGAATACACAAAAGCTTCTTGGCTCCAGAGTTATCTGCAACATTAAGTACGGATTCAGTTTGTATCATATCTCCACCAACAACTATCCAGTCAGTTAAATTCAGTTCAACTGAAGATCTTTTTTTCAGCGCCTGAGCAAATTAAAAAAAGCCTAAAGAGCCTTTCTAACGATCTCACGAAGACGCCATCTTTTTCTTTTACTTAAAGGACGACATTCTTCTATCATAACCTGATCGCCGATATTACAAATATTATCCTGATCATCAGCAACATATTTAACATAACGTCTTAAATATTTGCCGTAAAGCTTGTGGCGGACAATTTTTTCCGACCGAACAACAATCGTCTTGTCCATTTTGTTGCTGACGACAACTCCAGCCTGTGTTTTTTTATTTTTTTTCAACTCAACCATCTATCTGCCCAAAAATTTAATTAATCAATTTGACGTAACTTTTCAGGTGAGCCACCAAATTGGCCTAACCACCATTCTGTAACTGTTCATCTATACCCTTTTATTCGGCTTTCAACTCAACAGAAAACTTATAAAACAGATACGAAAAGACATAGAAACTGTTCCGCTGCTTATATTTATACGATAAAAAACAAGAAGGAAACTCAAGAAATAATAGAATTTGATTCTTCCTGCTTGTCCTTCGCTCAGTTATTCCTTTTCTCGGAGAGAACAGTCATCACTCTTGCAACATCTTTTTTAAGCTGAGAAAGTATTGATGTATTCTCGAGGGGGCGGATACTGTGCTGAAACCTCAATTTAGCAATTTCTTCTTTCAAATCAACTACCTTTAATGACAAATCGCCCACACTTAATTTCCTGTATTCTACTACCTTCATAAGGTTGTTTCCTTCTTAATGACCTTTGTCGAAAAAGGCAGCTTATTACCGGCAAGTCTTAATGCCTTGAGAGCCAGCTCTTCATCCACACCGGTCAACTCATAAAGTACCCTTCCAGGCTTAATCACGGCAACCCAATATTCGGGACTCCCTTTTCCCTTGCCCATTCTTGTTTCGGCAGCCTTTTTTGTCATGGGTTTATCGGGAAAAATCCGAATCCACATTTTACCACCGCGTTTAATTGTTCTATTAATTGTAATTCGCGCAGCTTCAATCTGCTGGGATGTTGCAAAGCCGCATTGAGTAGCCTTCAAGGCATAGTCACCGAAGCTGATGCTGGATCCTCGATAGGCCTTACCTCTCATACGGCCTTTCATTGTTTTTCTGAATTTTACCTTTTTAGGACTGAGCATTTTATTTCCTTATCATCATTCTGATGAAACCATCAAAAAAAGACACTTACTTGATCGGCAATAATGAAGGCAAAGATTATACCTGAAGAACCTTTTCGGCTTCTGTAAGCACTTCACCGTTAAAAATCCAGACTTTCACACCAATAATCCCATAGGTTGTTTTCGCTTCGGCAAAACCATAATCGATATCAGCCCTCAGGGTATGCAATGGTACGCGGCCCTCACGATACCATTCTCTACGAGCCATCTCAGCACCACCAAGACGACCAGAGCAGGCTATCTTAACTCCTTTTGCCCCGAACTTCAAGGCGATATTGACAGCCTTTTTCATGGCCCGACGAAAAGCAATACGGCGTGTCAGTTGCAATGCAACGTTTTCAGCAACAAGTTGAGCATCGGCCTCGGGCCGACGAACCTCCTGAATATCTATTTGAAACTGACGGTTTATCAGTTTATCAAGATCTTTCTTCAGCGCCTCAATTTCAACACCTTTCTTACCAATAACAATACCAGGGCGTGCGGTATGCAGTTTAACTTTTATCTTCTCACCGGTACGTGAGATGTGTATTTTTGAAATACCGGCATGAAAAAGCCTTTGTTTCACATACTTTCGAATTTTCTGGTCTTCAAGCAGATTTGCGGCATAATCACGATCCGCATACCAGGTAGATTCCCATGTTCTGACAATATTTAGACGAAATCCGATAGGATTGACTTTCTGGCCCAAATTATTCCTCCATTAATATCACGTAAAATAATCTATGAAATATGCGCTTCTATCCGCTACATTTCATCAAGAATAACCGTAATATGACTCGATCTCTTTAAGATCTTGGTTGCTCTTCCCATAGCACGGGGCCTGATTCTTTTCAGCATCGGACCACCATCAATATAGACAGTCTTTATGTAAAGCGTATCTATGTCAATTGCCTCATTCTGACCGGCATTGGCAACTGCTGATTCAATCACCTTGCGCAAAAGACGTGCACCCTTTTTAGGCATGAAACGCAAGGTATTAATGGCGGTTTCTACATTTTTTCCACGGACAAGATCCGCCACCAGGCGTGCTTTTTGTGGTGAAATCCGTATATGTCTGGCAACAGCCTTTGCTTCCATAGCTTCATTAACTCCTTGTTCAGACAAAAATAAAGAAATCTTATTTTCTTCCCTTTCTGTCTCCGGCATGACCATAAAAGGTTCGTGTCGGAGAAAATTCTCCAAGTTTCTGTCCAACCATATTTTCAGTAACAAAAACAGGAATAAATTTTTTCCCATTGTGAACTGCAAAGGTAATTCCTACCATTTCCGGAAGGATATCAGAACGTCGCGACCATGTCTTGATCACCTTACGGGAACCCGTTTCTCTTGCGTGATTGACCTTTTTTATTAAATGATCATCAACGAAGGGTCCTTTTTTAATAGAACGTGCCACTTTACATTCCCCCTATTATTTCCAGTCGTTTTGTCTTTTTCATTTTAAGCCTGAAAGCCTACGACCGTCTTTTGACGATATCCTTATTAGAGGATTTATTCCGTTTTCTGGTCTTATAGCCCTTGGTCGGAACACCCCAGGGAGTACAAGGATGACGACCACCTGAACTCTTGCCTTCACCACCACCCATAGGATGATCATGGGGATTCATAGCAACACCTCTGACCTGAGGCCGCCTTCCTTTCCAGCGATTACGACCGGCCTTACCCATCTTCTGACTTTCATGCTCATGATTGCCGATTTGACCAATGCAAGCCCGGCATTTTTGATGAAATCTCCTCACCTCACCTGATGGCAGTTTTACAAGGACATGATCTCCTTCTTTTGCCATCAACTGAGCCGAGACTCCAGCACTTCTGACCATTTGTGCGCCTTTACCGATTCGCATTTCCACATTGTGTATAATGCTACCCAGAGGAATATTACCCATGGGAAGGCAGTTCCCGGTCTTTATGTCAACAGACTCTCCGGCTTCAACAATATCACCGACCTTGATCCCCTTTGGAGAAAGGATATAGCGCTTTTCTCCATCGGAATAAAAAAGTAATGCAATATTGGCTGAACGGTTCGGATCATATTCAATGGTCGCAACCTTAGCTGGAATATTAACCTTATCCCGCTTAAAATCTATAATTCTATATTTTCTTTTATGACCACCGCCAATATGACGTGCGGTTATCCGGCCATAATTATTTCGACCACCTGATTTACGCAGGTTTTCTACCAGTTTTTTTTCAGGACCGCCCTTAAAAAGTTCCGGATTTGAAATCGTTACAAGATTTCTTCTTCCCGGAGAGGTTGGTTTATAGGTCTTTGTTGCCATTTAAAAACCCTCAATATTTAATAGCTGTTGATTCAAAATTTATATCTCTTATTTAATGAAGAGGTTCTACAGATCTTCAATGAAACTGATCGATTGTCCCTCTTGAACTGTCACAACAGCTTTTTTCCAGTCAGATCGTCTACCCATAAAACGGCCAAGACGTTTTTTCTTACCATGCATATTTGCTGTCCTGACCTTGAGTACCTCAACATTAAACATCTTTTCGACGGCATTCTTGATCTCAATCTTGTTTGCCCTCGGGTCGACTTTAAAAACGACTTGATTCATCTCTTCCTGGAGGGCCATACCCTTCTCAGTCAGACAAGCTTTTTTTATGACATCATATAAATTATTCATGTTAACAACCTCTGTTCGAGTTGGCCGAGACAAGGCTGAAGAATGAGAACTTTTTTATGAAGGAGAATATCATAAACATTAACTCCTCCCGATGGTATAACCTTGTATCCTGGTAAATTACGGGAAGACTTCTCGAGATTCTCATTTTGTTCGGGAATAACTATCAGACAATTGTCGATATCAAGGTCGCGCATGATGGAGATAAATTTTTTGGTTTTGATTTCATCCAGATTAAATTCATCAACAATGACTATATTTTCTTCTAAGAAACGTGCGCTCAATGCCATACGCAAACCAAGTTTACGAACCTTTTTCGGCATTTTAAAACTGTAGTCCCTGGGTTTTGGACCAAAGGTGGTTCCACCTCCTCGCCATACCGGAGATTGCCTGCTTCCCGCACGAGCACGACCGGTTCCTTTCTGGCGCCAAGGTTTTGCTCCGCTCCCACGAACTTCGGCTCTGGTTTTCGTACAGGCGCTTCCCTGACGTCGTTTGGCTAATTGCATGCGAACAACATCATGAAGAATATGAGAATTAACTTCGACGCCAAAAAGCGAGTCATTAAGTTCAACTACTCCAATCTTCTCTTTTTTTACATTATATAAATCCGTAACTGCCATTTTCCGGCTCCTCCACACATTAAGCCACATCAAACCATGTTGTACTCATCAGTTCCAACACCAGCCGAATTTGCCGACGCAATCGGCTCATAGCCAGCAACTGAATGCTATAATTTTTTCACCATGAACTAATGAAAACACGCATGGTCAAATAGTAATCAACATTAAAAATAATCTTTTAAATTAACGTTAAAATCTGAAGTCAGCCTACTTTTTATAAATTGACAAAAGACCTTGCTTAGCTCCGGGGACAGCACCCTTTACAAGAACGACATTATCTTCCTGGCGGATATCGACTATAATCACGTTTTTCTTGGTCAATATATTATTTCCCATACGGCCGGGCATTTTTTTCCCTTTGATGACGCGACTTGGCCATGCACTGCAGCCAATCGAACCCGGAGCTCTGTGAAACATGGAACCATGGGCCGCACAGCCACCACGGAAACCATACCGTTTCACAACTCCTTGAAAACCACGACCTTTGGATTTCCCTTTAATATCGACAATATCCCCTACCCGGAAAAGATCTTTGGCCAAAAGTTCCTGCCCAACCTCATATTGTTCAGGATCATCGACACGAAATTCTTTTACATGATAAAAACCGCCTTTGCCGGCATTTTTAAAATGACCCAGCATTGGTTTATTTATTCGGGATTCTTTTTTTGAGACAAAACCGACCTGAATAGCATTATAGCCTTCTTTGCCTTTGGTTTTTTTCTGTAGAACAACACATGGTCCAGTCTCAATGACAGTGACACCTATTGCGTCACCCTCTTGAGAATAAACACGAGTCATTCCTATTTTTTTTCCTAGTAAACCTATTGTATTCGGCATTCTTTCAACCAATTCTTATTTTCTTTTAATGACAATAGGGCTTTCAGAACCTTTCTGATGCACCCACAACGTGTCAACTCTGTAATCACGGAATTGAAATTACAGCTTAATCTCCACATCAACGCCGGCTGACAACTCAAGTTTCATAAGCGCATCAATTGTCTGTTGTGTTGGTTCCAATATATCGAGAAGTCGCCTGTGTGTTCTCATCTCAAACTGCTCACGAGATTTTTTGTCAACATGGGGAGAACGAAGAACGCAATATTTATTAATTGTTGTCGGCAATGGTATGGGGCCGGCTACCATCGCACCGGTCTGCTTTGCTGTTTCAACGATCTCAATCGTGGAAAGATCAAGCTGCTTATGATCATATCCTCTCAACTTGATCCGAATTTTTTGTGTCTGTATCATCCGTTCTACCTATTCAATAATCTTATTGATTACACCGGCGCCTACCGTACGGCCGCCCTCGC
>JAOZOY010000152.1 GCA_029933005.1 Deltaproteobacteria bacterium
CAGTTGTTTTGTCATAGGGCATGTAAATCGGATCATACAAATAATGTTCAGAATATCCCCAAAATCGCATAAAAATTTCTGCTATGACAAAAGAAATTGACAGAATATAAAGTATATACAATAAAAATTTTACAAATCGCATGATTGCTACATATTTTCTAATACATTCAAGGCAACCAGTCCCTGTTCAGTGGTAACCAATCACGGGGGTAAAATCACCAAGCTTTCGAGTAACTCCTTATTCTGTCAGCGTTCACAGGTGCCGGAGATCGGAGTCTCACTACGTTCGCTTACCTACCGTAAGCAGGGCGAGCTCCGCTATCTAAAATAACGTGTAAATAAATGGTGCGATGGCAGATCCTTCTGCAAGAACGAGTATAGCGCCTATTAAAACGAGAAAAAGTATAATAGGTGCTAACCACCATTTTTTTCTTTCTTTTAAAAATCCCCATATTTCAAATATTGTTGATGCTTTAGACATAAATCCTATCCTTAGTGTCACTCGCAGGAATGGCTCCCACGGGATATAATCAGATGATAAATTAATACTGATGCCGGCTTTCCCGTTCGTCACCTGGGTTAGCTCGTATTTTTCATTAATATTGTTTCTCCATTCTGCTTGTATCTAGTTTTGTCACTTTTTTTTGTACCCAGTAACTGTCAGGAGAATTATTCCCGTGTCCATTTGATTGGCCAGGCATCCTCATAAAGAGAAAATCTTTGTTCAGTAACCTCGCCACAAATCCTATGGGAGTAAATAGAGTGTAAAAGAGAACGGTCAAGATAATCCTTGTCATGACATAACCCATAATATCTGCAAGTTTCATCCACCAGGGATAAATCCATTTCAGTATCGCTGGTTGCAGCAACGAAACAATGAGCAGTAACAGGGCAATAAAAGAAAAAATGAAGCCACTCTTCTGATTTTTTAAAAGCAGAATCCATCCGATAACCGCCAGCGCAACGCTAATGATTACACCGAATCTTTTGAGTTCACCCGCAGTGATAGCTGTATTTTTTTCAAGCATAGTCCAGGCTATTCCTTTATTGGTCTTGTTTTGCTTTTTCCAGGAGAAAATTTCCCATCATCAAACAGTCCATTTCAGTGTGCATAAAGCAGTAATAGGCATCCTCCGGTGTACAGACGATTGGTTCACCCCTGACATTAAAGGATGTGTTGATAATAACGGCACAATCGTATTTTGTATCAAAAGCCTTTATGAGAGCATAATAGAGAGGGTTTTCTTCTCCGTTGACAGTTTGTACCCTTGCCGAATAATCGACATGGGTAACAGCCGGTATGGTAGATCGAGGAATGTGCAGTTTATTCAGGCCGATCAATTGTCTGTCCTTTTCAGATGGCCTCTTTTTGATATCTTCATTAACGTCTGCCACCAGAAGCATGTATGGGCTTTCTTTGTCGATCTGGAAATAGTCTATTGCCCGCTCCTGAAGAACAGATGGAGCAAAAGGTCTGAAACTTTCACGATATTTTATCTTCAGGTTGATGGTTTCCTGCATTTCCCGAGATCGTGAATCGCCGAGGATTGAACGGTTGCCCAAGGCTCGGGGGCCATACTCCATCCGTCCCTGAAACCATCCGATTACCTCCTGTGCGGCAATACGGTCAGCTATTTTTTCAGGTATCTCTTCTTTGGTAAGCTCCGTATGGGAAATATTGTTTTGTTCCAGATAGTTTCGAATGTAAGAGTTGGAAAACGCAGGACCGAGGTAACTGCCTTTTTGCAGGTCTGTTTGACGGGTCACAGGTTTTGAGTTTCCGAGATATTGATGCCAGGTGAACAGTGCGGCACCAAGGGCGCCACCGGCATCACCAGCGGCAGGTTGAATCCAGATATCCTCAAATTTGGATTCACGCAGGATTCGACCGTTGGCGACACAATTCAATGCCACTCCACCTGCCATGCATAACTGTTTTTGTTCTGTTATGTTATGGACATGGTTAACCATTTTTAAGGTCACCTCTTCAGTCACTTCCTGGATCGAGCGTGCAAGATCCATATCCATCTGAGTTAAGGCTGTTTCAGGTTCTCGCGCTGCCCTGCCAAAGAGACCGGCAAAGTTTTCATTGGTCATTGTAAGGCCGGCGCAATAATTGAAGTACTTCATGTCCAGTTTGAATGAACCGTCCTCCTTGAGATCCATCAGTTTGGACAAAATCAGGTCTTTATATTTGGGTTCCCCGTATGGGGCCAGGCCCATAAGTTTATACTCGCCAGAGTTAACTTTAAATCCGGTGTAGTATGTAAAAGCAGAATAGAGAAGACCAAGGGAATGGGGAAACAGCATTTCAGCAAGTATGGTGATTTCTTTGTCAGTAGCGGAACCATAACTCGTTGTCGCCCATTCGCCTACACCATCAATGGTAAGAAATGCGGCTTCTTGAAAGGGGGATGGAAAAAATGCAGAAGCGGCATGGGACTCATGGTGTTCAGGGAAAATAATTTTTCCCTGAAAATTGCCGCTTTCCTTTATAATGTGATCTTTGATCCATAGTTTTTGTTTTATCCATAAAGGCATAGCCTTTAAAAAGGATTTGATACCATAGGGTGCAAAGGCAAGGTATGTTTCAAGAATACGTTCAAATTTAATAAACGGCTTGTCGTAAAAGGCAATGTAATCTACGTCAGTTCCATTGAGTTTACCTTCCTGCAGACAGTAAGCAAGTGCCTGACTCGGGAAAGCAAAATCATTCTTTTTCCGGGTAAATCGTTCTTCCTGGGCGGCGGCGATTATTTCGCCATCCTGAACAAGGCATGCGGCACTGTCGTGATAATATGCTGAAATTCCTAAAATATTCATTATTCGTCAGTAAATATTCGGGTTATACGAAAAAGTTGCAATCATCTGGGACTGTAAATATTCGGGTAGCACCTCATATTCGTTCATTCGGGGTAGCGAAGCATACTAATGCTACTCGAGCTGGCCCAAATGGGCGAAGATGAGGTGCTACCCGAATATTTACAGTCGTCAGTTGTTACCATTGGCGTTGTTTA
>JAOZOY010000153.1 GCA_029933005.1 Deltaproteobacteria bacterium
AGCAGGGCAAGCATGGAACACCTCCAGGCAAAAATCAGAATTTTTATGTCTTGTAGTGTGAAATTAAAATGATAAAATGAAATGATAAAAAATTGCTTTTTCAGCGATTGGTGAGGAGGGAAAAAATACGATCACATTACACTCTTTCAACCTCTAAAAGCACAACTACCCTTTCAAATAATTTGTGTCAAGATAAAATCTGATGATAAAGTGAAGGTGGCAGACTAAAAAGGCCAGCATAGCTGAAATTCAGTTGAAATTTAGGTCAAAAGGACGTTCTTGTCCTGTTTGCCAGCTATTCAAATTTTCACGGTCTTGCCCCCTAAAGATGCGGACAGAAGTTTTGCGAAATCCACAGAACCGCATGCCTTTTTTTGCGGCAAGTTGTTTGAGGGCAACCAGGAACTATTTGCGATCATTGAGTAAGGCTTGAAGTGTTGGCAGCAGGATGTGATCGACGAGCTCATGAAACGCATCGCGTAAAGAGAGCTCAAGAGCATTGAAATCTAAACTTGAAAAAAGGTTTGCTTGAATTTCGAGGATGGAATCTGTGAATTTTTGTATAGAAAATTCTCGTTCGATTCCAGGATGAATTGTCCTGAATCAACTGACGGATAAAATCTATATCCGATTTTTTCAACTGACGCCCCTGGATGACCATAAACTCACTCATAGCCATCAAGATAAGATAAAATTGCTGCGGAGTTCAGTCTAAAATTAGGCTATTGGACGATAAAATTCAATGTGCGATAAAATGGGTTCGCACCCCCTCGTTATGGTAAAGAATCCAATTTCTCAAGACACCCCGTGCTGCACCTTTAATATTTTCCGGCAATTATCCAGGGAATACAAAAAATAGAAGTCAGTCCCCTATTTCTCTCCCTTCCGCCACCGCACCGCCACCAGGCCGAACAGGCCCGAACCCAAAAGCCATAGGGCACCGGGGATGGGAACCACGGGACTAAACCTGGCATACACGTAATCAGAGCCAGAACTCAAGTAGCCGGCCGAGGAATTGCTACCCCACCAAACGCCAAAATCCGTGTGCCGCAAATTGACGACTGTTCCTATTTTGCCATCAATTGTCCTTTTTTCAAACGGAACATTGTAAATCCCTGAGCCGGATGTCGACACCAGCGGCACTGGACTTTCATTGTTCAAGACGGTATTGATGGCATTCGAGGCGGACTGGGCGCCACCCTGATCGTCCCAAAATACAGGGTTTTGACTTGGCCAGAGATCATCGAAACTATCATGGAGAAAATCGACGTCATAGAATGAGGACCCAACTTGAAGATGGTCAATTCCTATGGAATTACTGCCAGAATAAATCACCGTAGAGGCATACGCCGAGCACGGCAGCGCCAGAATCACACCCATCAGCATGCGGAAAAACAGTCGTTTCATTTTCCACTCCCTTGTCAAAAGATTAATAATAACCCCGAATCACGATCTCAAGGCCAAAAAAGCCGGCCAGGTTTTTCACGTGCAATGGCTGAATGCATCAGGATTCTTTTTTCCGCCGGCGCAGCGCCACCAGGCCGAACAGGCCGGAACCCAGAAGCCAGAGGGCGCCGGGAATGGGGACTGGATTGGATTCAACGGAGAGATCAACGAGGCATTCAATCTCAGCATATCCCTCAAAATAGCCGTCCACCATCTCATTCCCCAAAAGATGCGCCCAGACGGCGGCATCAATGGCAATGGTATCACCGATAAGCGCATTGATGACCAGACCATCCAGGATACTGTCATCGGGTGAAAAAACCGGATTGTCGGCTTCATAAACAACTTCGCTATTATGAAGGACACGAAAATTGTGGGGAAAGCCCCCCCCTAAACCGGTTTCCTTGTCAAACAAACCGCCTTCATCAGAGAAAGCCGAGGCTTCGACATTGACCAACACGGACTGACCGACAGCTTCTCCCGAGCCTGGATTAATCGTGAAAACAGTTGTGGTGCTGGCATCCGCGTAGGAGTAATTGTTCCAATTATTGTTAGTAACCACAACATTATTAAAAGCTTCACCATCTACAGCAAGGTAGGCAGCGAGTTCAATATGCGCGCACTGGGGTATCTCGTATGCAGGATCAACGCTGATGCGATGATCAAGCATTTCACCTCCAACCTCCGCTTCGGCGGAGCCCGTACCGATCATCTCTCCACCAGCCGCGCCTATAGTTCCCACGAGATGACCAAAATCAGTTCCGCTGTAGCTGCTGTCAATTTCAATCCCGGCACCCCGCTGCCCGAAAAAAAATGAGCTGCCAACATCCACGGAAAAAGAAGCCGCCCAACCCGGCGCCGCCACCAAGCCCAACAACGAAACCAGAACGACCAGTCTGCATACTCTTTTCTTCATTTTTTCTCCTCCTTTAACAAGGTTACGGGTAAAAATTGCCGCTAATAAAATTCCTGTAACCTTTACGGCTGCCTTAACAGCCCGGATACGCATATTTCGCTTTGTACTTTTCCGACTTTTGCCGGAGACAAACAAACCCCAGCCCCTGGCGCCGTCCAGAAAAAAAAGGGCCGGGTGCCCTGATACAGGCAACCCGGCCGTCTTCATAAGACCCGTGGCTTTCCGACTCCGCCTCACGGCGGAGATGGCTTTAACTGCGATCTAAAATATTGGGCAATTATCATGCCATAGCTACAACCAATGATTATGACACAGCTTTTATCTATTCCTCCATTTTCCATCGGAAACACTGTAAAAAATACCGACATGATTCTTCCAGACAATCCTTGCAGCCTGAAACCGGAAAACCAGCTTAACCTCTTGTTTTTATTATAATTCCATGAATATTTCCCGGAAAGGCGGGAATAAGGAATCAAAAACAAGTCCAAAAACATATGTCGGGAAATCTTACACCTTTCCCGACGCCTGGCCAGCCACGTCGGCCGAAAAAAATGATAAGAAATTGCTTTTTCAACGATTGGTGAGGAGGGGAAAAAATACGATTACATCACACTCTTTCAACCTCTAAAAGTACAACTACCCTTTC
>JAOZOY010000003.1:0-25230 GCA_029933005.1 Deltaproteobacteria bacterium
GACCTCGCGGATATCGATATTAACCGGACATTCCTGGATGCAGCGACCGCAGCCCACGCAGGAGAGCGGTCCGAAACGGTCCGGAAAGTATTTCAGTTTATGCATGAAACGGTTCCTGACCCGCTGTACCTTCTTGCCCCGGGGATTATGGCCGGTGGTGTGCAGGGTATAGAGGGGAAACATGCAGGAATCCCAGTAGCGGATACGTTTGCCCTGGCCCCTGACCACCTCATCCTGAATATCAAAACAGTAACAGGTTGGACAGAGAAAGGTACAGGCCCCGCAGTTCAGGCAGGACTCCGCCACCTTGTCCCAAAATGGCGCATCATGCAGGGCAATCATCTCTTTTGCCTTCAGGCTCTCGTCATGGCCTGGATTATCTTTAACCCCTTGGCGCAAGCGGACAAGTTCGGCAATATCACTTTTCGAGGCCTCGGTGAGGTCGGCACCATTGCCCACCAGTGCCGCGCCTTTGTCCGTGAGGATCTCGGCCAGGAAAACATCCCCTACCTGTGAAAGAGCGATATCCAGCCCCTCTGTGCCATAGGGCGAACCGCCGGTCTGGGTGCAGAAGCAGGTGGATTTTTGTTCGGCACAGCTGAAACCCACCAGAATTGTCCGCTCACGGTTGGCCTGGTAAAAAGGATCATCGACATAGGGCAGGTTGTTGAGTTCCACGCTGCGGCCGTCACAGGGCCGGACTCCAAAGACAACCTGTTTTTCCGTTGGCGTGCCCTGGTTTTCCATGAGCAGTCCGTCCGGATCTTGTTTTCTGGTGGAATAGGTTGCCATGGTCTCAGGCTGGGGGAAATAAAAGGTCTTTATGGAGGACTTGGCCGGCCCGGTTGGCGGCAGGCTGAAATCGGTCATTTCTGTCCAACCGGCATGGGCGCCGCAGGTTTCGCTTTTCTGGGCCGCAGCCCGGTAAACTTTATGGGTTGAATGCCATGATTTTACCCATTCTTCAAGGGCGGCCTGTTTGAATGCATACACCTTCATTTACATGCCCTCCTTTGCCGCGCCGCTTTCAGTCAGGATAAAATCTTGGGGATCATCAGTTTTATAGGTACTCAGCGGCAGGGGAGCCTCCGGATCCATGCCCGCCTCGCTGCCGTACAGCGCCATGACATCCTTGGATAATTTTTTGGTCAGAATCCGCATGTTGATGTCCATGGGGCAGACCGACTCGCAGGCGCCGCAGTCCGTGCAGCGTCCGGCACAGTGATAGGCCCGTAGTATATGGAAAAGACCAGTGTCAACCGGATCAATGCTTTTATCAACCCATTGGGGCTTGGAGTCATCGACAAAACAGGTGTCGCAGTAACACAAGGGGCAGGCGTTGCGGCAGGCATAGCAACGAATGCAGGAGGCGAATTCGTCCTGGAACCATTGCCAGCGTTTATCGGTTGATTTGTTTTCAATCTCGTTAACCTGCTGGAATGGGCTGTCGTTTTTTCGTTCCTGGCCGGGTTCGCCGATGCGGATATCCAGCATGACCGGGTCAGGGTGGAGACAGGTCAGACAGTTTCCCCGCACCACATCCCAGCGGTTGATTTCCTCTTCAAAATCCTGCCCTGAAACCGTAAGTTTATGATCCTCTTCCTCGATTTTCAGGATTTCCTGGTCCGGGAATCGTGCCTTGACCTTGCGCTGATCCACCTTACCCCGGCTGGCAACACCGACGATAACCACCCGCTCCCGGTCAAGCTGATTTTCCTTGATCTGGATACTGATATTGCGTGACCAGCAGCCGGTGGCAAGCACCGCCGCCTTGGGGAGCGGGCCTTTCGGAGCCGGATCCCTTGGGCCTCTCGGTGGTTCCAGGGATTTAAGCAGCTCAGGCAGGTAATTGGCCGGATTCAAAACACAGAAACTGTTCCAGACCAGTTTGTCTGCCTCTTCCGGGCTGCGGGCCACAAAGGGTCGCGTGGTCATGGGCAGGCTGCCCAGGCAGAATCCCAGAAAGGCTGCGACCTCTTTACTTTCAAGAAGTTCTTTCGCCTTGGCCCTGATCTCTTCAGTTATTTTTTCGTTTATTGTAGGCATGGTATAACTGGTCTTGTTGGTCCGGTTGGTCTAATTAGTCTCATTGGTCGGTCTAATCGGTCTTATTGGCCCTATTAATTTAGATAATTCTAATTGCATTATTCCTGACCAGTAAGACTAACGACCAATCAAGACTAATTAGGCCAGTGTTATTCTAGTTTTTTTACCAACCTGGTGGCAGGCCCGAGTTTTTTCACCCTTTCGGTGACCGTTTTCACCACCTCGGCAAACTGTTCACCCTCGGAGGCGGATATCCAGGAAAAACTGACTCTCCCCGGCTCAATACCGACAAAGTCAAGGAGATTGCTGAACAGTCCAAACCGACGTCTGGCAAAATAATTGCCGCTGATATAATGACAGTCGCCGGGATGACAGCCGGAAATAAGGACGCCGTCCGCCCCGGATTTCAGGGCGGAAAGAATCATGTTGCCACTTACCCGGCCGGAACAGGGCACCTTGACAATACGGATATTGGGCGGATACTGAAAACGGCTCACTCCGGCCAGGTCTGCCCCGGCATAGCTGCACCAGGTACATAAAAAAGCAATTATTTTTGGTTCCCAACTCGTTTGATTAGTCATACTGGTTTTATTGGTTTTATTAGTTTAACTGGTTTTGTTGGTTGAAGTTGTGCAGATAGGAGATAAATTTGTTAATTTTTTTTCCACACAAAATTCGCCTGTTTTTTAATTTCTTTAAACTCAGTACGGCTTATATACTCTTGATCTAGAGCAATGTAACAATGGCTTATTGTCTCGGCTAATGAGGCTCGGGAATAATCCAAAAATCGCATGAAGTCTTTATTGCTGTTACGGTGAAAGCCCTCGGCGATATTGGCCATGATCGAGATAGCGCTTCTTCGTATCTGGTTTCTCAATTCAAAATCTTTATTAAAATTATCTTGTTGAGTAATTTTAATAAATTTTGTTGACCAGCTTTCTTGCTTCTTGCCAGCTTGTAAGCTCTTCAAATGTCTTTATTTTGGCCTTAAAGTTTTAGGCGTGCTCAGGTTTAACTAATTAAACCAGTCAAGCCAATATAACAAATCCAACTATTCAAAAGCCGCCTCAACCGCAGCCATAAGCTGTTCATTGCCCACATTCATCAATGTCATGGCATCGGAGCGGCAGCCAGCTACACAGGCGCCGCAGCCTTTACAGAGGTCGGTGTTGACCTCGGCCACGTTGTTATCCTCATCCATACTGACGGCGCTATAGGCACAAACCGTGACGCAGACGCCGCAGCCTGTACATTTGGCTTCGTTGACCATGGCCGTGATGCTTTCGGCCGGTACCTCATCCTGGGACAGGACAATGGTGGCCCTGGCTGCTGCGGCCTTGGCCTGGGCAATGGTTTCTTCCAGGGGCTTGGGATAATGGCAGAGGCCGGCCAGGTAGACGCCGTCGGTGGCAAAATCAACCGGACGCAGTTTCATATGGGCCTCAAGCAGGAAACCGTGGGCATCAATGGCGCATTTGAAAAATTTGGAGAGGTTGCCGGAATCCTGACGTGGCTGGATGGCCGTGGCCAGGATCAGCAGGTCGGGATGCAGGGTGATGTCGCCGTCAACAATGGGATCATGAGTCTGTATGATGATCTTGCCGTTTTTTTCTGTGGCGCCTGGCAGATGGTCAAGATCATAGCGGATAAAGACGATTCCCTTAGCTCTGGCCTCCTGATAAATTCGTTCCCGCTGGCCATAGGTGCGGATATCCCGGTAGAGCATGAAGATGTCCATCTCCGGGTTCAGTTCTTTGAGCTTAATAGCCGAATCAATGGCATGGGTGCAGCAGACGCGGCTGCACCAGGGACGTTCGGGGATGCGTGAGCCCACGCAATGGATAAAGACAGCCTGGGCCGTTTGCTTGAAATCGGCTTGGCCGTCGATGAGCATCTGGTCCACTTCAAGCAGGGTGTGGACATTGGGATTTTTGGAGTACAGGTAGTTCCACTTTCCTTCCGGCTTGTAGGCTTCTCCTCCCACCGCCATCACGGCAACGCCATGGGTCAGGCTGAAGCCATCACTTAACTGGGTGGTGAAGTGACCAACCGAACCGCCCACATCCTCGACCTGGCAGTTCATCCGTACATCAATCCGTGGATTATCGTTGATTTTTTTAATGGTCTCGGCCAGATAGGGTTGGACCTCGTCGGCCTGCCATGTCCGATAGAGTTTATTGGCGTTGCCGCCAAGACGATCAGTCTGCTCAACCAGGGTCACCGGGAAGTCCTGCTCGGCAAAAGAAAGGGCCGCAGTCATGCCACCCATGCCGCCGCCAATGACCAGGGCTGATTTTTTAACCTTCACCGTGTTATAGGGCAGGGCTCCTTTACCACGCACCCGGGCCACGGCCATGTGTACCAGATCTTTTGCCTTGACGGTGGCCGCTTCTGGTTCATCCCGATGTACCCAGGAGTCCTGGTCACGGATATTGGCCATTTCAAAGAGAAATTTATTCAGACCCGCGTCACGCAGGGTTTCCTGGAAGAGGGGCTCATGGGTGCGGGGTGAGCAGGAGGCTACCACCACCCGGTTTAGTCCCTGTTCCTTGATGGTATTGACCATCTGGTCAATAGTATCCTGGGAGCAGGTAAAAAGATTGGTCTGGGCAAAGACAACATCGGGCAGGGTTTTGGCGTACTCCATCACCGAGTCAACGTCCACCACGCTGCTGATATTGATGCCGCAATGGCAGACAAAGACGCCGATGCGGGGTACTTCGGCATGGACATCCCGTTCAAGCGGATATTTTTTGACCACGGTCTCCTGCCAGCGGGCCGGGGCCAGCATGCGGCCCGCCTCCATGGCGGCGGCGCTGGCCTCCATGACAGATTGAGGGATATCTTTGGGCTCGGCTGCGGCGCCGCAGACAAAGATACCGGGCCTGCTGGTGGAGACTGGATGGAAAACATCGGTCTTGACAAAGTTGTCCTCGTCAAGCTTCAATTCGAGCATTTTTGCCAGTTCCACGGTCTGTTTATTTGCCTCGAGGCCGGTGGAGAGAATGACCATGTCAAATTCTTCAAAACAGGTTTCACCCTGTTCATTGACGTAACGCAGCCGCAGGCTGTCTTCTTCCTCGCCCGGCAGGACGCTGTGAACTCTGGCCCGGTGAAAATTCACGCCTTCTTTGCGGGCCCGGTTGTAATAATCTTCAAAACCTTTGCCGTGGGTGCGCATATCCATGAAAAAGATGGAGGGCGAGAAATCGCCATGGGCATGTTCCTTGGCAATCACCGCCTGTTTGATGGCAAACATGCAGCAGACCGAGGAGCAGTAAGGGTGGCAGGAGCGGTTGATGTCCCTGGAACCTACGCATTGCAGCCAGGCCACCCGGCTCGGCTCCCGGCCGTCCGAGGGCCGCTCCATGTGACCCATACAGGGGCCCGAGGGGCTGAGATACCGTTCAAATTCCATGGTGGTGATGACATTAGGCAGCCGGCCGTAGCCGGTGAAGTCCAGGGAAGACGGGTCATAGGGCGAAAAACCCAGGGCGAGAACCACGGAACCGACTTCGAGAATATGTTCTTTTTCCGTATCATCGAAATTGATGGCGTCGGCCGGACAGACCTTGACGCAGGCCCCGCATTTGCCCGGTTTTTTGATCCAGATACAGTGATCCGGGTCAATGGCATATTTTAGGGGCACGGCTTGGGGAAAGCTTAAATAGGCCGCTTTTCTTTTGCTGATGCCGAGATTATACTCATCATCCACCTTTTTTGGACATTTCTCGGCACAGAGACCGCAGGCAATACATTTATCCGGATCAATATAACGGGGGCGCTGCCGAACCACGGCTGTAAAGGAGCCTGGTTCCCCTTCCAGTGAAATCAGGTCGGAGAGGGTCAGCAGATTGATATTGAAATGCCGGCCGCATTCCACCAGCTTGGGCGACAAAATACAGGCGGAACAGTCATTTGTCGGAAATGTTTTATCCAACTGGCTCATCTTGCCACCGATGGCCGTGGTTTTTTCCACCAGATGAACGAGAAAACCGCTGTTCGCCAGATCAAGAGCAGCCTGCACACCGGCAATGCCGCCGCCTACAACTAATACAGAACCTTTGGGCATGATATGTACCGTTTATCTTTTTAACGCCTTGACTATCCAACCCCATAGATGGGTGGTCTGCCATTTGCCGCCGAAATGTTCACAGATATCCATGACCTGGGTGTGACAATTATGGCAGGGGGTAATCACCACGTCGGCACCAGTGGCATTGAGTTGGTCAAATTTGGTCTTGCCGTGCTGCCGTCGGTTGGCGACAAAGCCGGCCTGCAGGGCGCCGCCGCCACCGCCACAGCAATAATTGTTGGACTTGTTGGGCCAGACATCGATAAAATTTTCCTCGCCTACCACGGATTTGATGACAAAACGCAGGTCATCAGCCACCGGGTCGCCCAAGGACTGGCGTACCAATTTACAGGGATCCTGAACGGAAAATTTCAGCCCTTCCGTGTTCCAGGTCGGATCAACCTTGAGCCTGCCATCCCGAATCCATTGGGCGTAAAGGGTAATAATACTGACCACCTCGAAGTTATGAGGGATGTTGAATCTTCGCAACCCTTCCAGGGTTGCATACATCATGTGGCCTCACTCGGTGTTGATGTAGGTCGTACACCCAAGTTCGTTTACCGTCTCCGCTTGCTTGCGGACCGTGTACTCCCAGTCCTCCGGGTCACCGGGAAAGAGACAGTAGTTGGCTCCATCCCACCATTTAGAGGAATAGGTCCAGTCAATGCCCACCGTGTGGAGAATCTTCCAGAGTGGAACCATTTCTTCCGGCTCAACCGTAGGTTCCTTGGCGTTCTGGTTAAGATAGAATTGAGCGTCGATTTTATCCATGGGCGCTTGCAGATCCGCCCATTCGGGTTCCAGCTCATGAACCTCCTCAAGAATGTCGCCAACAACCCAGACAAAGTCGGCATCCGGAATACCGGTAGAGTTGCCTGCCTTTTGCAGATCACAGGAGCGCTGCAGGTTTGTGGGCCGTTCCTCCTTGGGGCGCATGCCTTTTACCTCATAAACAATGCGGCCGACATCAATACCCATGGGACAGGCATATTTGCATCGCTGGCACAGGGAACAGGAATAGATCCAGTTAGTTTTAAGGATGATGTCATTCTGGCCTAAAACCAGGTAACGCAGAAATTTGCGTGGATCCATGTCCTCAATGCCGCTGGCTGGACAGCCGCTGGCGCAGAGGCCGCAGGTAAGGCAGTAATCGATTTTGGCGTCAGGAACCGCCTTTTCGATCTGCCGTTTTACCCTAGTCCGCAATTTGGAAAGATCGTATTGATCGCTCATAGTGCACCATTATTGTGAACGAACTTGTAAAAGTCAAAAGCAGTATTGGTTTTTTACTTTAATTTCAGAATGTTATTATTTTATATATTTAATTTTTTTATAAATTGCAAAACAAAAAATATAGAAATTAAGTATCAACTTATATAACAACTTTAACAATATTTGCAATATTGAGAAGGCTAAAAAAATCAGAGAAGGAGGAAAGGTGGTGGCCAATTGGTTTTTTGCTTTAAAAACAGTTTGACAAGGTGGTTTTTCCGTTGTAAGCAAACCGGTTACCAAAACTCTTAGGATAGAAAGAGTTAAAGCTGGCAGATGTCAGCACGCTTTATGCTTGATAACCTCATGATTTTAAGGAGAAAATATGTGTCGTCTCGCACTGAAAACCGCCAATGAGCCGTTTTCGCCATTTGATGTCCTGCAGGCCATGGAGGCCATGCAGGAGGGATATGACGGCAGCGGACTCGGGCTTCTTCTCCGGGGAATGGAATTTACGGATTTTAAATATGAAACCAAAAATCCCATTCTTTCCGGTATTGCCCATACGGAAAAGGCTTTGCATCGGTTGAATTCTTTTATGCAGGACAGGGGCTTTGAGCTTAAAAATGATCACGAATTTGATATTGATGCCGCCAGTATCGAGGCCAAAGACCGGCATAAATATTTTTTACGGGTTTATAAACTTCCCGCCTCCTGGAGTTCACTTGATGAAGATCAAGTGGATTCCGAGCTGATGATGACCCGCCTTGCCCTGCGCCGGGACGGTGAGAGTCACGATAATGACTTGACTGTTTTTTCTTTCTGGCCGGATGTGGCCATGATCAAGGAAGTTGGCTGGCCCCTGGGTGTGGGTGAGGCTTTAGGGCTTGATGCCGGCCGCATCAAATCCCGGGTCTGTATGGCCCAGGGACGGCAGAATACCAACTGGGGCATCAATCTCTATGCCTGTCATCCCTTCTTCATCCAGGGGATCGGCACCATGACCAACGGTGAAAATACCGCCTTTATCCCCATCAAGGACTGGCTTACCGGCACGCACTTTCCCGGTTACATCGGTTATCAGTCCGACAGTGAGGTCTTTGCCCATATCCTTCATTATGTGATCAAACAACTCAAGCTTCCCCTGGAGGCTTACAAACATATCATCACTCCCCTGAAAACCGAGGAGTTGATTGAGCATCCCCAGGGTGAGTTTCTGCGCGGCCTGCGTGACGTCTGTCGGCGGCTTATTATTGACGGCCCAAACTGTGTTATGGCCAGTTTGCCGGATGAGACCTGCATGCTGGTGATGGATGCCAAGAAGCTGCGGCCCGCAACCATCGGCGGCAGGCCCGGAGAATGGGCCATGGCCTCGGAGATGTGCGGGGTTGATGCCATGATCCCGGATCGGGATCGATCCCTTGATTTTATGCCTATGCGTGAACATACAATAATTGTCCCACCGGACAGACAGGAGTTTCAGATATGGTCTCAATTCGATCAGTTCCCTCTACCCCAAGCAGCTTAACGCCCAACGATCTGCCCTGGATCATCAAGCATAATGAGAACAGGTGTACGTTGTGCGGCAGATGCACCTCTGTTTGTCCGGTGGGCGCTATCAAACTCAATTACATGCGCAAACGCATGCCGAGGATCGTGCTTTCTTCCAGTGAGCGCGGCAGTTCCTACAAGACCTTTGTCGGCATCCGCCAACGCACCGACCCGGCTCATCGCTGCATCGGTTGTGGCACCTGTTCCATGGTCTGTCCAAATGAGGCCATTGCTCCGGCGCCCAATGCCAATGACGATCGTTTTCGTTTTCATACCAACCAGAAAGGTGAGCCTGCCAAAAGGGGCGGCCGCAGAAATATGCCCGGCGCGTCTCTGCTGGATCGCATGATTTTCAACCGCATCTCCATGCTTACCGATCCGGCCCTGGATGCCGGTCGGCATGAATTTCAGCTCAACACCCTGCTTGGCCGCATCCTGCCACCTGAGGAGTATCTGCGCCGCAAAATGAGCGGTGAGTGGATTCCGACCACCAGGGAAATTTTTCCGTTTATTATCGGCTCCATGTCCTTTGGCGCCCTGTCGCCCAATATGTGGCTGGGACTGCTCCAGGGTGTGGCCTATTGTAACGAGGTTCTCGGTATTCCGGTGGTCATGGCCACGGGTGAGGGCGGCTGCCCGCCCTGGGTGCTGAAGAGCCCGTTTCTGAAATATATTATTCTGCAGATTGCCTCCGGTTATTTCGGCTGGGATGAGATTATCCGGGCCATTCCTGATATGCAGTGTGACCCGGCCGCCATTGAGATTAAATACGGCCAGGGCGCTAAACCCGGCGACGGCGGTCTGCTCATGTGGTTCAAGGTGAGCAAGCTCATTGCCCGGCTGCGCGGCGTGCCGGAAGGTGTTGATCTGCCCTCGCCTCCTGTTCATCAGACCCTCTATTCCATTGAAGAGTCGGTCATGAAAATGATCCAGTCCATGTCCATGGCCTGGAATTTCAAAGTGCCGGTTTATCCGAAAATTTCCGGCTCCACCTCGGCCAAGGCTGTTTTGAATAACCTGGTGCGCAATCCCTATGCCTCCGGTCTGCTCATTGACGGCGTGGACGGGGGTACCGGCGCAGCCTACAATGTCAGCATGGACGCCATGGGCCATCCCATTGCCTCCAATGTTCGCGAATGTTATCTGGATCTCTGCGCCCAGGGCAAGCAGAACGAGATTCCTCTTTTTGCCGCCGGCGGCGTGGGTAAAAATGGCAATATTACCCAGAACGGTCTGGCGCTCATTATGCTTGGCGCCTCGGGCGTCCATATCGGCAAATACATTATGCAGGCAGCGGCCGGCTGTCTCGGCAGTGAGCGTAACCGCTGCAACGTCTGTAATATCGGCCTCTGTCCCAAGGGCATCACGAGCCAGAATCCTAAGCTCTACCGCCGCCTTGACCCTGACCAGGTGGCCGAGCGCGTTGCGGAGACCTTCATGTCCATCCGTACTGAAATGAAGAAGATCCTCGCTCCATTAGGACGATCCCAGAGTCTGCCCATCGGCATGTCTGATGCCATGGGCATTGAAGATAAGGATGTGGCTGACAAGTTGAAAATTCAATATGTCTGTTAAAATTTGAGATTTTGGAATATGGATTTGGGAATTAAGGTACTTATCTGATCAGATAGTGCCATATTATTCTCCCGGAGGAGAAAAAGTGAGTGAAGTAATTACCATAAAAGGGCTTGACGAAAACGGTCGGCGGATCAATTCCAAGGACTATGAGGAGATGGTGCAGCAGGCCTTTGCATCCTCAGACAAGCTCATTTTGGAAACATACGGCCAGCATAATGTTGGAGGCCGGTTGAAAAATAACGGCAAGCCTGTTGATGTTCATGTGACAGGTCCATGCGGTCAGCGTCTTGGCTGCATGGGGGTGCCGGGCACCACCATAACCTGTCATGGCCCTGCCTCCGATGATGTCGGCTATCTGAATATCGGTGCCGACATCAGAGTCCTGGGCGACGCCACCAACGGCGTCTGTAATGCCATGGCTGACGGCAGGGTGATGGTGCGGGGCTCAATCGGCTCCCGCGGCCTGACCATGACCAAATGGAACCCTGAATATCAGCGGCCCGAACTCTGGGTACTGGGCTCGGTGGGCGATACCTTTGCCGAGTTTAACTGCGGCGGCGTAGCTATTGTCTGCGGTATTGAGCCGAAAAATCCGAAAAATGTTCTGGGCTACCGGCCCTGCGTCGGCATGGTGGGCGGCTGGATCTTCTACCGGGGTGAAACCGACACGTCTTACTCCCGTACCAATGTGATGGCCATTCTGCCTGATGATGAACAGTGGCAATGGCTGCTTGCTCGACTGCCTGGCTATCTTGAGGCCATTGATAGAATGGATGTGCTGGAGACTTTGTCTGTCCGGGATGACTGGAAGATGCTGATCTCCATTCCGCCTCAGGAACGAGCCCTGATGTTCTCCGGTCCCATGCCCATGCATGAGTTTAAGACCAATATTTGGAACAAGGGATTCGGCGGTGGCGATCCTCTTCGTGATCTGGCCCCGGGACTGGACAGAAGTCCCATCGGTTTGATTGAAACCGGAGAACTGCGGCGGCGCAAGCCTTTCTGGGCTAACCGGGAAAAGGCAGCCCCCTGTGCCTATTACTGTCCGGTGCATATTCCTACGGTGGACCGTCTGCGTCTGCTGCGTGATGGAAAAAGCAGGGAGGCCTATGAGCTGGTTCTCGACTATACTCCTTTCCCTGCCTCCATTTGTGGTTCCATCTGCCCGAACCTCTGTATGCAGCATTGTTCGCGTCAGGTGATTGATGACAGTATTGACGTGGCCATGCTCGGCCGTCACTCCAAGGATATTCCGGCCCCGCCGGTGGCCCCTTCCCTGGGAAAAAAGGTGGCTATTGTCGGCGGCGGTCCGGCCGGTATGAATGCGGCCTGGCAACTGGCCAGGGCCGGTGTCGAGGCCCATATCTTTGAAAAAGATAATAAGCTGGGCGGCAAACTTGCCCAGGTCATTCCCTGGGAGCGTTTGCCCAAGGCTGTCTGGGAAACCGAGGTTGATCGGTTTTTGAATACGGAAAATATTCATGTTCATTTTGGCGTCAACATGACTAAGGATAAGTTTGTCGAACTTGAAAAGGATTATGATGCCGTTGTTGTGGCGGTGGGGACTCATGAACCTCGCCGTATTCCTTTTCCCGGCCATGAACGGGTTATTCCGGCCCTGGATTTTTTGAAACAGGGTAAGAGCGATAATCCGCCCCAGGTGGGCAAGCAGGTTGTGGTCATCGGCGCTGGTAATGTGGGCTGCGACGTAGCCTGCGAGGCTTATCGTCTCGGTGCTCAGGAAGTCACTTTGGTGGACATCCAGAAACCTCTGGCCTTTGGCAATGAGAAAAAGGCGGCCGAGGCATTGGGAGCCAAGTTCAAATGGCCGGTGAGCACCAAGGAGGTTACCGAGGAAGGCTTGGTTGATGCGGCTGATGAGCTGATTCCTGCCCAGACCGTGATTATCTCCATCGGTGATGTTCCAGCCCTGAATTTCCTGCCTGAGGGTGTCGAGGTAATGACGGTTGGCGGCGCGGCCTGGATCAAGACCGATGATGCCTGCCGAACCAGTAATGCCAAGATTTTTGCAATCGGCGATGTGGAAAGGCCGGGGCTTGCCACCAATGCCCTGGGTAGTGGCAAGATTGCGGCCGAGGCCATTCTTTGTGATATCAAGGGCGAAGAGTGGAAGCCTTATGCCAAGGATGTTGTTTCTCTTAAAAATTTAACTCCGGCCCATTACGAACCCGACAGCTGTCCTGGTCATACTGACCAAGATGAAGCGGATCGTTGCATGAGTTGCGGCACATGCCGGGATTGTCATCTCTGTGAAACAATCTGTCCCACCAGCGCCATTACACGTCGTAAACTTGAGGTTGGCGGCTATGAGTATGTTTCGGATGACGAGAAATGCATAGCCTGCGGTTTTTGTGCCGATACCTGTCCCTGCGGGGTCTGGACTCTGCAACCGTTTTAGTGGGTGTTGAGGCAAAATGTTATTAACTTAAGAATTTTTTCATATGATTGCCAAGGCGTTTATCTTTGCCGCCAGGAAGCGACCTGGCTGTAGACGGAAGGAAAAATAAATGCGCGAGATGATGACCTGGGTTGTTGTTTTAAGTCTTTTTGCTTTGTTTCTCGGCAGTGTGACCGATTATTTGCCTTTCGCCCTGAATGGATCAACATCGTCTGTATTGGCCAGGGAGGGAGAAATGATTGAGAAAGTACATAAGACCGAGCAGGAATGGCGAAAAATCCTCACGCCGGAGCAGTTTGCAATTACCCGGCGGAAGGGGACGGAGCCGCCTTTTTCCGGCGAGTATAATAAACAGGATGAAAATGGTGTTTATCGCTGTGTCTGCTGTAATCTTGATCTGTTCAGTTCCGATCATAAATTTGACTCCGGCACTGGCTGGCCCAGCTTCTGGCAGGTGATTGATTCTCAAAATGTCGCGGAAGTGGAGGAGAATGGTTTTTTTATGAAAAGAATTGAAGTGATCTGCAATCGTTGTGAGGCCCATCTTGGCCATGTTTTTGATGATGGTCCGCCGCCCACCGGCCTTCGTTACTGTATTAACTCGGCTGCCTTGAAATTTGTCGGTTCGGAGTCCTGATGGTAATTTTATCCGGCTGGCCGCTAATTACTTGACGGCCATCTGTTCGTGTGCTAATTACTTCAAAGTTAAAAGTAACATGTGGGCCGTTAGCTCAATTGGTAGAGCATCTGACTCTTAATCAGCAGGTCCGGGGTTCGACTCCCCGACGGCCCACCAGTAAAATCAAGCACTTAGCCCCACTTTTTGGTTAAGTGCTTTTTTTGCTTGAAAAAAAATAAATCACAGAGTATTTTTAAAAAATATTTTATATTTTACTTTAAGTAGAAGCATATTCTTTCACGTTTTCCCCGCCCACGTTGTTCTTTTCTTGCATCGTTTGCCATCGTAGAAGTTTTTTTGCTGATCGCTTTAAAATGAATCCAGCATGAAACTATGCCGGCAACTCAGAAGTTTTCTTCCTCTGTTAAATAATTAACCCCTAATGATGATCAGGGTTGTTGAGAGCTCTCGGCATAAATTTAGTTTACGAAAAGGCTTCCGGCCTTAAAGGCGAGTTTCAGGGAATCAGGGAAAAATGAAAAAATAAAAAATTATCCCCCAGGAGTAGAATAACGGGATTGGACAGCGGGAAAAAATCACAACACAATCAGGCTGTGGCCTGTGTCTTCGGTCTTTCGGCCGGGTGTAATAGTATACCAGTTTTGGCAACAAAGCTGTTACCGGGTCGTACTTTGATGTTCGGCTCATTTAAAAAGCGGTTTCTAAAGGAACCCAGTTCAAAGGAGTAGTACAAAATGGCAGAAGGAACAGTTAAATGGTTTAACGATGCAAAAGGTTTTGGTTTTATTGAGGCAGATGGTGGCAAGGATGTATTTGTACATCATTCCGCAATTCAGGCTGAGGGTTTCAAGTCTCTGCAGGAAGGGGCGAGGGTTACCTTTGACATCGTCGATGGTCCCAAGGGGCCGGCTGCTGAAAATGTTGTCCAGCAGTAAGAATTGATTTTGACCATTGCAAAGACCCCGCAGAATGCGGGGTCTTTTTTTTATCTCAGAGTCTTTTACGCCGAACATGAAGCATTAACAGGGAGAGAGTTTTGGCCAGAAGAACAAATTATTCATTTGAAAAGCGCCAGAAGGAATTGGCAAAGAAAAAGAAGAAAGAGGAAAAAAGGCTGCGCAAGTTGAAGAAAAAGCAGAATTCTGCCGGGGAAGAGGAGAACCTTTCTTCTCAGGAAGATGAACTGCTTTATTAAAACCTGTTTTTCCTAACCAATAACACTCTATGCCATGGGGAGTCTCCTTGTGGTTTTTTTATTAGAAGGACACGACCATGATAACCGCATCTAATGTTGCGCTCTCCTATGGCAAGAGGGTCATCTTCCAGGACGTCAATATCAAGTTTACTCCAGGTAATTGCTATGGCCTGATCGGGGCAAACGGCGCCGGTAAATCCACCTTTCTGAAGATCCTGGCCGGTCAGCTTGAACCTGATCGGGGCAAGATCAGCAAGAGGGCTAAACAGCGCATCGCCATGCTCAACCAGGATCAGTTCGCCTTTGACGAGTACACTGTTTTTAATACGGTGATCATGGGCCATAAGAAGCTCTACAAAGTGATGGCCGAACGTGAGGCCCTCTATGCCAAGGCTGATTTTAATGAGGAAGACGGCATCCGCTCCGGAGAACTGGAAGCCATTTTTGGAGAAATGAACGGTTATGAGGCAGAGGCAGAGGCTGCGGTTTTGTTAAATGGCCTCGGCATCCGGGAAGAAATGCGCCAGCAAAAGATGAAAGAGCTTGACGGCAGCTATAAGGTGCGAGTGCTGCTGGCTCAGGCCCTGTTCGGCAGCCCGGATATCCTGCTTCTGGACGAGCCCACCAACCAGTTGGATCTGAAAACTATTACCTGGTTGGAGCATTTTCTTTCCCGTTTCCAGAACATAGTGATCATCGTCTCCCATGATCGTCATTTCCTCAACCAGGTCTGCACTCATGTGGCGGATATCGATTATGGTAAAATACAGATTTATGTCGGCAACTATGACTTCTGGTATCAGGCCAGTCAGCTTCGTTTCCGCCAGAAAGAGACCGAGAGTAAAAAGGCCAAGGCCAAGGCGGAGGAGCTCAAGGACTTCATCCGCCGCTTCAGTTCCAACGCCTCCAAGGCCAAACAGGCCACTTCACGGAAGAAGCTGCTGGAGAAGCTCACCCTGGAGGATATGCCGATTTCTTCCCGAAAATATCCTTACATCGTCTTTGATCCGGAACGGCCCTGTGGTGACATCATTCTGGAGATCGACGGTCTTTCCAAAGAGATCGACGGGGTTTCCATGTTCGAGGGTCTCTCTCTTACCGTCAACAAGGGCGACAAGATCGCCTTTGTCGGGGCCAACAGCCTGGCAAAAACCACCCTGTTCCAGATTTTGTCCGGGGAGCTTGAGCCGGACAAAGGCAGCTTCCGCTGGGGAGTAACCATCAATAATGCCTATTTTCCAAAAGAGAATAATGCTTATTTTGATAATGATGAGCTTGATCTTATAGGCTGGCTGCGCCAATATGCACCTCCCAAGGAGAATGAGAGTTTTTTTCGGGGATTTCTGGGGAAAATGCTTTTTTCCGGAGAGGAGGCAATGAAGAAGACCGCTGTTCTTTCCGGTGGCGAACGAGTGCGCTGTATGCTTTCCAGGATGATGCTTTCCGGCGCCAACGCCCTTATTCTCGATGAGGCCACCAACCATCTTGATCTTGAGTCAATCACCTCTTTGAATAACGCCCTGATGGCTTTTCAGGAGGTGGTACTCTTTGCCTCCCATGACCATCAGTTTGTGTCCACTGTGGCAAACAGAATTGTCGAGATTACTCCGGACGGCATCATCGACGTAATGATGGATTTTGACGAGTACCTGGCAATGAAGGATGCAAGTCTGGCTGATGAGAACAATTACCAGGTCAGCAAGGCGGCGTAGTGATCCTGTGAAGGGTAAGAAGTACTCACTGTCAACAGCTGTTGATTCACTTTAAATTATGAAAGCTGCTCTGTCTGTAACTTCCCGAAAATATTGTAATCGTCATTATGATCAGAAAAGCAGGTGCGTGGATTATTTTAATTTTGCTGATTGTCGTCCCGTTCTTTGATTGGAGACTTGGGGCGGTTCTGTGGATGTGTGCCTGGTTGACTTATATTTGTCAGGGATTGTTTAACAAGAGAGATATTGGGAGAAATGGAAGTGGTGATGAAAATAAATAGTAGCGGATCGAAAAGATTTTCAGTCCGCGCAAAAAAAAAGCCCCGCAAAAAGCGGGGCTTTTTTCATTTAATTCGATAAAGGTCTTACAGCTGTACAACCTTATCGGCTGCCGGACCTTTGGGGCCGTCGACAATCTCGAACTGAACCCGTGCACCCTCATCGAGAGATTTGTAACCATCTGTTTGGATAGCGGAAAAATGAACGAATACATCGTCGCCATTGTCCTGCTCGATAAAACCAAAACCCTTGGAAGCGTTAAACCATTTTACTGTGCCTTCTTTCACTTGGAACTACTCCTTCATACTCAGTTCCCTTAGGGGGAACCACATTAAAAAAAATGGCCGATTTCGTTATGAATCCGGCCGGCAGGCTGTTTGTTCAAAAAAAGCTGAAAAAAGGCAGACGGTCTCTTTAAGAAGAAATTTAACTGACTTTTTTACTTTATTAACAACATAACAGTAACTGCACCATATTGAATTTACAAATTTTAGCCCATTACGTATGAAAGCGCAATATTTTTTTTGATAGGCAATTGTTTCTCTGTCTGATGTTTCGCCTCTTGTTGACCTGAAAAATATCTGTTAAAATTGCTTCCGTAGCTGTTCCTCTTTGATTTTGTTCAACATTTTCGAGTTCGTTCAAGTTAACATAAGGAAAAAATGTGAAACTATCAGTCAGCGAAAACATAAAAAATTTGATCCCTTATCCTCCCGGTAAACCCTTAAAGGAGCTGGAGCGTGAATATGGCATCAGTGATTCAATCAAAATGGCCTCCAATGAAAATTCCCTGGGACCTTCTCCAAAGGCAGTGCAAGCCATTGCTCAGGCCCTGGCTAATCTGCACCGTTATCCGGACGGCAGCTGTTATTATCTTGCCACCAGCCTGGCGGACAGGCTGGGCGTCAAGGTTGATGAACTTGTTTTCGGCAACGGTTCCAATGAGATTATTGAGCTGCTGATCGGCGCTTTTGTCTCACCCGGAGACGAGGTGATCTCCAGCCAGCCATCTTTTTTGGTTTATCAGACCATGGTGCAGGCTCGAGACGGCATCAACCGCGTTGTTCCGTTAAAGGACATGCGCCATGACCTTGAGACAATCCAGGCCCATATCAACGACAAAACCCGGTTGATTTTTTTGGATAACCCGAATAATCCCACCGGCACGGTCTTTAGCAAAGGTGAGTTTGAATCTTTTCTGAGCCGTGTGCCGGAAACCGTCATTGTTGTTCTGGACGAGGCCTATGTGGATTTTGTCGATCCGGCTCTCCAACTTGATGTCCGCGATTATCTTGACGGCAACACTGCCGTGGTCGGGCTGCGCACCTTTTCAAAGGCTTACGGAATTGCCGGTCTCCGGGTGGGATATGGTATTATGAATGCGGAAATAGCCGATTATCTTCATCGGGTCCGTCAGCCCTTTAACGTCAATGAACTGGCCCAGGTAGGAGCTTTGGCCAGCCTCAACGATGTGGAATTTTACCAAAAAACCCTGAGGATGACCAGAGATGGAATCAGCTGGCTGACCCGTGAAATAAGCAAACTGGGCGGCAAAGTCTTTCCTACCCATACCAATTTTTTTCTGGTTGATGTGGGGGGGGATGCCAAACTGCTTTACAATAAGATGCTGACCAAGGGCGTTATTGTCCGGGCCATGAATGCCTATGGCTACCCATCCTATATTCGAATTACAGTTGGACTGTCGACTGAAAATAAGCGGCTGGTCAAGGCCCTGGCAGAGACCTTGGAGGAGATGAGAAATGGCTGAAAGGGGTAAGATTATCACAATTGACGGTCCTTCCGGCAGCGGCAAGAGTACGATCAGCCGCCGGCTTGCAGCCCGGCTCCATTATACCTATCTTGACACCGGCGCCATGTACCGGGCCGTGGGCCTTTTGGTCAACCGAAGCGGAATCGATCTTGATGATGAAGCAGATATACAAAAAATATTGGAGGGCATGGATCTTCAGCTCCTGCCGGGAGATGGAGATACCCGTGTCATTCTTGATAGGGAAGATGTCAGTTCAGCCATCAGAACAGCGGAAATGGGCATGGTGGCATCGAGAGTATCCGCCTTGCCCGTAGTTAGAAAAAAACTCACGGAACTTCAGCGGACTCTTGGCCTCCGGGGTGCGGTGGTGGCCGAGGGCCGTGATACGGGCACGGTTGTTTTTCCGGAAGCCGAGTTGAAATTTTACCTTGACGCCTCCCCGGAGGAAAGGGCTCGCCGCCGTTCGGCTCAGTTACGTGAACAGGGACATGATGTTGATGAAAAGGAAATTCTGGCCCAGATTAAAAAACGTGACAAGGATGACAGCGCCAGGAGTCTCGCCCCCCTGAAGGCGGCCGAGAATGCCGTAATTATTGACTCATCAGTCATGACCATTGAAGAAGTTGTGAACTTTATGCTGGATCAGCTTGATAAAAAATAAAATTCAGTCCAGAATGATAAAAGATATTTTAAAAAAACAGGCAATGCCGGTTTGCTTACGGCAAATATGTTCAGTCAAGGGTTTGTTTAAAAATGTGACTTTTTTTGCGCACACCCTTAGAGCGTTCTGGGAGGAAGCAGCATGGAGGGATCTCGATCATTAAAGCGTCGACATCTTGTTTATTACCTTGAAGTGTTTGATAATGAGGGTGGTGAACTGCTGGGAAGACTGGTGGACATCACAACAAGGGGCATTAAACTGGTGAGCAAAACTCAGATCCCCATCAATAAAATGTTCAGCATCCGCATGATTCTGCCGGCAGGCTATTTTCGCAGCAAGGAATTTTGCTTTGACATGAAAAGCATCTGGTCGTCTAATGATGTCAATCCTGATTTTTATGATACAGGATTTGAGGTTGTAAACTTGAAGAGGGATGAAAGAAAAATGATCCGCAAGATGATTGATCTTGTTGGTTTTAATGATTGATAAACTCGTAAAAAGTTTTTTTATCGCAGATCACGCAGCACCTAAATATTTGGCAGCACTTCCCGGGAAGGCGATCAGGATATAGGGCGGTTTACGCTTCGTTAATCCGCCCCTACGCAGGCTGAACAATTATATTCCGAGATTTTTAATAGTTTATTTGCATGAACCTGAATAGTTATGAAAAATGCACCTCCCTGGCCGGCCGGCCGCTTCATTTCTTGGAGCAGACCGAGTCGACCAATAAAGTGGCCATGGAGATGGCTCGGGATGAGGCCCCGGCCGGAACGCTTGTTGTAGCCGAAAGCCAGACCGGCGGCAGGGGCCGGCTGGGGAAAACATGGCTGTCACCACCTGGCACGGGTCTCTATTTTTCCATGATTCTCAGGCCCGGACTGGAGCCTGCGGAAATGCCAAGATTGACCATTGCGGCAGGGCTTGCAGTCTGCCGGGCCATTCATCTTGTCTGTAAAATTGAACCTATGATCAAATGGCCCAACGATATTTTACTGGCCGACAGAAAATGTGGTGGCATTTTAATGGAAGCAGAACTGCCGGGGAAGCAATCAGCCAGAATTATTCTTGGCATTGGTTTGAATATTTCAACACCAGTACATGCCTTCCCTCCTGATCTGCGGGAAAGAGTTACGTCCCTGCAGGATCATGTTGCCATGCCCGTTGTCCGCAGGGAACTTCTCTCCGTGATAGTCGCTGAAATAGAAAAAATAATTTACAGGCTGGAAAATGAAGATTTTTCCGCAATTCTGGCCGAATGGCGGAAGCGGGATGCAACAAAAAACAGGAAGATGACCTGGGTTGCCACCTCGGGCCGGACGGTAAAAGGCGTTTCCCTGGGGCCGGATTCGGAAGGCCGCCTTCACATCAGGGACCATGGGGGTAATGTCCATGAGATATTATCCGGCGATATACGGCTGGCTGGATAAATTTTGCTGTGGAAGTATTATCTTCCTGTTTTGCTGATTAATAAAATCTTTCCATGTGGGCGACTTTCTTGTAACTTTTTCAAAAATGATGTCGTATAGTCAGCTTCCCCCTTTTTTTAAGAGAGATTGAGGGGGATTTTTTTCATGGTTCCGGCCAGTGCCCGGATACCAAAATAACCGAAAGCGACCGGGCTGCCTCGCGCGAAAAAGACAACGCCGGCTGACGCAGAGAAAAAATGAAAACTGATTCAGGACCAAACCTCTTAAAAAGTATAGCGTCTGGATATAGCCTGCCCCCTTTGTCTGTTGCCGCCATAAAGCTCATTGAACTGGCCTCGGATGATACAAGTTCCGCAGATGACCTGGCCCGTGTTATTGACAAGGATCCAGCCCTTGCCGCCCGTCTGCTCACACTGGCCAATAATGCCTTTTTTAGATCGATTTCCCCTGTTTCCACATTGAAACAGGCCATTGTCAGGATTGGTTTCCATCAATTAAGAATTATGGCCCTCTCACTTTCTTTGAGGGAGACTTTTCCAATGGGAAAAGAAGGAGGCATGGATTACGAAAAGTTTTGGCGCTCTTCTCTCTACAGGGCTCTTTTAGCCAAATCCCTGGCCCGGCACCTGAAATCCTGTAATCCCGAGGAAGCCTTTGCGGCAGGACTCATACATGAAATTGGGTTAATCATTTTTTTTGACCTTTTGCTCAAAGGCAAGGATGGTGGTTTCACAATTGATCTGGCGCGACTTGAGTGGACTCTTGCGCAGGAAAGGGACAGATACGGAATAGATCACCGACAGACTGGGGAGGCTGCTCTCCGCTATTGGAAATTTCCTGATGACATGATCGCCTGTCAGTCGCTTTACGGAAATGAGGCCCTTCTGGAAGATGCTCCTCCTTTGGCCAGGGTCTGTGAAATGGCAAGGAGGTTATCTCAAACTCTGTTTCAGTATTCAAAAGGCCTTGATCCTGTTTTTCTGGAGGCGGACAAGACGTTTGGAATAGAGCAGGATGTTATAAACGATGCCCTTTCAACTACTTTTCAGGAGGTTCAGGTTATTGCGGAAGGCCTCAGGGTTGAGCTGAACAGGGAAAGAGATCTCCTTGGTATTCTGGAAAAGGCAAATCAAACTCTCAGCCAGATTTCGGAAAAACTGGCAGCAGCTCAAGTTGTAGAAAAAGAGAAGCAGTTACCTTCCCTTGACGGCCTGACGGCAGGGTGCGATCCGGTTGTTCAGACCTTACAGGCGGTGGCTCATGAAATTCGAAATCCGTTATTGGCTGTAGGGGGGTTTGCCAGAAAACTTTCGGAGGTTTTAGATCCTTCATCTGATGGAGGAAAATATGCAACGATAATCCTTAAAGAAGCCACGAGACTTGAAAGCGCATTTTCTGAAATGATCCACAAAGTGTGCATTGTCAAAGATTCAGGATTTAAGGCATAGTCTAAAAGACGATTGAATGGTTGAAGTTTCTCACCTCTCTGTTGCCACCACGATAGCCCTTAACAGCTGGTTTGATGATCCGGCTCTGGAAAAGGGTTTGCGCCTTCTAGCGGATGCGGAAGGCCTGATCTTTCGCTATACGGCTGGTGTTTGTTTCCCGGCAACATCAGAGATCATCGCCACCCTCTCTTTTGCAGTGAATCAACAGATCCGTCAGGGTTTCACTATAAAAGAGGCTCATTGTTCCCGCTGTGGTCCGGCCCGGAAAATTGGTCCTTACTGCGGTCATATCGCGGTCGCCGCCATTCTTGCCATGCCGGACACAGCCAGGCATGACGGGCACCCCTTTCCTCTGCCCCTTGTTTTTACGAACTCGGTTTGGTCGTCACTGGCTACTCATCTTTATGAACGGTATGAATCCGTGGGGCTGCTGTCGATTCGTACTGATGATAAAAAAATATTTATCGAGCTTGTCGATGGCGGCCAAAGCCGTCTTTGCGTCACCCTTCCTCTTGGCCTGTTCCATCAGCTTCTCTCTCTTTTTCACCATCGTCTCTCATGGTCCGAGAGTAAAAAAATACCCCAGGCTGCGGATGCGCAAGCGGTCATAGCTTTGCGCGACTCATTATTTCGGTTGGCCGCATCAAAAACAGAATGCGATCTTAACGAGCTCGGCCGGCAATCCCGGGGCCAGCTGAAAGAGTCTTCCCTCTGGTTTTGGCTGATGAGAAATTTCGCGGCCATACTGCCGGAATCAGCTCTCACTTTTAGACAAGACAAAAACGGCGATTTTTTTCTACAGGCAGCTGATAAAGATGATTCCGCCATGTTTTCATTGCGGCTGGAGCGGGATTACAGTGCTACTCTCCTGCAAACCCTGGGGAAACGTCTTGAAAATTTTATTTTTCTTGATCCGGCCCGGGAATTTACCAGGGTAATTGGCAATGATGACGGTTCGTTACTTGTCACCCCTTGTCTTCGTCTTACCGATGGCCGCATTTTCAGCCAGGAAGAGCTTGCGGAATGCCGTTTTGACAATCTTTTTTTTCTGACTGGAAAGGGCTTTGTACCTCTCATCCGTCAACCTGATCACGAGGCTATCCGGCCTGAGAAGAAAAAGCCTCTGACCTTGTTTGATTGTGCTCAACCGCAAGGTGTTCCTGGCAGGCCGTTTACTATTGCCAACAGTGATGTAGCTTCATTGCTTGCGGAAGGACACGATGCCTTTTATTGCCGGGATAATGAAATTGATCCGGCAATTTTCCATCTGGAACTGCGCGAAATGCCGGACCAGCTTGAATTCCACAATAGCCATGAAGATGACAACTGGTATTACATTTCCGGCTATTATGGCGTAGGCAATTTACAGATATCACTGGCGGATCTGTTGACGGCCAGAACAAACGGACTTGATTATCTTCCCGGCTCAGGATTGAAACTCTCGGGGACCCCTCTGGACTGGTTTTATAATTTGGGCCGGAAGCGAATCTGGCGCCGGGATGGAAAACCGGCCGGAATTAAGGTCAGTGGTTGGGAATTACTCCATCTTACGGCCCAGATCGACGAGATCGTCCTGCCTGAAAAAGATAGTCTGGCTCATATCCGCAGCCTGGTGGATACGGATTCCTGGCAGGATGAAACACGGTTATCGGACAGGCCGGATCATCTGCGTGACTACCAGGTCAACGGCCTGGCCTGGCTCTACTCCCTTTATCTGCACAAATTAGGCGGTATCCTGGCCGATGATATGGGACTTGGCAAGACCCATCAGGCTTTAGCCCTGCTCTGGCTTATAGCCCGAAAAAACCCAAACAGAAATTTTCTGATTGTCTGCCCGGCTTCGGTGGCTCCGCACTGGGCCATGAAAATCAAGGATTTCTATGGGGAACTCTCCTTTAATTTCTTCCATGGTTCCGGCCGGATCCTGGACATAAAAAAACAGATAACCATCACCACCTATGGCCTTATCGGTCGGGACAATGCCCTGAGCGAACGTGCGTTTGATGTCATCATCTTTGATGAAATACAGCATTTGAAGAACGAAAAAACAATCATGCACCAAGCGGCCCTGGATCTTGACGGTTTTATAAAAATCGGTCTTACTGGCACTCCGCTGGAAAATTCGGTTATTGATCTAAGAAACATTTTTGACATCTGCCTTCCAGGCCTTCTCGGCTCGGAGACATATTTCAAAAAAAGATATGTTCGGGAGATGTCAGCCAGGGAGAACAAAAAAAGACTGGCGAAGCTTGCCCTGCGGGTCTCCCCGTTTATATTGCGTCGGGAACGCGGCCAGGTGTTAAGCGAATTGCCCGAGGTTATTGAAGATATTCACACCTGCGAGTTGAGTAATGATCAGATTCGCTTTTATCGCCAGGCGATCGGTGAAAGGGGCGCTTTGCTGGACCAGCTCGATGATGAGAACAGCAATATTTCCTATATGGATATTCTGGCACTTATTACCATGTTGAAACAGATCTGTGATCATCCGGCCCTGATTGATGCCGAATCAGAGAGCTCGGAATATGAAAGCGGAAAATGGGATCTTTTTGTGGAGTTATTAGGTGAATGCCTGGGTGGCGGCATGAAGGTTGTAGTGTTCAGTCAGTATACCCGGATGCTTGATATTATTGAGGAATATCTTGAGGAGGAAAAAATTGGCTATGGATCTCTGCGCGGCAATATGAGTATTCCCAAGCGAGCCGCAATGATTGAGTCCTTTCAGAGCAGTTCCGATTGCCGGGTATTCTGCGCCAGTCTTCTGGCCGGAGGAGTGGGGATAGATTTAACCGCGGCCCAAGCGGTTATTCACTATGACCGCTGGTGGAATGCCGCCCGGGAGGACCAGGCCACCTCCCGGGTACACCGGATGGGCCAGAAACATGTGGTGCAGGTGTTTAAACTGATAACAGTAGGTACCCTGGAAGAAAAAATTCACCGCATGATTACGGCAAAACGCGATCTGGCCGGACAGCTTATTAAGAGTGATGACGCAAACATGATAAAAAAACTGCGACGGAAGGATTTGCAGGATTTGTTGCGCTGGGAAGGGTGATTTGCGGTGACCAGTATCTAAAGCCTGTAAATGGTGTTATGGGTGACAATGTATGTGGGTTTAACATGGATATGTATCTGTTTGCTTTTCTTCTTATTGTTCTTGTTGCTGGACTGGTGTTGTTTTTCACTTCGGTAAACAAAAAAACAGTACACTATCTA
>JAOZOY010000003.1:25330-72985 GCA_029933005.1 Deltaproteobacteria bacterium
ACTATCTATAGATATCAGAGAAAGAATAGTTCTTTTTCCTTGGATAGAGCCTGTGGAAATTACAAATTGAGGTATTATTTATGAAAGTTGATGATTTTTCTCGAAAAAGGGTTTTTTCAGTTCTTGCATGTCTCACAATATCAATATTTCTCTCTTCCTGTGCCTCAGAGGGGCAGCGTATGATAAATGAGGGTGCGTCCCCTGCTTATGGCCATGGCTATGATGCCGGCTGTAACAGTGGTAAAAAAGCTGCAGGCGATATATTCTCACAGTTTCACAAAAACGTTCAGCAGTATCAACATAGTCAGGATTATAGACAGGGATGGGATGATGGCTATAATGAATGCAAAAGTGAATGGATCAGCATGAACCGTCAGCAGGAACTCGCCATAGAACAGCAACGGGCAGCCGACGAACACTCTTTAATAAAGAGTATGAAGAAGGATAATGATCAACAATATGTCCCTAAATTGAATGCACAGGAGGTGGAGGAACTGAATAAGCTAGGTCATTAAATTCAGTACTCTCTGTCAGCTTTAGCAAACTTTGTACGGAATATGTTCCGTACAAAGTTTGCTAGCGAATATGCAACGGTGGTTAGGCCAATTTTTTGATCTGCCGTATCAACTCTTCATTCACTGGAACTGGAACGTTCAGTTTTCTTGCCTCTGCTGCCAACGCTCCGTTGATGGCCTCAATTTCCGTTGTTTTTCCCCGCCGGACATCCTGCAACATGGATGAGATATTGGCCGCAGTATCACGGCAGACCTGCTGAGTCATGGCCACGGGGTCGGTCGGCAGTTCGATTCCCAGGGCCTTGGCCACGGCCGCTCCTTCAAGGACAGCTTCAACCATTCTTGTCCGGGCCGGTTCTTTCAGCAGATCACCATTAGGACAGTTCAGGATGGCGGTGAGAGCATTAATTCCCACATTGATCAGCAGTTTGGCCCAGATATGGGAGAGGATGTCCGGGCTTATTTCAGTTTTGAAACCGCATACGTTGAGAAGGTGTGCCGCATTATTTAACCTTTTTAAGGTGGGGCCGGATTGTGGTTCAAGAAAGCCTATTCTGGTCAGGCCGCTGCCGCCATGGCGGACATGGCCTGGAGACAGCAGAGTTGCGCCTTGGGCTGTGACCCCGATAGCGACATGAAAAGGGAGGTCATGAAGGACATCGAGGTGGCGGATGCCGTTTTGAAAGGGGATAAGGAGAGTGTTTACGTTCAGAAGCGGCCGAGCCCGGACAAGGGCATCGGCCACGTCCGCTGATTTAACACAGAGCAGAACCAGATCGACAGGCCCGATGTTTCGGGCATCTGCAGTTATCCGCACCGGGCAGACAAGCTCCTGCCCGTTTTCATTAAGCAGAAGCTTGTTGTCAAGCCGGGCCGCCCGTTGGGCATCATGATCCAGCAGCCAGAGATCCTGATCTGCTGTGCGGTTGATCCCGGCTGCAAAGAGAGAGCCCAGAGCGCCGGGACCGATGACAGCAATTTTCATAAATATTTAGTAAGTTCACCGGGGGCTATAAACCCTGGTAAACTCAGGGCTGTAATGGCTTATCAGTGCCTTAGATTCGTTCGTTTGGAGCCCCTCAATGTGAGGAGGCCAGGTAAGCGTAGACTCCGTGAGGTGCTGGTGAACTTACAGTATTTATTCAACAACAGCTTCCTCGACAATGACCAGGTATTTGTAACCGGCTCCGAAGTCCTTGTCTTTGGCCACAATACCTTCAATTAAAACAGTGGACTGAACTTCAGGTGCGGCAGTCGTGGTGACAACCAGATCGTGGCTGTTCTTCATGGGATTTCCGGTGCCGTCCTGGATGTGCAGCCAGTTTTTCCCCATGATGTTGCGAGAAATTTTGACAATCTTGCCCCGGATTTTGACCTTTTTACCATCAAGATCTGCGGCCTGGAGATAAATTTCTTCCACTGTCCGACCGTTTTTTCCTTCAGCCTTTTCAACCTCGAGTTCCTGAAAAGGAACAATAGCTTTGGAGCTGCCCGCGCTTACCGCTTCTTCAGGCGGCTGCGTGGCCATCCGGCCACCTTCGGATTTCATCGCACTGGCAAAATCACTCCCCATGCCACCCATTCCTTGGGGCTTCGTCATGGTCGCATGGGCTTCCGCAGCATCACCCTTGATCCCGCCTGAGAAAATGATTTTTTCAAAAGTTCGATCCAGGGAACGGCTGTAAAAATTTTGCATTACTGCGCCGCTTTTCAGGCTGACTTCATCGCCAACCGTGACCTTGGCCTGACTGATGGCGGCCCAGATTTTTTTACTGCCATTATCAATCTGCAGGTAGGTATAGCCGCCGCTATCAAATGTTTCAACGATCGTGCCTTTTAATTCAACAGTCTCTTTCTGCTGGGCATCATGCGCCGCCACAGCTGTTTTCTCCGGCTGGGCCTGCTGGACCGTTTTTATTTCCTCGGGCTGGTTCTGTGATGTTTTGCTTTCTTCTTTAGAGCAGCCACTCAGGGCCAGGGCCAGGCTCAGGCCGGCGGCAAGATAAAATTTTTTCGTCAGTTTCATGTTTTCCTCAATTTAGTAAAACAGATGGTTTTTGAAAAGGTTAATCCTTATCTAGGTTGATGGTTGAAAGTGAACTTATCCTTTTTACGGTCAATTACGGTGGTGCCGCCCCTGGTCAATTTTCCAAAAAGAATTTCTTCGGTGAGGGGGTCACCTATTTCATTCATGATGAGACGTTTCAGTGGCCTGGCGCCAAAATCAGGATCATATCCCTTGTCAGCCAGCCAGCGGCGGGCCTTGCCGGTCAGTTTGAGGGTTACCTTGCGCTCGGCAAGCTGTTCCTGGATTTCATGGAGCATTTTGTCAACGATCAACTCCATAATCTCCGGTTTAAGGGAGTGAAAAGAAACAATTCCATCGAGTCGGTTTCTGAATTCCGGTGAAAAGAGATTTTTAATGGCCTTCTGGTCCCTGCCCTGTTTGTCGGAGACAAAGCCGATGGCCTGGACGCTCATTTCCCTGGCTCCGGCATTGGTGGTCATGAGGAGGATCACATTCCTGAAATCCGCCTTACGCCCGGCATTGTCGGTTAAGGTGGAATGATCCATGATCTGCAGCAGGATGCCGAAGATATCCGGATGGGCTTTTTCTATTTCGTCAAGGAGAAGAACACTATATGGATGTTTCTTGATTGCGTCGGTCAGGAGCCCCCCCTGGTCAAAACCCACATAACCCGGCGGCGCACCGATGAGCCGGGCCACCGCGTGTTTTTCCATATATTCACTCATGTCGAAGCGTTCAAGATGGATGGACAGGGAAGCAGCAAGCTGTCGGGCCACTTCGGTCTTTCCGACACCGGTGGGTCCGGCAAAAAGAAAGGCACCGGTGGGCCGCTGTGGATCTTTCAGCCCGGCCCGGCTTCGCTTGATTGCCGTTACCAGTGCTTCAATGACATGATCCTGGCCAAAGATAACACTTTTCATCCATTGATTAAGATGCTTGAGTTGCGTCACATCCGAGCCGGAAATATTTTTGGCCGGAATTCGGGCCATTCTGGCAATCACTGCTTCAACGTCCCGCACGGTTACGGTTTGACGCTTACGCCCCGTTGCCAGCCGGAAGGCCGCTCCGGTCTCGTCAAGCACGTCAATGGCCTTGTCCGGCAGGAAACGATCATTGATGTAGCGTCCGGCGAGCTCCGCCGTGATCTTAATGGCCGGCATGGAATATTTAACCCCGTGATGTTTTTCATAGCGGGATTTAAGGCCCTTCAGGATGGCAACCGTATCATCAACCGTGGGCTCTTCAATATCAATTTTTTGAAAACGACGGGACAGGGCCCGGTCCTTTTCAACATAATTTCTATATTCATCATAGGTGGTGGAACCAATACAGCGCAGGGTGCCGGCCTGCAGGGCCGGCTTCAATAGATTTGAGGCATCCATGCTGCCGCCGCTGGTGGCCCCGGCGCCGACAATGGTGTGCAGTTCATCTATCAGCAGGATGATATTGCCCTTGTCCTGCACCTCGTCAATGACGCCCTTGAGGCGTTGTTCAAAATCACCGCGGTACTTTGTTCCTGACAGCAGGGCGCCCATGTCCAGCTGGTGGATTTTCAAATCCTGCAGAACGGGGGGGACACGTTTTTCGTGAATATGGAGGGCTAATCCTTCGGCAATGGCGGTCTTTCCCACACCGGGCTCTCCTACGAGGAGGGGGTTATTCTTCCTGCGTCGGCAGAGAATCTGCATCACCCGATCAAGTTCATGTCTGCGACCGATAAGAGGATCAATCAGTCCTTGCTCCGCTCTGTCGCTGAGATCCACGGTATATTTTTCCAGGGCTGTTTTGGCCGGCTCTTTTTGAGGCTCCTCTGTCTGGGGCTGGAGAGTGGGTTTTGATTCCATCTGATGGGAAATGTATTCAACGAGTTCCAGGCGGTTCAATCCCTCGGATTGGAGAAAATAGACGGCAAAAGACTCGGGTTCGGAAAAAATTGCTGTGAGTACATCCCCGGAGTCCACTTCCTTTTTTCCGCAACTCTGTACATGGGCAATGGCTCGTTGTAGAACCCGGTTAAAGCCGATTGTCTGGCTGGGTTCCTGGCCGATTTGCTCGAAGATAGGCAGATTTTTATTAAAAAAGGTTTCCAGGCTGGACTTTAAATTATCAATATTGCCACCGCAATTATTGATAATTTCGGCTGCCATGTCGTCGTGCAGCAGTCCAAAGAGGATATGCTCCACCGTAACATGCTCATGCTGGCGGATTTTGGCTTCGCGGATGGCCATTACCAAGGCCTTTTCTACTTTATGGCTAATCATGATTTCAATTGATAGTTTGCTGTTTTTATGATTTTTCCAGGGAACATTTTAAAGGAAATTCATTTTTGCGGGCCACGTCGTGGACGATGGCCACTTTGGTTTCCGCAATTTCACGGACATAAATGCCGGCCACGCCGATTCCCTGCTGGTGGACATTCAGCATAATCTTGGTGGCCTCGCCGGAATTTTTATGAAACACGGTTTCCAGCACCATAATGACAAAATCCATAGTGGTATAATCATCATTATGGAGTAATACTTTATACAGAGACGGTTCTTCAATTTTTTGCTTTTTTTCAGTAGCAACACCGCCTTCATATTCTTGATCCACAGCACTCATTATATTAAAGAACCCGGGTTATTGTCATTTGTTTAATCTTTGAATCGAATGGACATAAATTAAGATAATTATTCAGGTTGATTAGGCTGTAGACTAAAGGCTATTAGTTTCCGAAGCCGGTTTATACACTTTTCCTGCAGTCTAAATGTCTACAGCCTATCGACCTGAACAGTTACAAATTAAGATCAAATTGCAAAGGTTTTGTTCCGTTCAAGGAGAAAGTCAAACAGGAAATTTTCAAGAATAAGTGTATCCTCAACGCTTGAGCTTTTCAGGGATTGTTCTGCCTCAAGAAGCCGGGCCAGTCCCTTTTTTAACTTCTCCAGGTGAAAGTTTTCCGCCTGGAGGAAAGTTTTATAAACAACATATGGATGGCCGCCAAGCAGCGCGGGCCATTCTTCTTTTATCTCTTTGAGCTGCGACAGGTAGCCCTTCTGGAATGCTCCATAGGACAGACCGCGGGCATAGACGGGATGCGGCTGTTCCTGAAAGGCGCGGGCCAGGAGCAGTTTACGGATGAAATTTCGTAAACCTGCTACAATTATCAGAGAATGGATACCGTTTTCCCGTAAGAGGTGAAGGCTGAGCAGCGCCCCGGCAAGATTTGCTCCGGCAAAAGCTTCTGTGAATTCAAACAGGGCCTCGTTCCTGGTTCGGCCCACAATGGTATCCACATCAGATGCGGTGATGGATTCCCTTTCGCCGCAATAAAGAGCCAGCTTTTCTGTTTCATTGACAGCCGCCACCGGATGAAAACCGATGCGTTCCAAGAGAAGCTGCAGGGCCCGGAGTTCGATTTTTTTATGAAAATCTTTCAGGGTTCTGTAAATAAGATCACGAACCACACTGTTCTGGTCTTTGCGGGCTGCTGCCGTGGCTCCGCTATCAACGGCCAGATCAATAACTACAGCGGTTTCTTTAATAAATTTATACAGTTTTTTCCTCTTGTCAACCGCTTCCGCGATAAGAATCAGGATATTTTGCGGCGCAATACCGTTTTTCATGACCTCTTCAACAAGATCAGCCCCGCTGCTCTGCCGGTCTTCTTCACCAGTGTCCGGAACAGCAATCTCCTTCAGCCAGCCGACATCCTGGGGTTTACTGAAAGCGAAAAGTTTTTTCCAGCGGGAAGCCGGCAGGTTCATAATGTCATCATCGGCCGTCAGGCCTGCAAGCCCGTACATCCGGCTCAAATAACGAGCCGCCAGTTCAGGATTTTTTGCTTCCCACGCCTTGACGGCTTTACCCCAGAAAGATTTTGCTACATTTTTGGAAAAAAAAAGCCTGGAATCCATGACCCGAAATATCCGGCGGCCGGCAAATAGGCTGTAGCTTTTCAGCAGATTCATGGTGTGAGCCGGATTTTCCCGGTCCCCGTCGATCTCCGTGATATTATTTGCGCGTTGTCTCTCATCGGGCAGCATGGCGCGGATGATCGAGTCCGCCACATCGCGGCAGAGAAAGCGATCACCGAAGAGCAGATAAACTGGATACACTTCATCCTTTTTGATGGCCTGGATGAGACGGGGAACATCTTTTCTTTTAAAAAGCGGCATAACAGATTAAGGATTAAAATTGAATTATGTTTCGACAATGGTCAATATGGCATATTTGTTGATATTTGCAAGAGAGAGTGAAAAAATCAGGGAGGAAAAATTATGCCGATTGGAGCGCATATGTCCATCAGTGGCGGACTGGAACTGGCTTTTAAGCGAATTCGCCGGGTGGGCGGCAAGGCTCTGCAGATTTTTACAAGAAATCAGCGACAATGGACGGCAAAACCAATTTCAGAGGAAGAGGCCCGAAGTTTCGCCGCCGCATGGCGGGAGTGGGGAGAATATATCGTTGCCAGCCATGACTCCTATTTGATTAATCTCGCATCGCCCAAAGCGGAGACGGTGAAAAAATCAGTGACTACCCTTGCTCTGGAACTGGAGAGGTCGGAGATGCTTGGCATTCCTTATGTTGTCATGCATCCCGGCGCCCACCTCGGTGAAGGCGTGGAGGCCGGGTTGAAACGTTTTGTGGCAAATCTCGATGAGGTTTTTTATCGCGCCCGGGATGGAAAGAAGGTGATGATTCTCATTGAGACCACAGCCGGACAGGGAACCTCTCTGGGGGCAAAATTTGAGGAGATTGCTTTTATTCTGCGTGAATCATCCCATTCCGACCGCCTGGGAGTTTGTCTGGATACATGCCATATTTTTGCTGCCGGCTACGATTTTAGAACTCCGGAAACCTACCGGCGGACTTTTACCGATTTCGATGAGATCATTGGTCTGGATCGGCTCAAATTTTTTCATCTCAATGATTCGAAAAAGGGGCTGGGAAGCCGGGTGGACCGTCATGAACATATCGGTCAAGGCAAAATCGGCCTGGCCGGATTTAGACTGTTGCTGAAAGACCCTCGTTTCGAGGATCATCCAATGATATTAGAAACGCCGAAGTCCCAGGATCTTCATGAAGATGTGGAAAATTTAAGGGTGTTGAGGGAACTCAGGCTTGCTGGATGATCGGACGAAGAATAGAATTGTGCCGGCAATCAAGAAAATTGAATATTGAATGTCGAACATAGAATTTTGAATGCGGAGGTAAGGTACTTTCTTAGATGAAATATCTTCCACACTTCATCACTACATCATTCTTTGTTCGATATTCATTCTCTGTTGGTTAATCCATTGCTTCCATTTCGCGGCCGCAGCACAGGGGTACTTCCTTGCCCTTGGCCACATTCATGTATTTGTTGCAGATTGTGCAGACATAGGTGCAGTCTTCATTGGCTGTATGATCCGAAGAGTACACGGTTTTGCCGCCGGGAACGCCTTCGATGACAAAACGGGCCAGATTTTCTTTGATGGGAATATATTCGCCAATGGCCGTCATTTTTTTATTTTCCTTGGCACAGTCAACGATAACTCGCCAAAGTGTTTCCATGGAAGCGGTTTCCTGCTCATTCTCCGGTAAAAATTCCACCACATTTCTGTCAACATTTATTTTCATGATAATCTTCCTTTGCGTAGATGTTAGAAGTTTGCTTAAATACAAACATTTCATTTTTTAATAATTATTACGATTTAAGACAGAAAACAAATCCTGTCAAGAACCTAAGGGTTCGCTCAGAAATAAGTTGGCATTTTGAGGAGGGCAATGTGACGCAGATTACAGCAGGCTTGGGCTGGCAAAACCACACCGTAGCAGGCTACGTGAGGATTTTGACAGAATAAGACCGCTGTTAAATGTGTTACAGTGTCACCTCTAAAAAGTGAATTTATTTTTGAGCCAGCTCTAAGCCGCCGTTGGCGGAATTAAAAATTAGAAATTGACCCTTTTCCGGTTTTGCTCAAAAACGAAATGAGCTTCAGCTACCATCTATGTTAATAATCGTAGATAGTATGGATAAAGAGTCTAATCTCCCCATTTCAAAAAATCAGGAAACAGGTCATGAAAGAAAAAATCAGGATTGCGCTGCTGGCCGGAGGGAAATCAGCAGAACGAGAAGTCTCCTTAAATGGTGCTGTCGGAGTTGAAGCTGCAGTTGACCGGGAAAAATATGAGATCCGTCGCTATGATCCGGCCACGGATCTGGCAAAATTAGCAGTTGATGCGCCGGAGCTCGATGTGGCCTTTATTCTCCTCCATGGCCCTCTGGGTGAAGACGGGACCATGCAGGGATTTCTTGATCTACTGGAATTGCCCTACCAGGGTTCCGGGGTGCTGGGCAGCGCTCTGGCAATGAACAAAAATCTGGCCAAGATCCTGTACCGCCAAGCCGGACTGAAGGTAGCGGACTGGCTCATGGTTTCACCCGGAGATGAAAATCAGCTTGATCCTCTGCTGGAAAAGATAAGCCTGCCCCTGGTTATTAAACCAGTGCATCAGGGATCAAGTGTGGGCATGAGTATCGCCCGGACGCCCGGAGAGTTGAAAACAGGCCTTGATAAAGCGTTTACTTATGACCGGGAGGTTATGCTCGAAGAATATATTCAGGGCCGGGAAATTACCGGCGGGGTGCTCGGTAATGATGACTTGACCGCCTTGCCGCTTGTTGAGATTATTCCGGGATCTGATCATCCTTTCTTCGACTATGAGGCAAAATATACGGAAGGTGCCAGCCGCGAAATCTGTCCGGCTGATCTGGCCGACGATATCACCGCCAGGGCGAGGCAATATGCGGTTAAGGCCCATGAAGTGCTGCAGTTGCGGGGATACAGCAGAACGGATATGATGGTTTCTCAAAACGATGAAATTTTTATCATTGAGACAAATACAATTCCAGGCATGACCCCTACCAGTCTTTTGCCCCAGGCCGCCCAGGCTCATGGCCTTTCTTTTTCTGAACTTCTGGACAGGCTGCTTTCACTGGCTTTGGAAAAAAAATAAAATAAAGGTAGACGATGCTTATCTGGTTTGAAACGCATTTTGCCGTCCTGCTGGGTATGATTCTGGCCCTTGTCGCCATTGCAAATCTGCTTCGGAAGCGTCGTTCTCCGACGAGCCTGATTGCCTGGCTGCTGGTCATTGTTTTGCTCCCTTATATTGGTGTGCCCCTCTTCCTGATGCTGGGCGGCCGGAAAATGAAACGGATTGCCGAAAGCAAAAGCAAGATCAAGCTCAATGAAAGGCAGATTCTCCCCCTGGAAAGGGCTTCGATCATTGACCGGGGTCTGCGGGCCTGCGGTATTCCAGCGGCCACGAGCGGCAATCGCATGGAACTTTGCCTCACGGGAGAAGATGCTTACCGTAAATTAGTGGAAATGATTGAGGGGGCGAAAAGATCGATTTATATCGCTATTTTTATTTTTGCAGAAGATGAGGTGGGCTTTAATATTCTCGAGCGTCTCTGCAGAAAGGCTTCCCAGGGGATCAAGGTTCGTCTTCTTCTTGACGGTGTGGGTTCTCTGAAAACCAGCTATACTTTTCTTGAACCCCTGGTGTCATGCGGCGGGCGCTATGAATTTTTTATGCCGGTTTTCCGTCGGCCGCTGCGGGGCAGGACAAATCTGCGTAATCATCGAAAAATTGTGATTATTGATGAATGCCGGGCCTGGGCCGGGGGACAGAATATTGCCGATGAATATATCGGCCCGGTGCCGAAAGATGAACGATGGAAAGACCTTTCCTTTGTCGTCCAGGGGCCGGCAGTTGTTTCATTTATGGAGCTTTTCCGTTCGGACTGGCTTTTTGCCAGCGATGAAGATCTTCCCCTGCATCCTGAAGCGGTCTGCGCAAATTTAGACGACAATGGAGTGCTTCAGGTCGTGCCGTCAGGACCGGATCTTGTCCATGATGGTCTGTACGAGGCCATTTTGTCCTCGGTTTTTGCCGCCCGGAAGAGAATGTGGCTTGCAACGCCTTATTTTGTTCCTGATGAAGCTCTGAACCAGAGCCTGGTTATTGCCGCCCATCGTGGGGTGGATGTGCGGATTATTGTTCCGGAAAAATCAAATCATCCCATGGCCGATGTGGTGCGGTCCGGCTATTTGCGGGAAATTCAGGCCGCCGGTGGTACCATTATGATGTATACGGGAGAGATGCTGCATGCCAAGGTCATGTTGATGGATGATACATTGGCCATGATCGGGTCGGCAAATTTTGATTTACGCAGCCTCTTCTTAAACTATGAAGTTGCTACTTTTATTTATTCGACTCAGGAAATCATGGCCATAAAAAAATGGCTGGAAAATATTTCGGACAATACGGTGCTGGGTATTAAAAAGGCCGGCATGTTGCGCAGTTTATTCGAGGGTGTGGCCCAGATTATCTCTCCGCAGGTCTGAGATCCTGACTCGGTGTCTGAAACGGCTCTTTTCCAGGAAATAATTTATCTCCCATCAAATGTATGTTAAACAATGTCAGTGATTTAAGGACTTCTTCGGTAATTTTTTAATAAGTGATGGCATCTCGACAACCTCAATCCCCCTTAGAAAAGGGGATTGAGGGAGATTTGTTTATAGGCTGCCATTCCTTATTGAAGTTATATGGATTACCTCAATTTCTATTGATATGAACAAGGTTATCTTTTGCTTTCCTTTCCCGATATAGATCCGGTCTTATTCAGAATGGGTCCGCTCCAGATCCGCTGGTACGGCCTGATGTACGTTCTGGGCTTTATGGCGTCTTTTTTTCTGGTCCGTTTTCAGATTAAAAAAATCGGTTGTCGGAAACTGGCGGATCATTTTGAAAACCTTAATTTTATTCTTATCATCTCCCTGGTTCTCGGCGGTCGTCTGGGCTATGTTTTCTTTTATAATTTCAGCTATTATCTCCAGCATCCCCTGGAAATTATGGCCACCTGGCAGGGGGGAATGTCTTTTCACGGCGCTCTTCTTGGCGTGATAGCCGGGGGCTGGCTTTTTTGTAGGAAAAATGGGCTGAATTTTTTTGAGAGCGCCGACATTTACGTAGTAACCATTCCCATTGGCCTCGGGTTGGGCAGAATCGGTAATTTTATGAATGGCGAACTTTTCGGCCGGCCAAGCCATGTTCCCTGGGCCATGATTTTTCCGGGCGGTGGACTGGTCCCCAGGCATCCGTCACAGTTGTACGAGTGTCTGCTGGAAGGTTTTTTGCTTTTTGTCATTCTCTGGCTGCTGAAGGATTGTAAGCGATCACGTAACTGGCCGGACGGCTCCATACTGGCGTTTTTTCTGATCTTCTACGGAGTGTTACGCTCCTTTGCTGAATTGTTTCGGGAGCCTGACGCGCATATCGGCTATATCCTCGAATATTTCACCAGGGGCCAGCTGCTGAGCGGGCTTATGATCCTGGCCGGTCTGCTTCTTTTTTTATTGATTCGTAGAAAAACAACCGGGCTGACAGCTTGACTCGTAGCTATTCAGGTATATGCAAAAAAACTTTAATTAATCTCAGAATGTAACTGTTCAGCAGTGTACCCCAGGGGCACTCTAAGTCTACGCTTATCTCCTGCGGGGCGCTCCAGATGAGCACCCTAAAGGACATAAACTCCAGCAGGCTGGAGATGACACCGCTTCGCTGTTACAGTTCTATGTGAACCACAACCTGATCGCGTGCGGGTAAGCGTAGACTCCGGATGGAGTGCTGCTTAATAGTTGCCTTGACTCCAGCCGGACGAATCGTTATTGTTGCCGCAGAAAGCAGATTGAAGCCTTAGCTTAAAAAAATATAATGAGACTGCACTAATGAAAATTCATTCTTTTTTGATCATTCTCAGTTTACTTGTGACCATGATGACAACCCAAAATCTTGCCGCCAAGGAACTTGCTCCCCATCTTCATAAAACAACATTGGACAACAAACTGACTGTGCTGGTCAAAGAGACGCCCGGAACCAAGATTGCCACCGTACAGATTTGGGTCAAGGCCGGCAGTGTTTATGAAGATGAAAATGAAGCAGGGATTACCCATCTTATTGAACATATGATCTTCAAGGGGACGCCTACCCGCGGTCCTGGCGTAATCGCCGGAGACATTGAGGAAAAGGGCGGTATGATCAACGCTTATACCTCATTTGAGCAAACCGTGTATCATGCCACTCTCTCATCGCGCTACTGGGCCACAGCACTGGATGTGCTGGTTGATGCCGTTCTTCATTCCAGCTTTGACCCGGAAGAGCTGGAGCGTGAAAAAAAAGTGGTGCTTGAAGAAATCCATATGCGCAATGATCGTCCAACGACAAAACTCTTTCAGGATATGCTCTCCACAGCCTATATCGTCCATCCTTATCGACTGCCGGTGATCGGCAGTGAGGAAAGCGTCTCTGGTTTCAGCCGTGACGATATCCTGGCCTACATGGGTAAACATTATCATCCGGAAAATTTTATCGTTGTCGTAGTTGGTGATGTCCGCTATGGCGAGGTGGTGGCCAGGGTTAAGGAAATGATGGGAGAGCTGAAGAATCTTGACAACCACGCCCTTGATCGGAAAAGTGAGCCCCTCCAGGAGAGTCCCCGTCTTTTTACCCTTGAAGAGGATGTCGCGCAGAGCCATCTGGCCCTGGCCTTTCCCATCGTGCCCTTTGTTCATCCTGATTCCCCCACTCTGGATGTCATTGCCTCCCTGCTTGGCCAAGGAGACACCTGCCGGCTTTTCCATGAACTGCGTGATAAAAAAGGGCTGGTTTACCGTATCAATGCCTCTGCCTTTACGCCTGGGGATCCCGGTCTGCTTGAGGTGACGGCCATACTGGAGGCGGAACAGGTTGTCCCGGCTCTGGAAGCCGCTTTGGAGGAGGTTTTCAAGCTGAAATATCTTCTGGTCAGTGATGAGGAACTGAACCGGATTAAAAGAAGTCTGGAAAGCGATTTTGTTTTTAACCTGGAAGGGGTTGAAGGTCAGGCCCGGATCCTCGGTTCCTTTGAACTTCTCTCCGGTGATCCAAGGGAGGATGATTATCTGAATCAAATCAGAGGAGTTTCCAGGGAGGATATCCAGCTGGTGGCCCGGAAATATTTTGCCCCGGAAAAGGTTACAGCTGGTTATCTTGTTCCTCTTGGCACTGATCCGGCTCTTAACCAAAAGGAGTTGCTGGAAATCATCAACAGGGCGGATAACAAGGCCAGGCATGCCATTCCCCCTTCCCAAGTTACGGAAGCTTTTCTCGCCAATGTCCATCATTTTACCCTTGAAAACGGCATCAGTCTGTTGGTCAGGGAGGATCCCGCCGTGCCCACTGTGGCCATGCGAGCGGTGTTTCCCGGCGGTCTGCGAGGGGAAACCGAGAATACCAACGGCGCCTTTGCCTTTATCAGCGAACTGCAGCCCACCGCCACCAGGAAGATGACAGTCAGGGAGCTTTCACTGAAAATTGCCGACATGGCAGGTTCCATTTCTGGTTTTAACGGTAAAAACACCTTTGGGCTCAAAGCTGATTTTCTCTCTCGATTCTTTGAACCCGGCCTGGCTCTGCTTTCGGAAATTATACTTCAACCTGACTTTGATGCGGAAGAGGCGGAAAAGATCAGAGCCGAACTTCTGGCCCAGCTCAAACAGCAGCAGGATTCTCTGCCGTCTCTGGCTTTCCTGGAATTTAACAGGATCATTTTTCAGGGCCATCCGTACAGCCTGAATGCGGCAGGCTCGGAAGAAGCCATTAAGCGTTTTACTCCGGCTGAACTTAAGTCTGTTTATGAAAGATATGCCAGCCCCGGGAACATGGTGCTGGCTGTTGCCGGCGATGTCAAGGCGGAAGAGGTCAGGGATCTGGTTGAGCAGTATTTTGGCAACTGGATCGTGGAAAACGGCCCGGACGCTCAGGCCGGCGAGGAAAGTTTTCTGCCTCCGGGTCTACCGGCAACCCCGGAAATTTATACTATTGATCGGGACAAAGAGCAGGTCCATATCATTATTGGTTTTTTAGGCGCCAGCCTTACCGGCGAGGGACGCTATGCCCAGGAGATTCTTGAAACAGTCCTCTCCGGCCAGAGTGGCCGGTTGTTTTCTCAACTCCGGGATAAGCAGAGTTTGGCCTATAGTCTTTCCTCTTTTTCTATGTTCGGCCTTGATACCGGTTCGTTTGGTATTTATATCGGCACCAGTCCGGATAAAAAGAATCAGGTTATCCAGGCGGTCTGGAGAGAGCTGTATCGAATCCAGGAGGAACCGATCAGCCAGGAAGAGCTGACCAAGGCAAAAAATCAGTTGATCAGTCATTATGAGATGAGTTTGCAGACCCACGGCTCCCAAGCCATGGAAATGGCCTTGAATGAAACCTATGATCTGGGTCAGGATTTCGGTAACCGGTATATTGAGGAAATCGAAAAAATTGACGCTGAACAGATCCTTGAAGCAGCAAGAAAATTTATTCAGCCGGATCACTATGTTATGGTGAGTGTCGGAGCGAAATAGTAGGAAAAAGGCAACTATTCAGTAGCATCTCATCTTTGCCCATTTCGGAATATACGCTTACCTGGCCTTCTCGAATAGCGCTAGTATGCTTCGAAGTCCCAGGTAAGCGAGGAACGAGACTCCGAATGAACGAATTTAAGGCGCTACTGAACAGTTACGGTTCAGAGTTAAGGGTAATTTATCCCTCCACCTGAATAGTTACGGAAAAAGTGACAAAAATGAACAAAGATAATATGATTGCGCCGTCGATTCTGTCGGCGGATTTTGCCAGGCTGGGAGAGGAGATTGACGCCGTGGCCAAGGCCGGGGCAGATGTCATTCATCTGGATGTAATGGATGGCCATTTTGTCCCCAACCTGACCTTTGGGCCGCCGATCATCAAGGCGGTCCGTAAGGTTTGTGACCTGCCTTTTGATGTTCATCTGATGATCGAGAATCCTGACAAATACCTTGAAGCCTATGCTGACGTCGGGGCCGACTGGATCACCGTTCATGTCGAGACCTGCACCCATCTGCACCGGACAATTCATCGGATTAAAGAATTGGGGAAAAAGGCCGGCGTCGTGTTGAACCCGGCTACTTCTCTCAGTACGCTGGATTATATCCTGGAAGATGTGGATCTGGTCATGCTGATGAGTGTGAATCCTGGTTTTGGCGGCCAGTCATTCATTCCCTCGACACTGGATAAAACCCGGGCCTTGAAAGCCAGGATTGATGAAAGGGGCCTGAACGTGGGGATCGAGATTGATGGTGGCGTCAGCCCGAAAACAATCAGTGCTATTGCCTCTGCCGGGGCCAATATTTTTGTCGCCGGCTCAGCCGTGTTCGGAGCCCCGGATTATGGATGGGCAATCAGCGCGATGAAAGAGCAGTTATAAACTCTTTAATCAATCTTCATATGGCCAGGGGAGCATTCTCCCATCCAGGGCCGGATCTCCGGCCACGCCGCCGTTAACGCCTCGCCACAGTGCGGCCTGACGTCGGGAAAGAGTGACCAGCTTGATATTGCGGCTAGTGCTTTTTCCTGTCTCATCGACCGCGGTCAGCCGCAGAACAGGTCCGGGATTGGGGCCGCTGTAAAATGTGGACGGCATGACAAAGGAGATCATCGAACCTTCGTCATTCAAGTTTTTTATCCTGACAGGCACACCGCTGACTTGTTGCCAGCTGAAATCAAGGGTATTGCGGTTCTCATCCCGTGTCGGGCCAGCATCAAGAATCACGGTCTCGCCAACGCTATAGCCTTTTGCCAGTTGTTTCAAGTTGATTTCCGGTGGCGGACTGCCAAGCTTAACCTTGATGTTTACCCTTTGCACCGGTGAACTTAATCCTCCTTGTTTAAAACGATATCTGATGACATCCTGACCGGAAAAGAAGTTGTCGGGAATATACTGGGACTGGCCATTACTCATTTTGATCAGGCGACCATGCAGGCCGGCTGTCTGTTGGTCTACATAGATCTTGTCATGAAAAGGAGTCCCGTTGATTGCCTGCCAGATTTCGGCCCAGTCTATAATGATTGTATCCGTGCTTGTAACCAGCAGAGCGACTTCTGCGGCGGCAATGGCCGGCGCGTCAGGTGTGAGGAGCACAGTCTCTGTTTCTGCCCCTTTCTTTTCTTCTGCCTTGGCGAGAAGAGCCAGGTTCGGCCCTGTAATAATAATGGTTGCCGGAGCGCTTTCCGACTTGCCGTCTCCTACCTTGAATTTAAGGTAATCCTCTCCGGGAAAGCTCTTATTCGGCAGATAGGTCAATTCGGGAGGATCACCGGATAAAATACCAAATTCAGGCTGGCGGATGATTTCGAAAACAAGTGGGTCATTATCTTCATCTTCAGCCTTTAAAACAATGGCAATCTCTCCACCTTTTTCGTCCATCAGCAGGACATTATTTTCGGCAGCTGGAATTGAGTTTGTCTTAGCCGATTTTTCAATTTGAACAAAAAGGTTATCCTCTGACAAGGGAATCGGCGGAAGTTTTTCATCGTCTCCCAAGAAAAGAAACAGGGAAACGCTGACCAGCAGCAGGAGGCAAGCCGCCACAGCTGATAACAGTTTTCGGTTCATTGATGCCAGAAAAGCAGGCAGGACAAACCCGCTTCCTTCGTTCTTTTTTTCGCCCTCCTGTCCCTCAGACATGACTTGGGCAATTTCATCGTCGCCCATGCCGACCGTATTCTCGCCGCTGTCTTTTTTCTCTACGGCAGCCGATTTCGGTTCTTCAGCACCCGGATCCTCTGCATCTTCCTCATCATCCGCCAGCATGGCGCTGAAATCCAGATCTTCCGATTGAAAGGGATCCTCGTTGTTGTCATCCTCGTCAAGATCGGAAAAAAAGTTATCCATATCATCCAGTTCGGAGACAAAATCTTCTTCTGTTGCGGATGCCTCATCCGCCATTTCCTGTTCCAGTTCGGAAGGCTTATCTGTCTCTTCGGCGGGAACCTCTTTGTCTCCGGCCTGCAATTCGTTGTTATCTTTCTGGTCAGTCCCACCATTTTTTTTCACATCTTCTTCCGGCGCTGCTGCATCAGTCTGGGCTGTATCCTCATCATTGCTGCCGAATAATTCATCGATGCCGGCCTGATCGAGCTCTTCAAAAACATCCGTGTCGCTACTTTTTTCTTCGGCTGGGGTCTCAACCTCCTGCTCTTTTTTCTGATCGCCTAAAAGGGCATCAATATTATCCTGGTCCAACTCATCTGAATCGTCCTCTTCCGCAGACTCTTCGATATCCGTATCGTCAATCTTCCGCTCTTTTTCCTGATTGCCCAAAAGGGCATCAATCCCATCTTGATCAAGCTCGCTCTCATCTTCCTCCGGGGAGTCGCCACTCTTTGCGTCCTGATCAAGTAGATCGTTAATATCTGACGGGTCAAGATCATCTGCATCAAATTCTTCATCCTCGATATCGTCCAGCCAGTCATCTATTTCAGAATTAATTAGTTTTTCGTCAGTCATGATTTTATACCAGATTGGTGGTTACACTAATAACTTTCAGCATAGCTGTGGAGAGCCCGGTAAATTGGCTCCGACATTTCCACATTTGCGACATAGGCCCGTCTTTCTCCATACGCATTGCGGCCATGGATATGGATTCGTAAAAAACCATCCATCTCCTCCAGCATGCCTCCGACGATCTGTTCATGATTGTCTTCGGCGGGGACCTGAGAAACGGAACAGCAGTTAATCATGGCTGCCATCTGGTCGGCCAGGGTAATGCCGAGAATGGTCACTTTTTTTATCCGGTAATCACTGATGACGTTAAAAGGGCGCACTTTAATCACTGATGATCCGAAGAATTCATCAAACTGCCGGCTTGCGTCATCACAAATCATGGCAACCAGTTCGGACAGATTGGCATAGCTGTTTAAGCTGAACTGTTGGGGTACCTGCTCTTTTTCAAAAAGATCGGCACTTGATTCTTCCAAGGCCAGGGAGAGTGTGGGAAACCCAGGGCATAAAATTATCAAAATCAGCCAGCAAATCATACTGCCACGCTTCTGTTTTAATATGTTTTTCATATTTGTTTTCCTTAAAGATCCGACTTAGTCGTTCATCCCTTTAACGGCAATGGTAAATGGCTGCTGGTCTATGGTATGGAAAAGGCCGAGAAGTTCACGGTTCAACGGCATGGTGTAACGCCAGGAGGTTTTAACCAGGCCATTTTGCAGATTGACCAGTCGCCCTTGGACGATCAGGGTTTTTCTGGTATTGGTAAAGGTTGAGACCACGACATAATTCACTTGCGGAGAACTATTGGCAAGCTCGCCGATATTTCTGGACAAAATAAATTCACCGCTCTGGGCCATGATGTTGATTTCTTTTCCCAGCCTCAATTCCGTCACCTTCAACCCCCGGTCGGCAATATCGGTAAGGAGAAATTCCGCCATAATGCGACCGAACTCAGTTTCCCGCTTCAGATCGGACAGGGGAACAGCGCCGACAACAGCCACGGTGGAGGTTAAGTTTTTCTCTCCATCATCCTTGAGCTGATAAAAAATCTTGCCGGCAACATCACGCGATATATCCGAAAGTCTGCTTTCCATTCCCTGGGACTTGGAAGCCTCGGGCATATAATGATAGATTTGGTAACTTGAAGATCTGCAGGGTGGGGTTCTCTGAACCTGGGGTGCTTTTTCGTCCGCTTTTTCTTCAATTTCAAGATAGGCGCTCGGCAGCCGGGAAGAAGGAGGAGCGACAGATTTTTCTTTGACAGGAGGCTCAGCCGGCGGTTGTTGAACAACTGCGGCCTGTATCTGTGGTACCTGAACTTCAACCATGGGTTTTTGCGGCTCGGGTTGTGATGGGTTCTCCATCGACGCACAGGCAAAACAGGTCGAGGACAGCATTAAACAGCCCATGAGACAGATTATCTCCCTTTTCATCTTTTTTCTCCCTGGAATATGGTGGTCACCTGTCAAAGCAGGAATTGGACCTGGGTTTTAATTTTTTTATGGACAGCGCATGCGTATCTGTTGATTGTTCAGCAATCATTCAGAGTCTTCATCCTATTTGCCTAATTTGCTGCAACTGTACGATTCTCATCACAGTTCAAGTTTTTTTAGATACATAAATTCCTGCGGTTGTGTCCGCGCCGATGCTGAATCAGCCAGTAGCTGCCGGGTAAGCTGATTTTTTGGAAACAGGACTGTGGCGCTGGACAGCAGGGACGATGTTCTGTTGTCCAGAATTCTTGCATTAACAATAATATGATTTTTTCCGTCCAGATAGGTCCCGGTAAGCATGGCGCCGGTGGTGATGTCTTCGGCAATTTCGTCCGGATTCCTGGAGAGGCCGTATTCGCCCCGTTTCTGCTGTACATGGATGGAGAGACTTTTCTGGATATCGTGAACGGTAAAAGAGCGTTGCTGGAATTCACTCATCAGCTGTCCGGCCAGATAACGGCCAAACGATGAGGTGCGGGAAAGCTTGTTGTTGTCGACAAAGGTGCAGACCACCAAACCATCGGCAAGAACACCAACCTGGGGGTCTCTGTCTTCAAGGTGAGTATAAAGACGGTCAGCCATATCCCTGATTTGAAGGATCAGATCACAATCCTGATTTTGGCAGTTCTGCTTCGCTTGCTGCAAAAAAACAGGCCCTTGGAAAGGCGGTGGGCTGAACTGATCGGAATACGATTGAAAACCGAGGCCATTCACCGGCAGAAACAGAAATGATGGAAGCAAAAAAATCCACAGACAGTTCCGTAAGCTGAATTGATCCATTTTTTTTCCTTAAAAAACATGGCGTCTGATGGAAAGCATCCGGACGACCGAATTAAAAAAACGTAACTGTTCACCAAGGGCTATAATCCTTAGGGAAACTCCGTACTGTAAGGGTTTACCAGTGACCCAGATGTGTGCAGATAAGTGTAGATTCAAGCAGGCTGGCCAACGATAGTAAGCCTGTGTGAGCCGGTCTGATCGTGCACAGATGGGGTGCTGGTAAACTTTTACGAAACAACAGGGTTTGTCTTTTTACATCGGTAAGATATGAAAATGTCTTAAATAGAAAATAACCGAGAAGGAGATTTTTAAGGGATAAAGGGGTAGAGGGACAAAGGGACAGAGGGGAGGAGGCCACAGAGGAATTTATTTTATTTGTTAAAATATGGTCTCGTCAAAAGCTCCTGATTCATCAAAAATCTAGAGGGCTTTTTAGTTCTTTGATAGTAACGCTTTTCACTGTATGTTAGGCATCACACCAGTTCCGGTTGAGCCAAATAAAATCGAGATATCATAACCAGGCCAATTCAGCCGACGCAAAAAACAGCGCGGCGTTTCTACCGTGAGAGGCGGTCTTACGGCTGTCGATAAATTTCACACCAAACAAAGAAGACTATCAAATGATCGAGAAGATACCTGATCTACCAGGCAACGCACTCGGCTTCACAGCGAAAGGGACGGTAACCGCAAGTGACTACGAGTCCGTCATAATTCCAGCGGTGGAGGAACTGTTCTCTCACCAGAGTAAGATTCGTATCCTCTACCACCTCGGCGAAGACTTCATGGGATTCGAAGCCGCTGCCATTTGGGATGATACAAAATTGGTCCTGAAGCATTTCACGGGCTGGGAGAGAATGGCAGTCGTATCGGATATCGAGTGGATACGGACAGCCATCAAATTTTTTGGACTTGGGATCCCAGGGCATGTTCGTGTATTTCATAACAGCGAACTCGCCGAAGCAACACAGTGGATCAGCGAGTAGATGTCCTTTGCTTTTTTGATGGATAAAGGCTTTTGGATAAAATTCAAACACGTCTCTTCTGTATAGTTGGCAACCACGCCACTGCGGGCAGGTGATTTCGGTCGATTGGGCTTGGAAATCACCAACAGTGCGGATCACCTCTTAAAACCCTCATTTCTCCCGATTGCCAAAATATACCACACCTGTTACACTCGCCGGCATGAACATGGAACCTGTTTACCTCATTGACGGTAGCGCTTACATTTATCGGGCCTATCATGCGATAACCCCCCTTTCAAATAAGAAGGGACTGCCTACCCATGCCGTTCTCGGTTTTACTAATATTCTGCGTCGAATCATGCGCGACAGGGAAGCCAAGTTCATGGCCGTGGCCTTTGATGTTAAAGGGCCGGTCTTCCGCCATGATATTTTTCCGGACTACAAGGCCAATCGTCCCCCCATGCCGGATGATCTGGCCTGTCAGATTCCCTGGGTCAAAAAGATTGTTCAGGCCCACAATATTCTTTGTCTTGAACAACAGGGCGTTGAGGCGGATGACTTGATTGCTTCGGCGGCCCGACTTCTGGAACGGGCTGGCATTCCGGTCGTCATTGTCTCCGGCGACAAAGACTTTTTCCAGCTTGTCTCGGACAAGGTGAGTTGCTGGGAGCCCATGAATGATAAAATCATGACTCCGGCCGGGGTCAAAAAAAAATACAATGTTGTTCCATCCCAGCTGAATGATCTTTTCGGACTCATGGGGGATAAAGCCGATAATATCCCTGGTGTGCCAGGTGTTGGACCAAAGACTGCTGAAAAGCTGATCAACGAGTTTGGCTCGATGGCCGATCTTTTCTCTCATCTTGATCAGATGAAAAAGTCAAAATTGAAGGAAAAATTAATCGAGTTTCAAGATCAGGCCCTGCTGTCAAAAAAATTGATAGGGATGAAAGAGGATCTCGATGTCCCCGGCACACGCAACGACTACCTGTTGCCCGAACCTGACAGGGAGACATTGCACGGGATCTATACGGAGCTCGATTTTACCCGCCTGATGAATACCGAGAAACATCCGGAAAAGATGAGCCACCAGGGCTTTCGTCTCGTGCGCACGGAAGAAGAGCTTGATCATCTGATTGATGATCTGCAGCAGGCGGAAATCCTTGTCCTTGACACCGAGACCACATCCCTTGACTCTTTGAGCGCCGGGTTAGTCGGCATTTCGCTCTGTACCGGTCCGGATATCGCTTATTATATTCCCCTTGGTCACCTTCAGGACGGAACGGATCTCTGTTCCGGTCAGCTTGATCTGAAGTGTGTTGCAGACAGACTGCGCCCTTTTTTCAGCCGGCCAGATCTGCCCAAGCTGGCTCATAATATGAAATATGATTATGAAGTGCTGAAGCAGCATGACCTGTCTCTAAGCACTACTCTGCTAGACTCCATGATTGCCTCCTACCTGCTTGATCCCTCTCGCCGGGCCCATAACCTCGATGGTCTCTGCCTGGATTATCTGCAGCAGCGTCTCACTACATTTGCCGAAGTCACGGGCAAGGATAAAAGACCTGACGCCTTTGCTCATGTTGCGCCGGAAGAGGCTGGAGAGTATGCCTGTGAGGACGTGCGGGCCAGCCTGCTTCTCTGGCAGCTTTTTGAGCCGCAACTTCGGAAATTACAGCTTTGGAGTCTTTTCTGCGATGTTGAAATGAAACTGGTACCGATTCTGGCCAAGATGGAAGAGAACGGTATCCTTGTGGATGTAGAAAAGTTGCGGGAACTGTCCATTGAGTTTGCCGATCAGATCAGTGAACTGGAAGAAAAAATATATGATCTGGCCGGGGAGACATTTAATATCAATTCGCCCAGGCAGCTTGGGACAATTTTTTTTGATAAACTGGGCCTTCCCCACGGCCGCAAAACAAAGACGGGTTATTCCACCGATATCAAGGTACTGGAAAAGCTGTCCGCCTATCACGATCTGCCGGCCGAGATCATCGCCCATCGAACTTTAAGCAAGCTGAAATACACATATGTTGACAAGCTGACTGGACAGATCAATCCGGTAACCGGCCGCATCCATACTTCCTTTAACCAGACCGTGACGGCCACCGGCCGGTTGAGCAGTAGTAATCCGAATCTGCAGAATATTCCAATTCGGACACCCGAGGGGCAACGCATCAGGGAGGCGTTTATTCCAGCGCCGGGGTCCCTTTTTCTGGCGGCGGATTATTCACAGATTGATCTTCGCGTTCTGGCCCATTACTCCGGTGATGAGGCTCTGCTTGAGGCTTTCCGTGCCGGCCGGGATATTCATAACCAGACGGCCGGGGAGATCTTTCGCGTCAATCCGAATCTGGTCACCAAAAAAATGCGCCGGGTAGCCAAAACCATTAACTTCGGGATTGTCTACGGGATGAGCGCCTTTGGTCTGGCCAGTCAGCTGAGCATCAGCCGCAAAGAAGCTCAAACTTTTATTAACCGTTATTTTGATCATTATCGAGGGGTTAAGCAGTTCATGGTTGATATTGTCGTCCAAGCTGGAGAGGACGGTTATGTCACTACCCTGCTGCATCGGAGAAGATTGCTGCCCGATATCAAAAGCCCTAATAAAACCCGAAGAGAGTTTGCCGAACGGACTGCCATCAATACGCCAATCCAGGGAACGGCGGCGGATATTATCAAGCTGGCCACCCTGAAAACAGACGAGCTCCTGCAGAAAGCCGAATTGAATGCCAAACTTCTTCTGCAGATTCATGACGAACTCATTTTTGAGGTCCCGGAAGAGGAAATTGATAAGACATCCTCATTGGTCAAGGAAGCCATGGAATCGGTTCTTGAGCTGGATGTTCCACTGGTGGTGAATCTTTCCGTAGGGCAAAATTTGGCCAAAACATGATTTTATTTTGTTAAACTGGTTTGAATTGATTATAAAATGTATTTGTTAACTGTTTAGCAAGGCACCCGGAATGACGGTGGTGGATAATTTTAATTTATCATCCTGATTCTACGATTTTTATACAGGCTACTCGATATCTTGTTACTGAAAAGAGCGATAGGCTTTAGGTATGTTTAATGTTTGGCTAGACCTTTAAGTATTATTATTAAATAACAGGAGAACAACATATGCTGGGTTTACTACGCCGCAAGGCGCAATCGCCATATCTGCAGGCTACCGTGGTTATCATTATCCTGGTTTTTATATTTTGGGGTGTGGGAACAAACCAGGGCGGCGGCAGAAATGCCATTGCCACGGTGGATGACCAGTCAATAAGCTACATGGAATTTGATCAGGCCCTGGAGCGCACCATTGACCAATATAAGGATCAATTCGGTGGCAGTTTGCCTGCGGATTTTGTCGAGACTTTCGGTCTGAAAAGACAGGTGCTTGATCAGCTCATTCAGCAGGCCCTGATTCGTAAGGGTGCCATTGACATGGAGTTGTATGTAAGTAATGAAGAGGTGCAGGACAATATTAAAACAATGGCTGTCTTTCTTAATAACGGTGTTTTTGATGTGGATCGATACAATGAGGTCCTGAGAAGCTCCCGTTTGACGCCAAAGAAATACGAAAAAAGTGTCAGGATTGATATTCTTGGCAGGAAAGCGGCAAGCCAGGTGGCCTCTTTCGGTCATGTCCTTGAAAGTGAACTGCTGAGCTGGTTCCGCTATGAAAATGAAGAACGTCAACTGGAATATGTTGTTTTCAAGGCCGAGGATTTTCAGGATCAGGTGGAAGTAAGCGAGGAAAAACTGGCAGCCTTTTTTAAAGAGCATCAGGACAATTACCGTACGCTGCCTCAGATCAAACTAAAATATATCTCTTTTCTTTTCAAGGATGAAATCGATAAGCTTACCATCGACGAAGCGGAACTTGAAAGTTATTATCAGCAGCATCTTGAGCAATATTCTCAGCCGGAAACAAGACATGCCCGGCATATTCTTTTAAAGAGCGAAAATAATGATTCTGAAAAAGTAGAGCAAAAGATGCAGAAAATTCTGGCTCAGGCCAGAGGTGGTGAGGATTTTGCCAAATTGGCTGAAGAGTTTTCCGAAGACAGCACTGCGGACAAGGGCGGTGATCTTGGTTTTTTTGGCCGGGGACAGATGGTGAAAATTTTCGAAGATACGGCCTTTGGACTGAAGGAAGGTGAGATCAGCGATATTGTCCGCAGCCGTTTTGGTTTTCATATTATCAAACTTGAGGCAATCCGGCCAGCCACGACACAAACATTTGCCGAGGTCAGGGAGTCGATAGAAAACAAGCTGACACAGGAAAAGGCTAAGACCGAAACCTTTAAAACAGCCAACGCAACCTATGAAAAAATTATCCTTTCCGGCAGCCTGGAAAAATATGCTGAAAGCGGGGAGATTGCAATTGTTGAGACCGATTTTTTTAACAAAAATACTCCTCCGGCAGAAATCAGCGCTGACAGAAGCCTGATCGATGTTGCTTTCAGCCTGAAAAAAGGCGAGCTGAGTTCCCTCATTGAAAGTGCCAAGGGATATTTTATTGTTTTTATTGCTGATTCTCAGGGCCCTGTTGTGCCGCCCATTGCTGATGTGAAAGAGGCGGTAACAGCTGATTTCCTTGCGGCAGGATCTCTGGATCTTGCCAGCCAGGCGGCGGAGAAATTGCTGACTGCAGCCAGGGAAGGAGATTTCCAAACAGTTTGTCAGGAGCAGGGAGTAAGCAGAATGGAATCAGGCTTTTTTTCCCGCACTAAACAGACAGACAAGGCTTTGCCGGTCCCGGTGATCAAAGAAGCTTTTCAGTTGACGGAAAAACAACCCTTGCCAAAAGAGGTTAAAGCGGAGGGAAACAGTTTTTATGTGTTTCGTTTAAAAGAGGTAAAAAATCCCTCGGACGATGAATTTGCCAAGGTCAGAGAGGAGCTGAAAAAGAGGATTGAAAGGGAAAACCAGATGAATATCATGTCGGCCTGGATGAAGCATCTGAAAAGCAGTGCGAAAATCAGCATTAATAAAAAATTTCTGTAGAAGGAACAAGTAGAGACAATCCGGCAGTTTTTATTCAGTTTGTTTTATTCTGTTTCAGGCTGACCTGAATTTATGCCGGATTTCAAATTTATGCGTAGCCCAACTCTCGCCCTGATTTGTGTGGTAGGCTTTTTTTTTGTTTCCTGTGATGGGAATTTTTTCTGGGGAAAAAAAGACCTGCTTACACAAATCCTTGATAAAGGTGAGCTGATTGTCCTGACGACAAACGAGCCCACCACCTATTACTTTGACCGTGATAATAATCCCGCCGGTCCTGAATACGAGATGACTCGATCATTCGCGGAAAGCATAGGGGTTGTTGTCAGGTATCGTGTTTACTCCTCAGTGCAGGAAATTATCCAAGCTTTGCGTGACGGAGAAGGCGATATTGCCGCTGCCGGAATTACCGTTACCGAAGACAGGCTGGCTGAGTTTGATTTTGGTGCAGTCTACCAGACGGTAAGTGAACAGCTTGTCTGTCATCGTAATGGAAAATATATTATCAGGCCTGAAGATCTGCAGAAACTTGAGATCGTTGTTCCCGCCTCATCAAGCTATATTGATACCTTGACCGGTTATCTGGAGGCTTATCCGGATCTTACCTGGAAAGTTGATGAGCATCTGTTATCGGCACAGCTCATGGAGAAAGTGTGGAACGGTGAAATCGAATGTACCGTCTGTGATTCCACGGTTGTTGACATCAATCGCCGTTATTTTCCTGAACTCGCTGTGAAATATTCCCTGGCCGAAGGATCGCGGCTGGCCTGGATGTTTCAAAAACAGAATGGGCTGTTGCAGGCCGCAATTGAAAAATGGATTACCGGCTTTAAAGAGAGCGGTGCATTCGCCCTGATGCAGGAAAAGTATTACGGCTACATCGAGGTTTTTGATTATGTCGATGTGCGGGCTTTCAGAAGGCGTATAAAACAACGCTATCTCAAGTATAAGGATATGTTTATGGATGCGGCGCAAGCCAATGACCTTCCTCTATCTTTGCTGGCGGCGTTAAGTTATCAGGAGTCACACTGGAATCCCAGGGCCAAAAGTCCCACCGGTGTTCGGGGCATGATGATGCTGACGCAACCCGTGGCCAAATCTTATGGGGTGACGAGTCGTTTGGATCCGGAGTCCAATATCCATGCTGGAGCGAAACATTTCAGCAGAATGAAACAGCTGATAGGCCCCGATGTCCCGGAGCCGATTCGAACCTGGCTTGCGCTCGCCGCCTATAATGTCGGCCTCGGGCATTTCCGGGACGCCCAGAGGCTGGCTGAGCGTCAAGGAAAAAATCCGAATTGTTGGGTCACCCTGAAGGAGATTTTGCCTCAGCTCAGCGAGAAGGAATATTACTCCACGCTTCGATATGGTTATGCGCGGGGCAATGAGCCTGTTCGCTACGTCACACGAGTGCGTGATTATCGTGATATGTTTGAACAGTTTATTATTGATGATGAGCTGGAAGAAGAATAATGCAGTACCGCGATCGTTTCCATTTTTACAGCGCCGCACTCATTCCTTTTGAACTGTAGTTTAGTATCCCTTCCACAAGTTGTTCGGCAATATCGGAGAGATAGCGGTCATCTCTTAAGTCTTTTCCTTCGATCGGATTGCTGATAAAGCCAATTTCCGCAAGAATTGCCGGCATTCTGGCGCCGATGAGGACCACAAAGGGCGCTTTTTTGACACCCAGACCATGAACGTGATATTTTCTCTCAAGTCCATTGACCATCTGTGTCTGCACCGCCGTGGCCAGGTTGGACGATTCTTCAATTTTGCTGTTCCGCATGAGATCCTGGAGAATGGCCTGCAGGTCACTGAGCTGGCGGGCCGAGGCGGCGTTTTCCCTGGCCGCGGCCCTCATCTCTTCCTTGCTGGTTGCCAGGCTGAGGAAATAGGTCTCAATTCCTCTGGCCTTTTTATTCGGGGCTGAATTAGCGTGGATGGAGACAAAAAGATCAGCACCTTTGGAGTTGGCAATCGCGGTTCTCTCTTCCAGGGGAATATACACATCCGTACTCCGGGTCAGGATCACCTCAAAACCGGATTTATCGGCCAGTTTGGCGGCCACTTTTTTTGCTACCTTGAGAACAACATCCTTTTCTTTCAGGCCGCTGAAGTTGACGGCTCCCGGATCCCTGCCGCCATGACCGGGATCAATGACCACTCTTTTGACCTCAAGGCCGAGCTGCTGGGCCAGGGTGGGAAGCTTGCCTGATGCGGATTTTTCACCGGTGACATCAATAATTACCCGGAACGGATCAGTCAGGCTGAACAGCTTGTAGTCGGATAATGATTCCGTATCGAGCACCACGCGCACCGTATCCGGGCTGAACTGGGCGCTACGCACCTGTTTGAGCAGGCCGTCCCGGATTGGAATCGGATCCTGATGTTTTTTGTCAATGCTGGAGTCAAAAAGATCCACATAGAACCTCCCGGGTCGGCCAGCGGACGGTCTCAAAGTGTTTCCTTTATACTGAACCGGCCCCGAGGTTTCAATGACCACCCGGGTGTAATCCCTGGTTGACCAATGGCGGATACGGTTGATTCTGGCCCTTGATCTTTTCGAAATAGAAACTTTTTTGTTAACCGTTTCCTGCTGTCTGATTTTTCTGAGATACCTGCTTGCGGCTCCGGCCATGTCGCCATTTGGGCAAAGAATAATGATTTTGGCGAAGATCGTGGCAGCTTTGTCCGGATCGTTGAATTTGTCCTGATAAATACGGCCGGATTCAAAAAGAGAGTCGTCCGTCAATCGGTGGCCGGGAAAATGGGAGGCAAGCTCCTGGTAATAATGGATTGCCTGGGTCAGATCAGATTTCCGGCCAAAACGATTTCCCATCTGTTGATAGATCCGCGCTGTCATGTAAAGGGCGGAAGCGGCCTGTTGATGGTTGGGAGAATGCTCGTAGGTTGCAAGAAAATTCCGGGCTCCGATCAGCCATTGATCCCGTGTTGCCGTGGATCCGGGCTGGGTCGAAAGATTATGATAATAGGCTGTAGACTGTTTATAGCGCTTGGTGGTCAGGTCGGGGAAATGGGTTCCCGCCGCCGGGGCCGGACCAGCCATAAGGCAGCCCGTGCTGATGAAGGAGAGGATGAGAAGGAGGATGGAAAGCTTTTTCAAAACGGTTTATTTTGTTTCCGGAGCTGAAATTTTCTTCATTTCATAAAGGATCGTCAGAGCTTCGAGAGGCGTAAGACGGTCAATGTCAACCTGATGTAGCCGTTTGCGGACAGGATCATCTTCATGGCTGAAAAGAGAGAGCTGATTTGGCCCTTCATCTTTCTCGCCGGAGCCGAGTGGAGAAATGCGAGGGTGACCCTGATCGTCAAATTCATCTTTTTCAATATTATGCAATAATTCTTCAGCTCTGACAACCACCCGTTTCGGCACTCCGGCCAACGCCGCCACCTGAATGCCGTAACTGCGGCTTGCTCCGCCTTTCATCAATTTATGCAGGAAGATGATGGAGTCGTTCCATTCCCGCACCGCAATATTGAAATTCTGGATGCGCTGATGGCTTCGGGCCAGTTCGGTCAGTTCATGATAATGGGTGGCAAAGATGGTTTTAACGCCTTTCCCATTTTTGTTCAGTAGATCCTCGGTAACGGCCCAGGCAATGGAGAGGCCGTCAAAAGTGCTGGTGCCGCGGCCTATTTCATCCAGGATCACCAGGCTTTTTTCCGTGGCATTATTGAGGATATTGGCGGTCTCGTTCATCTCCACCATGAAGGTGGATTGCCCCCGGCGTAGATCGTCCATGGCCCCGACCCTGGTGAAGATTCGGTCCACCACGCCGATTCTGGCCGAGGCCGCCGGCACAAAGGAGCCCATCTGGGCCATGAGGACAATCAGAGCGGTCTGACGCAGCACCGTGGATTTTCCAGACATATTCGGCCCGGTAACAATGAGGATCTCGTTTTTTTTCTGGTCCAACCGCACATCATTGGGCACAAAACGTCCTGGAGGCAGGGCCCGTTCGATCACCGGATGACGGCCTTCTTTAATGACGATCTCCTCCCCGGCATTGATCGTGGGTCGAACATAGTGATAACGCTCAGCTGCCTCGGCCAATGATGTGAAAAAATCAATCCAGGCGATGAAGGCCGCGGCCCGCAGAATCCTGGAACTGGCCTCGGCAACCTGACTGCGAATTTTAGTAAAGAGTCGGTATTCCAGTTCCAGCCTTTTTTCTTCAGCCCCCATGACCTTGTTTTCAAACTCTTTTAACTCTGGCGTAATAAAGCGCTCGGCATTGACCAAGGTCTGTTTCCGTATATAATTTTCCGGCACATTGGCCTGCTGGGCCCGACTGACCTCAAGGAAATAACCAAAGACCCTGTTGTAGCCGATTTTAAGTTTGGAAATTCCTGTCCTCTGTCGTTCCTGTTCCTCCAGGGCCAGAATGAGCTGCTTGCCATCGGTCATAATGGACATCAGCTCATCAAGGGCCGGATCATGGCCTTTTTTGATCAATTTGCCTTCCCGCAGGCCCACCGGCGCGTCGTCCCGGATGGTCTTTTCCACAAGATCATGCAGATCATGCAGATCATCGAGATCAAGGGCCTGCTCGTTGAGCAGTCCCTTGCTTTGCAGGGCCAGCTCCCGCAGACGGGGAAGCAGGGCCAGGGAGGTTTTCAGGGCAGTGAGATCCCTGGCATTGGCGCTGCCCAGCACCACCCGGCTGTTTAGCCGTTCCAGGTCATAGACGTTGGCCAGGAGTTCGCGGAATTCCTGCTTGAGGAGGATTGGGTCGGGCTCATCCGCAGCCGTACCGATTTCAAGATGCCTGGGACGTGCGCCAGAGAAGAATTCAACTGTTCCCAGGCGGAGGTTGATTGCGGCTGGATCCTGCAGAGGAAAGAGAAGATTGTGCTTCAACAGCCGGGCGCCCATTGGTGTCCGGCTGAGATCCAGAATTGCCAGCAGGGAGCCGTCCCGCCGACCGCCGACAATAGTCTGGCTCAGCTCCAGGTTGCGGCGGGTCGAATCGTCAAGGATCAGGATATCATCAAGTTCAATGACCCGCAGACGTTCAATGTGGGCGCAATTTGTTTTCTGGGTTTCCTGAACATAGGCAAGGAGTGCTCCGGCGGCGCAGATGGCGGCTCGCATCCCTTCACAGCCGAAACCGGCCAGATTCATCACCTGGAAATGATCCAGCAGGGTTTCCCTGGCAAGCTCATGAACAAAAAGAGAATCCGTCCGTCGGGTGACGCAGAGATCAGGCAGCAGGGCCGAGAGGCCTTCAATGACCTCTTTATCATCCTCGCGCTCAGCTGTCAGTAGCTCGGCAGGCGCCATCCGGGCCAGTTCATCCAGGGTGGCAGCTTCGTCCTGCCGTTCGGCCAGCAGGAACTCGCCGGTTGAGATGTCTAGAAAGGCAAGGCCCCAGCGTTCTTTTTTACAGATTCCGGCCAGATAGCGGTTGGTCCTGTTGTCAAGCACCTGATCCTCGGTGACCACGCCCGGACTGACTACCCGCACCACTTCCCGCTTGACCACGCCTTTAGCCTTTTTCGGGTCCTCAACCTGCTCGCAGACCGCCACCCGGAAACCGGCGTTAACCAGCTTGGCCAGATAGGAGGCTGCGGCATGGTGAGGTACACCGCAGAGGGGCACCTTGTTCTTGTCGTCCTTATTGTTTCGCGAGGTTAGCGTGATACCCAGAACGCGGGAGGCGGTAATCGCGTCATCAAAAAACATCTCGTAAAAATCACCGAGCCGGTAGAAGAGAATGGCGTCTGGATGCTGCTCTTTAATCGCCAGGTACTGGCGCAGCATTGGAGTGATTTTCCGGGCCGGTTTGATGTTGGCGGTCAAAACTGGAGACTCGTTTTTTTAGGAGTTTAGGTTGAAGGCTGAGGATAGATACACAACTAAGAATCTATCGATTTGGTCTTATTTTTTTAAAGCACGACATAAAAACTCAAGTGCTTCCGAATCAACGAGACCATGTTCAGCTGAAATCAACACATCCATTTTTTTATCGGCAAACCACCATCTCCGCCCTGGCTTGCCGTGAATAAACAGCTTTCGTCTGTTGTTGATGGAGATCAGTCCCAGTTTCTTGGCCATTTTACGAATTTTTTTGTTTAATTTTTCAAAATCCTTACTGGCTGACTTGATTTTTTCTTCACATTGTTTACTCATGTCGTTCTCCTTGGGTTGGAATAAAATCAGCCTGGAAGGCTGTTCGAGAATGCCTTTTTTCCCTATGCCATGCGCCAGCAGCCTTTTTTAACAGGTGGCTATCACAGACCGGGAACTTCAAAAAATTTGCATGAAAGATTGTCATTGACCTCAAGGACAGCGTAGCTCCCGGGCGCGCCATAACGACCAGTGCCATGGAAGCTGCCCGGATTGATAAACAGGATGTCACCGAGTCGGTGGCAGTCCGCTATATGGGTGTGGCCGGAGATAATACAATCCACCTGTTCAAATTCTTTTAACAGACAGTTTTCAATATCATAACGGCAGTTCATGCCGTGAATCAGGCCGATATGAAAGTTGCCCACTGTGATGATTTTTTTTGTTGGCAGACTGTTCCTCGACGAGCCATGACACATGTTGCCGTGGACGGCATGAACTTTTTTGTCGGCAAACACATCAAGAACCGAAAGGTCGGTGAGGTCTCCGGCATGGAAAATCATCTCCACATCAGTAAAACATGCGGCTGCTTGTCTGCGAAAATGATTATCCGGCCTGACAAGATGGGTATCGGAAAGAATGCCGATTTTTACAGTCATGGCTTTTTTATAACTTGCTTTTGCGGCAGCATCAAGAATTCAATACAATATCAATTTTTTCCCGGGCCTCCGCAAGGCTGATACCGGAAAGCAGAATCCGTTTTTTTCGGCTCTGCAGGCCGGTCTTAATGATGATTCCTTTTTTGGGGATTGAGAAAAAGTCAGCCAGAAATTTGATAACGGCCTTGTTGGCTTTGCCGTCAGCCGGCGGGGCAGTAACAGCCAGTTTCAAATTTTCACCATGGAGGCCGACAATCCTATTTTTTGAGGCCCTGGGTTGGATATGGAGAGCCAGGGAAAGAGAGCCCTTTTCTTCCCTGAGAAAGGTCATTTCTTCTCGTCGTTATCTTTTTCGCCGTCACTTTCTTCGTCATCATCAACAACAACGGCAGGCTCATGTTCCTGATCCAGGGGGTCCGCCAGGCTGAAAAGCATGTCGCCATCAAGATCAGGCATGGTTGGCTGGTCCTTGTTGTTTTCATCCTGATCATCAGAAGGCGAATCAAAAAGCGAGGTGTTGAGGTTCACCACGTCTTCAACAGGCTCCTCCTGCTCTTCCTGATCATGATCGGCTGGATCATCCAGGTCTGGAAGCTCGATTTTCCGGTAAAGATCATCGAGGTCATCATCTGTCTCTGTTCTGGCTTTTTCGGTTTCACTCTCCTCTTCTTTGACCTGGGATTGAAAAGTATACGGATTGGCGTCCTCTTTGCCATCGATAGCGTCAAGTTGGAACTGCAGAAACTGGCGGAGTTCACCCAGAATATCGTCTTTTTTCCCCTGGAGCCGCTCAATCTCTTCCTCGAGGGAGGCGACCTTCTCCTCGGCTTCAGTCTGGATTCGTTCTGCTTCCTTGCGACTTGAATCGAGAAGATCATCGGCTTCCTGTTTGCTTTTATCCTGCATTTCATCGGCAATTTTCTGGGCGGAGAGGAAGGCATTCTGGAAGGTTTTTTCCTGGTTTTTGAACTGGGTCATCTCCTCCTCGAACGTATCAATTCTCTCCTGAAGCTTTTTATTGTCCGTGGAGAGCAGCAGGTAGTGTTCGGCAACCTTTTCCAGAAAAGCATCGACTTCATCAACATCAAAACCACGAAATCGGGCATGAAATTGCTGAGTCTGTATTTCTTCAGCCGTTAATGTCATTGTCAGCCTCCGTTTATTGTTTGTTTTATTGTAACTATTCAGGTGAGCCACCAAATTGACCTAACCACCGTTCCGTAACTGTTCAGGAGTGCTCCATATCGGAGTCTGCGCTTACCTGGGCCTTTGAAGCATACTTGTGCTATTCGAGAAGGCCAGGTATGGGACAAGATGGGGTACTCCTGAATAGTTACGTTTTATTTAAATATTTATAAGAAAAAAACTATCCCAGAGAAAAAGCCAGGCGTTGTAGAGTCGGAACCAGAAAACTCCGTAAAAAGAGAATAGCCATAATTAGAATCATGGGTGAAAAATCAATCCCTCCGATCGCGCTGAAAGGGATGAGCCGCCTGATCTTATATAAAAGCGGGTCCGTCACTTCATGAAGAAAGCGGACAATGGGGTTATGGGGATCGGGATTGACCCAGGAAAGAATGGCCCTGCCAACGATAATCCACATATAGGCGCCCAGGACAAAATCGACAAGAGTAGCAAAGGCGTTTAAAAAATTACTGAAAACAAACATTTTTTCTCCTTATATTGAGAGGATCTGGGAACTGATTTGCATGACAGCCCGGCTGGCTCTGGAGTCGGGCGAGATTTCCACGAACGGTTTCTGGCTTCTGATTGCCCTGACGACAGCGCTGTCCTGGGGAATGGCACCAAGATAGTCAGGCGAAATCTGCAGAAATTTTTTCAGCACAATTTTCATGTTGTTAAAAATCTGCCTTCCTTCCTTTTTGCTTTTGACATTGTTAATCAGCAGATGAAACCGGTTTTTGCCGAAACGGTGAAAAAGAACTTTGATCAGGGCGTAGGCGTCGGTCATGGCAGTCGGATCAGGTGACAGGATGATAATATTGTCATCCGCCCAGTTGTTAAACCAGAGAACCGCGTCGCCGATTCCGGCGGCCGAGTCCACCAGGACGTAGTCAAATTTGTCAATGATATTCTCCAGCGCATTGATCAGAAAGGCCTGTTCCTCGTATGAGATGTTGGCCATTTCCGGTACACCGGAGCTTGCCGGCAGAACCTTGAAGCCCGGCTCGATTTCCACCAGGATGGAGGACAAAGGTCTTTCCTCATCAATTGTTTCCTGGAGAGTATGATGCATATTCAGCCCGAGGAGTACATCAACATTGGCCAACCCCAGATCGCCGTCAACCAGAAGAACTTTTTGTTTCTGGCGGGCGAGGGAACAGGCTATGTTGACGGAAAAAGAGGTCTTGCCCACTCCGCCCTTGCCGCTGCTGACACAGATTATTTTTGGAGAATTGGTCATATTTTTAAGTTCTCGTTTCGTCTGTTCATGTCGATAGACCGTAGGGGAAATGAGCTTGTTACACCAGAGAGCAATGCAACGAAACACACGCAGACTTCGAAAGCTGACAGCCTTTAGCTTACAGTTTAAATAATCTGAATTTTTCCTTCAATTATTAAGAAAGGCGAAAAGCTGAGCCCGTTCCTCAACCGTTACCTGGCATGACTCCCTGGACCCTTGATGTAGATCCTGTTCCGGCATTGGGCAGACTTGGGAATCTTTTTGAAAGGATTGGTTTTCGCCTATTTTTGTTGCAATTTTTTTTATTTTTTCTTTGTCAAGGCAGGCATCAAAAAGGATTATACCCACCAGTCGTTTCCGTTCATCTTCAACCGCAACGGTCTGGATACCATTTCGACAGGCCCGTTGCCAAAGATCCTGAAAAAAAGATTTGTTTTTATTAAATTGAACCGCAGCCATGGGGAATCAGGAAACTTTGCTGCCGGCGGCGACAGGAGCCGAGACTGCCGACAGAACGAGCTTACCGTTGTCTTTGGCGGCCAGCACCATGCCCTGGGATTGGACTCCCATCAGTTTCACCGGTTTCAGGTTGGCGACAATAATAACCTGTCTGCCGATAACATCTTCAGGTTCGTAATGTTCGGCAATGCCGGCCACCACGGTACGTTCTTCCGGAGCTTTGATGGTGAGCTTCAGAAGACGGTCTGATTTCTTGATTTTTTCAGCCGCTATGATCTCGCCAATCCGTAAATCGAGTTTCAAAAAATCATCAAAGCTGATCAGGGCGTCGTCCTCCGTCGGTTTCTCTTTTTTTGCCTTTGTTTTGGCAGAGGTGGCTGCGCTGTTTTTCTTTTTTTTCTTTTTGCCGCTGTCAAGCCGGGGAAACAGTGCGGCAATCATGCTGATTTCAGTTCCCGGTTCAAGAAGACCCCATTGGGACTGACCGTCCAGCGCAGGCGCAATCTTCACGCCCAGTGCCTCCCTGATCTTTGCCGATGTTGCCGGCATGATGGGCTCCAGGGCCAGGCCTATGAGGCGGAGGGATTCAAGCAGGGTATAGAGAACTGTTTGCAGGCGGCCGTCCAGAGCAGGATCCTTGGCCAGTTCCCAAGGGGCATTGCTGACAATGTATTTGTTGGCACGACTGATGACTGCCCAGATGATCTGCAGAGCCTTGTTAAAGGCAAAATTATTCATATGGACTGCGTAGTCGGTCACCATGGCCGTGGCGGCCTCGGCTAATTCTTGGTCTTCAGCGGTCAAGTCCGTCGGTACAGGAACCTTAGCATGGCCGAATTTACCGACCATGGTCAGTGAACGGCTGAACAAGTTGCCAAGATCGTTGGCCAGGTCTGAATTCTGCCGCGCCACCAGGGCCTTAGCACTGAAAGAGGAATCCAGGCCGAACGACATCTCCCTCAGGAGAAAATAGCGTACCGCATCAACTCCGTATTTATCAACCAGATCGGCGGGACGAACCACGTTGCCGATGCTTTTCGACATCTTTGTATCTTCTACGTTCCAGTAACCATGTACATGCAGTTTTCGATAGGGCGCAATACCGATGGATTTCAGCATGGTGGGCCAGTAAATGGCGTGGGGCTTAAGAATGTCCTTGGCAATAATATGTTCGGATGTCTGCCAGTACCTGTTAAAATCAACTCCATCAGGATAACCGATGCCTGTGAGATAATTGATCAGGGCATCAAACCAGACATAGGTGACAAAATTTTTGTCAAAGGGTAAGGGCACGCCCCAAGTTAAGCGAGAGGTGGGCCTCGAGATGCAGAGATCCTCCAGAGGTTCTTTCAGGAAGGAAAGAACTTCATTTTTATAGCGCTCCGGGCTGATGAAATCCGGATTTGTTTTGATATGATCAATGAGCCAGTCCTGATATTTACTCATCCTGAAAAAATAATTCTCTTCGGAAATTTTGTCAGGCACGGTGAGATGATCAGGACATTTGCCGTCCACCAGTTCTTTTTCGGTCAGGAATCGTTCACAGCCCTTGCAGTAGAGGCCGGTATACTGACTGAAATAGATGTCATCCTGGTCGTAGACTTTTTGCAGAATGCCCTGCACCGTGTCAATGTGGTTTTTGTCGGTGGTGCGGATGAAGTTGTCCGGCTTAATGGCGAGAAGTGGCCAGGCCTCTCTGAACATTCCGCTGATTTGGTCAACATACTGTTTAGGCGAAACGCCGGCGTCATCCGCAGCCTGAACAATCTTGTCGCCATGCTCATCCGTACCGGTCTGAAAGCGGACATCGTCGCCGTTGAGCCGTTTGAACCGGCAGTAGACGTCCGCCACAAGAGTTGAGTAGGCGTGACCCAGATGGGGCTGGGCATTAACGTAAAAAATGGGTGTAGTGATATAAGTCATTTGTAATTTTTCAGTAAGGGTAGATAATTTAGCTAAGCGTCTAACTGTAACTGTTCAGAGGTAAGCGAGAAACGAGACTCCGGATGAAATACTGCTGAACAGTTACGTCATTTTTTTCTTGATTTTGCAGATCGAGATTGATGTTTTTGCTTGCCACCCCTGGGTGACGGTGATTTCTTCTTTTGCCGGTTCCGGGCGGCCTGCCATTCGGTTTTGGTCAACAATATTGGTTGTTTCGGATCCTGCGGGTCAATGACAGTGATCGTCTCCCTGAGGACATTTCTATGCACGACCTTAAGGGTTTTGCCGTCAAGAGTAATTGAGCGGCCCGGCCTGGGCATACCTTTTTTCATTTCTTTATAAAGCGGGTATTCATAGGTCAGACAGCAGAGAAGACGGTTGCAGATTCCGGAAATTTTGGCAGGATTCAACGGCAAATCCTGCTCTTTTGCCATCTTGATGGAGACCGGAGCAAAATTCGTGATGTAGGCGGAGCAACAGAGATCCCGGCCGCAGCAGCCAAGTCCGCCAATCATTTTTGTCTCGTGACGGACGCCGACCTGACGCATTTCAACCCGGGTACGGAATTCCTGTACCAGATCCTTGACCAGACCACGGAAATCCACTCTTTTGTCAGCGGTAAAATAAAAAATGATCTTGCTGCCGTTAAAAAAACGCTCCACCTTGATCAATTTCATATGCAGCCGGTGTTTGCTAATCAGGGTCAGGCAGAGCTGAAAGGCCTCCTGTTCCCGCTCAATCAGTCGCTTATACTTGTCTATTTCTTCCTGTTTTACCCTACGCTCCACCTGATATTTACGGAATGGTTTCCTGCGTTTTTCCGTTTTTCCGTGACCGGAAGACTTGGCTTTATCGTTTTTAGCCTCCGGATTTTTTTCGGCCGGAAGTTCAAATTGAGGACCGTATCCCAAAATACGGCAGGGTTCCAGACCATGGTCTGTCTGCGTCAGGACCACTTCGTCTTTCTTCAGATCTAAAATGCGGGATTTTGCCGTATGAACATGCTCACATCTGCGAAACTGAATTAAATATTTTTTCGTCTTCACGTCCTGCTGTTGAGGTGAAGGACTTGTCTGCACGTTCTCTGTTTGCGAGGATGTCTTGGCGCTGCTGTTTGAAGCCATAGTCGGATTACTGTCGTGGGGGGTATGAATGATGCCAATCTTTATACAAAAAAAACAAATAGTTAAAAACGAGTTTCTCTCAAAAAAATGAATTGTTCATTATACCATCAAAGAAGCCCAAAGAAAAGCACTTCAAAAACCAGGGAACGATTACAGTTTCGTAATAGCTGTTTCCTGGCCTCCTCAAGGAGGCATAAATGATGAAAGATGGTTTCCTGTGGCCAGCGTTGACGAGCCAATGGCAGGAGAGGCGCCAGATCCTGACTGATGATCAGGTTAGAGGAGCCTTTTTTGTAGAGAATCAGATCCCGCAGCCAGATTGTCAGCAGGTCAAGAAGTTCATTCAGATTATCTTTGTTCTTCACCGCCTTTTCCGCCAGTTTAAAAACGGTTTCCACGGCCATGGGATGATCGGCCTTGACTTTAATTAAATTTTCCACAATGTCGCGGCGGAGTGAAAGGAGATCCTGTTCCTGGAGAGTTCGGGCCCGGCCAAGGCTGCCCTCGGCGACCGCAGCCAGAGTGCGGGCAGACTCCGGATTCATGTCTTTTTCCAGAAGTTCAGCCACCTTTTCATAGGAAAGCGCGAAAAAAGGAATAATCTGACAGCGGGAAAGAATGGTCGGCAGGATATTGCCGGCCTCATCGCCGGTCAGGATCAACACGGTGTTTGGCGGCGGTTCTTCAAGGGTTTTGAGAAGACTGTTGGCCACCTCGGCTCGACTCAGGTTGGCGTGAATATTCGGAATTAAAACAGTCCGGTATTTGGCCTCAAAAGGCGGAAAGGCCAGTTTTTTTTTCAGTTCGCGGATCTGGTCTATTTTGATTTGCGCCCCGGCGGGTTCAATGAAGAAAAAATCAGGATGGTTTCCGGAACGGTATTTGATGCAGGAGCGGCATTGACCGCAGATATCTCCATTAACGGGCGACAGACAGTTCACATAGGCGGCAAAGGCCCGAGCCATGCTTTTCTTGCCGACTCCGGCCGGACCACGGAAGAGATAGGCATGTCCCATCCGTTGGCCGATCCCCCGGTGCAGTAATGTTTTGGCCTTTTCCTGGCCTATGATGGAGTGAAAGGATGTGAGCATTCTCTGTATTATTTTGTTTTTGCCGGCAGATCCCAGAGAGTGGGCGGCCGGGGAACCTCATCCTTGACTTTTGGTTCCGGTTGGCTTTCCTCCTGTTCTTTGTGGCCGCGCAGAAACAGGAAACGCTCCAGGTTCCGCTGGTATTCGCTCCACTGATAGCCTTCTTCTTTGACCTGGCTGCTCAGTCTTTCCATGTAATTGATCTTGGCATCCATATCGTCAATGAAATTCAGGATAAAGGCCTCGTGAAGCATGGGCAGTGATGGAGCGCCGAATTCATATCTTCCATGATGACTGAGAATGAGATGTTTGAGCCTGACCCCGGTTTCAGCCGGGAAATTTTTAATTTTACTGATCCGGGCCTGGACCATTTCAACACCGATAACCATGTGGCCCATCAACCTCCCCTGGTCCGAGTAGTCAAAGGGATGGGTGGCAAAAGAAAATTCCTTAACCTTGCCTATATCGTGGAGCATGGCCCCAGACAGGAGCAGGGAACGATCCACCGAAGGATAGAGTGCCGCCACCTGGTCGGCCAGCCTTGTGACATGCAGGGTATGTTCCAGCAGGCCACCGAGATAAGCATGATGCATGAATTTTGCGGCCGGCGCTTTTTGAAACAGGAGAAGGAAATTTTTGTCCTGAAAAAATTTGAGCAGCAGTTTTCGCAAGAACTCATCGTCGACACTGCGGGCAAATTTCAGGAGCTCTTTCGTCATTTCCTCTATATCTTCGGAGGTGGATGGCACAAAAAGGGCCATGTCAACCTCATCTTCGGAGACAGCCTGCAGGGAGTTGATTTTAAGCTGGAGAATGTTCTTATAGGACTGGGCCTGGGCGGACAGGGACACAATCCGGCCCACTGCGCATTGTTCCAGCCAGTGGTCGGCGTCATCCCATATCCGGCCGGCGATCTCGCCGCTTTTATCCATCACTTTCAAGGTCAGATAAGGTTTGCCGGCCCGGGTCTCGGCCCGCCTTACCTCTCTGATGAGGAAAAGATCCTTAACCTGCTGGCCGTCGGTGATATCGGAAATAAAAAGATTTTTCATACGGAATTCGCCATCAGTGTCGTTCTTCCTCGATCATTTCACGAATCGAAAGGTCGTCAAGACGATGCTGACGACGAAATTTATGTAATTGATCCATAATTTTTCTGGTCGGGTATTTTTGGCTTGCCTTCGCGCCTGTTATGATAGATATTTTATGCTTCATTGTTTTCTTTGCCGGTTAGCTAACATTGGGCATGAGGCATATATACTAAAAAGGTACCAGGTCTTGAAAAGTCAGTACTTTCCGGTGAATCTTTTACTAAAGACTGCTAAAAATCCAGGGTCTGCTGCCAGGCCTCTTTCAACTCGGCCAGAGGCTCGGACAAGACAGTCTTACCGGAAAACCCAATGCCATTCATGATCGGTTCGGCAGTGATTTTGCCGATTTTTGCCCAGCCGGTATCAGCCATTGTTTTTTCGAAATCTCCAGCCTTGTCCGGGGCAACGGTAACCACGAAACGGCTCTGGGATTCGGAAAAGAGCAGGACATCTTCCCGGTCAATATCATGGGCCGGAATCTTGCTAAGATTAAATTCCAGACCAAGTCCACCGCTAAAAGCTGTTTCCGCCAGAGCCACGCCCAGGCCGCCATCGGAGCAGTCATGGCAGGAGGCAACCAGATCCTGTTTCATGGCCTGTTCCAGGGCGTGGTAACGGGGAAGACTCTCATTTTCCCTGACATGAGGCACGCTGTTGCCGGTGGCGCCATGCTGGATCGCGTATTCCGAGGCTCCGAGCTCGGCATAGGTTGTGCCGAGAATATACACCAGATCACCGGCCTGCTTGGCATCCATGGTCACGGCCAGGCGGACATCGTCGATTTTGGCAATGACTGAAAAAAGCAGGGTGGGCGGGATGGAGATCTTGGTGCCGGCCATCATATAATCGTTTTTCATGGAATCTTTGCCGGAGATGCAGGGCACGCCATAGGCCCTGGCATAATGGGCCAGGGCGCGGTTGGCCCGGACCAGCTGGGCCAGCTTATAATGGCCGTCCGGAGTTTTCTCGGACTGGATCGGATCGCACCAGCAGAAATTATCCAGGCCTGCCATCACCTCCATGGAGCCTCCCACGCAGATCGCGTTTCTGATCGCCTCGTCCATGGCGCAGGCCACCATGTGATAGGTGTCGATGTCGGAATAGCGCGGGCAGACACCTTGAGAAATGACCAGCCCGTCAAAGGAGTCAAGAACCGGCCGGATGACAGCTGCGTCACTGGGCCCATCGTTTTTCACGCCGGTGAGCGGCTTGACGACGCTACCCCCCTGCACTTCATGATCATACTGGCGTACCACGTATTCCTTGGAACATATGTTGAGACGGCCAAGCAGTGTTTTAAGTTCTTCGCCAAGGACGGGAGACTCGGGCAGGGCCGGCTCGGCAAAATTTTTCTGCTGCCATTTTGCCTGCATCTCCATGGGTGGCAGGGCCTTGTAAACAAAGTCCATGTCCAGGAAAGCCACGGTTTTACCGTCATACAAACAGTGAAATTTGCCGGTGTCGGTAAAGGTGCCTAAAATAGTGGCCTCTACATCCATTTTTTCACACAGGGCCATGAATTCATCGATCGTCTCCGCTGACACTGCTAAAGTCATGCGCTCCTGGGCCTCTGAAAGAAAAATCTCCCAGGGTTGCAGCCCGGCATATTTCAGAGGCGCCCGGTCAAGATGGAGCTCAAAGCCGTTGGTGAACTCGCCCATCTCTCCTACGGATGAAGAAAGGCCGCCGGCGCCGTTATCGGTGATACAGCGGTAAAGCCCCATGTCCCGGGCTTTGAGCAGGCAGTCGAACATCTTTTTCTGGGTGATGGGATCGCCGATTTGCACGGCCGTGGCCGGGGAATTTTCATTAAGCTCCTCCGATGAAAAGGTGGCGCCGTGGATACCATCTTTGCCGATGCGACCACCGGTCATGACAATGAGATCGCCGGGCAGGGCGATTTTGTTCTCGGAGGGCTTGCCCCCTATCTCTTTGGGCATGATTCCGACGGTGCCGCAGAAAACAAGGGGTTTTCCCGCATAACGGTCGTCGAAATAAAGGGAACCGTTCACCGTAGGGATGCCGGACTTGTTGCCGCCATGTTCCACCCCTTCCCGGACTCCTTCAAAAATCCTTTTCGGATGCAGCAGGCGGGCCGGGATCTCTTTATCGTAAAACGGGGTGGCAAAGCAGAACATATTGGTGTTGCAGATGAGCTTGGCTCCCATGCCGGTGCCAAAGGGATCGCGGTTCACCCCGACAATGCCGGTGAGAGCGCCGCCGTATGGATCAAGGGCCGAGGGGCTGTTGTGGGTCTCCACTTTAAAAACAACATTCCAGTTGTCGTCAAAGCGAATTACGCCTGCGTTATCTTTGAAAACGGACAGACACCAGTCGTTTTCGCCCATTTTGGCGCGGATATCCCTGGTGGGCTGCTGGATGCAGGAGCCAAACAGATCGCTGACCTGCTCGCGCGTTCCTTTGTCCAAATCTTCATAATCAATATTGCCGGAGAAAATCTTATGTTTGCAATGCTCGGACCAGGTCTGGGCCAGAGCCTCGAGCTCCACGTCAGCCACTTTTTCAGAAAGACCCAGCTCTTTACGCTGGGCAATGATCTCCGGTTTTGCCAGATAACTTCTGATAAACTTCATTTCGTCCAGAGTGAGGGCCAGCACCCCTTCTTTACTGATCCTCATCAGCTCGTCATCACTGACATCAAGATCAATCTCCATCATTCTGGCCTGGCTTTCATCCATGACCTTGGCAGCAAAGGGTTTCAGGCCGCCAGCTTTGACAAAATCATCATTGTTGATAATGGTAAATCGCTGGATCAGTTCGTTGGCCAGTGATTTTCTGGCGATATTTTCACAATCTTCAGCATCAATGCTGCCGGAAATCAGATACTGGACCGAAGTGTAGACCGCTTCTTCCCGGTTTAACTTACGGCCGATGAGCAGCTCAAGGGCCTGGGCAGCGGTGCGGCCTTCATTATCGGTGACACCGGGGCGGAAACCCACCTCGATGAGCCAGTCAAAATCAAGTTTCCAGTCCAGGGCAAGGGGGCCAAGGGAATAATCCTGGGTCACCGGATCGGAAAACGGGCCGCCGGCTGCCTCCTTCATCTGTTTGGCGGAGATATCCGCCTCTACCGTAAACACCTTGATGGTGCGGACGGAATGGATCTTAAGACCGAGATCCGCCTGGATTTTCTTCAGGGTCTGATTCCCAAACGAATCAGTAAAAGTGGGCTTTAAGCCGACTTGAATGCGTGAAAGCATGAATGACTCCTTTAAATAGTTGTAAATATTCGGCAGCACTCCACAGAAAGGCGATCAGGCTGCCCAGCATACCGATGCATAGCCGATCAGCCTGCTTCCCTCCCTGTGAAGCACTGCCAAACATTTACAAAGTGGAGGTTTTCGTTATTTTCCGGCATCAAGACAAATATTTACTTAAATAGTTGTCAATATTTAGTAAAATTATATACTAAATAAGCCTGCTTTTTGAAATGGGGATTATCTCTTTTTTTGCAAAAGTGGCTATTTCCCTGCAATCAGCCTATGGAATTCCGGTAATATGCAATTTCTCAACAACGATAAACTGATTGATCTTCTGTTCAAAAAAGATTTGCTCTCTCCGGAGCAGCGGAAGATGATCGGTCTCAATAAGCAAAAACAGCGCCAGAAACTCATTCGCCTTCAACGGGATAAAGGTGGGGTGTCGCTTGAAGAGGCGACCAGGAATATTGATCTGGTTGATGTGATTGTTTCGTTTCATCTTGAGTTGCCGGGCAGGGCGGGAGATTTTTTGACCGAGGAAATCGTCATGCGCCTTGTTGCCCGCAACCAGGGATTGCCGTTTAAAAAGCTTGATCCTCTGGAACTTGATCTTGACGTGGTGACCAAGACCATCCCGCAATCCTTTGCCGTCAAACATCTCCTCCTGCCATTTGCGGTCAAAAACGGTGTACTCCAGGTAGCCATGCATGATCCCGGCAACCGGGTTGTGCTGGAAGAGGTTGAGCGGGCTAATCAGACCAAGGTGCAGCCCTTTCTCAGCACCAAGTCGGATATTCGCCGCATGCTGGCGGAGTTTTTCGGCTTTCAGTCCTCTATTTCCGCAGCGGAAACCCGTCTTGGGCGGCCCATGGTTGACTTGGGCGATCTTGAGCAGTATGTCAGAATTTCTTCATCAAAGGAGATTACCTCCTCTGATCAAAATATCAAGGCGGCAGTGGAGCATCTTTTTAATTATGCTTTTGAAGAACGGGCCAGTGATATCCATATTGAGCCGAAAAGAAAGGTCTCCCGGGTCAGGCTGCGCATTGATGGCGTCCTGCATACGATTTACGAATTGCCCAAGGTTGTCCACGCTGCCATTCTTTCTCGCATCAAAACTTTGTCCAGGCTTGATATCGCTGAAAAAAGGCGGCCCCAGGACGGCCGGATCAAGGTGGAACACGGCGGTACTGAATCTGAGATCAGGGTGTCGACCATTCCGGTTGCTTTTGGCGAAAAAGCGGTTTTACGTATTTTAAATGCCGAGGTCGTCTTTCAGGATGTGCAAAAGATCGGTTTTTCAGAGCGGGATTTTGATGTCTACAAGTCGTTTTTCGAGTCGCCCCATGGCATTGTCCTGGTGACCGGCCCCACCGGCAGCGGCAAATCCACCACTCTGTATTCCACCTTGAAACACATCTCTACACCGAGAATGAATATTGTCACGGTGGAAGACCCGGTGGAAATGGTTCATGAAGATTTCAACCAGATTGCTGTCCAGCCCCAGATTGATGTCACCTTTTCGACAATTCTGCGAAATATTTTGCGTCAGGACCCGGATGTGATTATGATTGGTGAGATTCGTGATCTTGATACGGCTACCAACGCCATCCAGGCCGCGCTGACCGGCCATCTTGTTTTCTCGACCCTGCATACCAATGATGCTATCTCATCCATCAGCCGTCTGCAGGATCTGGGCGTCCAACCTTTCCTGATCAGCTCCACCCTGCTTGGGGCCATGGCCCAACGGCTGGTGCGAACAATCTGTCCCCATTGCGCCGAGCCGGTTCTTGTTAAGAGTTCTGTGCTGGCTCCACTTGGTTTTCCCGTGCCGGATAAGGACTTGACCCTGCGGCATGGCAAAGGCTGCCGAAAATGCAGGGGGACCGGATATCTTGGCCGCTGTGGCATCTTTGAGATTTTCCCCATGTCCGATCAGTTAAAGGTCATGTTGAACCGGGGAGACTCGATAACGGAGATTGCTGAAAAGGCCAGGGATGAAGGGATGTCCACCCTGAAGCAGGATGCCTGGAACAAAGTGACGCAAGGAGTAACTACCTTTGAAGAGGCGATCCGGGTAACCGGCACTGCATAAAAATTATCGTAATTTCACATTAAGTAGTGGCATACCAATAACCTTCCCCCTTAGCAAAGGGGGGTTATTTCCGTTGCCGCTATTTTTTGAGAAATTACAAATTATTGAACAAAAAAATGTCTGGAAAAGTGGTCGCCACCAATAAAAAGGCGTATCATAATTATCATATCGACTCGATCATAGAGACCGGCATGGTTTTGAAGGGAGCGGAGGTGAAATCTCTGCGTGCCGGTCGCGCCAACCTGCGAGATGGATATGCCGCAATCAAAAATGGTGAAGTCTGGCTCTACAATGTCCATATCTCCGCCTATAAATTTGCTACTCATGAAGCCCCAAATCCACTTCGGGTGCGCAAATTACTGCTAAACAGGCGAGAAATTAAAAGATTGATTCGTAAAACCCAGGATAAAGGATTTGCCTTAATTCCGATTAAGATTTATTTTAACCGACAAGGCAAAGCAAAGCTCGGCCTGGGACTTTGTAAAGGAAAAACTCTTTATGATAAACGCCAGTCGTTAAAGAAAAAAGAGTCCGATCGGGAGATGAACCGGTTAAGAAAAGATTACAGGTAAAAAAACAGTGAACTTTTTTATTTCATCAGCAGTCTTCTATGGTAGACTTGCTATTCTGCGTTACATGTATTTTACATGAAACTGCTGGCTTCAGGCTCAGCGCAGAATTGTTAGATTCAAAACAAAAAACAAAGGGGGCGAAACGGGTTCGACGGGGATATATAAGCTCGAGTTGCATGCCGAGGTTTCTATCAACCTCGTAAAACAGGTAGAATTTTAAATATAGTCGCAGATGACTATGCATATGCTGTAGCAGCATAAATAAGCTACTGTCCTTCCCGGTTATTCCTGCGGACCGGGACAGGGCATCGACTAGCGGGATAGCTTCCAGGGTTCTCCGGTGGGCCTGGCAGCGAAATAAAACAGCGGATAGCGCCGAACGTTTCTTGTTCTGGAGGAGCCAGGGCGCGATAAGCCTTAAACAGGACTAAGCATGTAGATACTTGAAGGGGAGTATTTTCGGACGCGGGTTCAACTCCCGCCGCCTCCACCATTTTTGAATTGAAGACGAACCGGTCCGGTTGCCGCAAGCGGCATATCGGGGAGGTTCGTTTTTTTTGGTAGCAAGGGATTACAGCGTTTCTTGTTACCGCTGATTGTCCTAGCCGTTGCCCGGTTTTTAGAAAATCCCGGTAATTTTCTTTCTCTTTTCCACCTTTATTCTCCGTTTCCTCTGGTCTTCCTTTCGGACCTCGTCCGGTCCGAGATATCTTTTCCTGTAGCCTTT
>JAOZOY010000003.1:73085-86672 GCA_029933005.1 Deltaproteobacteria bacterium
TCTGGTCTTCCTTTCGGACCTCGTCCGGTCCGAGATATCTTTTCCTGTAGCCTTTGCTCAGCGAGTTCCTCTGCAAACCACTCAACAACCTTGGCGATTTCGTCAAAAAGTTCATTGATGCCCTTGGCTAAACCTCCTGCTTTTTTTTCTATCCATACCGACCGGAGAGACAGGGAAAGTGTCGGAAGCAATTTGTGTTCGTCACGTTTTCTCCGATTTGGTGTTTGCTGAGAGTTCCTTACCGGAAGCCAACATCAATCGTCAGGCTCAACCCTGGCATTAAAGGCGATGATATTGAGCGTTTGCTGGATGATGTAAAACTCACCCTGGACAACGAGGACCTGGGCAAGGCCTTTTTTGAAAAACTCACCGAACGATCCGGCATCCGGCTGATTAATTTTGCCGATTATGTCAACAACAGCCTCCATGTGATCACTGAGCTGACCTGTAAAAACGGTGATGATGAATTCCGCCCTGATATCACCCTGTTCATTAGAGGATGATTTCTCGGTGGTGGTTGGCTACGATGAGATCGCTGCCAAAAATTATAGTTTAAGCGCCGGACAGTATTTCGAAGTGAAGATCGAGCATGTGGATCTAACCCCACAGGAATTTGGCGAGAAGATGAAAGGTTTCACCGTTAATCTGGACAACTTATTCAATCAGTCTCACGAATTGGAACAGGAAATAAAAAAAACAGTTGGCGGGGTTGCGGTATGAGTAACTTTAAACCCTGTGAAGATGAGCACACCGAATATAAAGCAGTATTAAATAATAAATTTGAACGAGAAGTCGTCGCTTTTTTAAACTCTGCCCAGGGAGGCAACATCTATATCGGTGTTGCCGACAATGGCACCATTATCGGGGTCAGCGACCCGGATAAACTGCAACTCATCATCAGTCATCGTATTCGTGATAATATTCAACCCAGTTGTCTGGGTTTTTATGATGTTTATTTCGAGCAGCATGATGGAAAAACCATTATCCACATTATGGTGACCCGTGGCACGGAAAAACCATATTACATAAAACAATATGGCCTGTCTCCTGCCGGCTGTTATTTGCGGGTGGGTTCCGGTGTCCAGCCCATGCCCCCGGCCATGATCGATCAGCTCTATTCCAGCAGAACCCGTGACTCCCTGAGAAATATAGTCAGCCCCAAAACCGGCGAACATTCCTTTAAGCAACTGAAAATTTATTACGAAGAAAAAGGCTTTTCAATTAACTCCAACTTTCTGGAGAATTTGGATCTCTATACCAGCGATAAAAAAACAACTATGTTGGATACCTGCTTGCCGACAGTAACAGTATTTCCATCAAAGTGGCCAAGTATGCCCGGTACAACCAAGGTGGAACTGGTTGAAAATGAAGAGTACGGCTTTTCCTCCATTATAAAGCCACCGAAAGAGTGCTGGATAAACTGGATATTGAAAACCGCACCTTTACCAAAATCACCGGCTCTGCCAAACGACTGCAAAAACGGATGATTGATCCGGTGGCCCTGCGGGAAGCCCTGATTAACGTCATCGTCCATAACGATTACACCAGGGAAGTTACCCCGGTGGTTGAGATTTTCGCCGACCATCTCTCCATCACCTCCTATGGTAGACTGGTCAGTGGCCTGTCCAGAAAGGAATTTCTGGCCGGTCGTTCAATGCCCAGAAACCGGGAGATCATGCGTGTTTTCCGTGACCTGGGACTTGTGGAACACCTGGGCTCCGGCATGAGCCGTATCCTCAGCCATTATCCAGCGGATATCTTCAGTTTCAGTGAACATTTTCTGGAAGTCAGCTTTCCTTTTGCCCAAGGCTATTTTGACTCCCCGGAAGCACAGACGTACCCGGTCACGGAAGTCACCACGGAAGTAAAAAAATTACTTTTCAGCTACAGCCAGCCGGCAAGTAAAAAGACCCTGATGGCCCAACTGAATCACCATAATGATGAACACTTCCGGAAAACCTATCTTGTCCCTGCCATCAAAGTAGGTTTGCTGGAAATGACCCTGCCGGACAAGCCTAAAAGCTGGTTGCAGCAGTATCGGTTGACTGAGAAAGGGGAGAGGGTTAAAAGGCAGTTGGCGGGGGTGCGGGATGCAGGCTAAACCAATTTCTATGCTTGCTAAAAGGGTTTCTAGCGGAATAACACCGTTACGTAGTAATCTTGCTTTTTGGGAAATCGGTACTGTTCCATGGTTAAAAACAGAGCAGCTCGGAGAGAAATATATATTTGATACAACGGAGAAAATTACGAACGAAGCTTTAGAAAAAACAAGTATTAAGCTTTATCCTCCAAACACACACTTTCCATCGCAATGTATGGCGAAGGAAAAACGCGCGGAAATGTTTCAATTATTAAATCCCAAATGGCTACTAACCAGGCATGTTGCAACATTGAGCTAGATGAAGACTTGGTGGATTACGAGTATGTTTATTATTTTCTCAAAACTCAGTATCAAGAACTTCGCAATCTATCATCAGGAGTAAGGAAAAATCTGAATTCTAATGATATAAAGACATTTATAGTACGATTTTCAAAAGAGATTAGCAAACAACAAAAAATTGTCACCGTTCTCTCCACCCTTGACACCAAAATCGACTGCAACAACCGCATTAACGCCGAACTGGAGGCCATGGCCAAGACTCTGTACGACTACTGGTTCGTCCAATTCGACTTCCTGGACGAAAACGGCAGACCCTACAAATCCTCCGGCGGCAAAATGGTCTACAACCCCACCCTGAAACGGGAAATCCCGGCAGGGTGGAAGGACGGTTCTCTATGGGATATCGCTCGATATTTTAACGGGTTGGCAATGCAAAAATTTAGACCAAAAGGGGAAGAGTATCTACCTGTTATCAAAATTAAAGAAATGAGCGATGGAATTACTAAAAACTCTGAAAAAGCCAGTCCTGACATTACTAAAAATGCGGTTGTTGAGGATACTGGCCATCATGGTCTGGTAGGGGATGCCTTCTTCCATGGCCTTGACCTGGATGGCGGTCACATCTCTTTTGGGCAGTCGGATGTTGACCCGGCTGTCTTTGCGAAAGGTTGCCCTGGCAATTTCCCGGTATTCTTTTTTACGGGATTCCAGGTCGTCCACCGGCAGCCACTCTCAGGCTTCAACAGAAGCCAGAATCGCCTGTTCTTCTTTATCGAGTCTCATTCTTGCCATTTTTATCTCCTGTGAGATATATTTTTGTCATCTTTCTGCTGGGAATAATGGTTTTCAGGAAAACCGTTTCTTCCGTCTCAACAAAGGGCACGATCCAGGCATAATTCTCTATTTCCACGATATAGATCTGTTGAGAAGGATATTTCCCCCGGTTGGGATGTTGAAGGACTGCAAGAAGTCGGTCTTTCTCCAGCGCCAGAATCACTTCCTCCGCAGCGGCGTGCTCAGCTTTCTCCTGCGCAACAAGAGATGCTTTTTCTGCCTCTACTATTTTTTCCGGTGGTGTGACCTGTCTGCCGCCTTTTTCCGGTGTGGTGACCTCCATCAGGAAAAAATTGTGTCTGATACGGTCGCCGGTAGGTGGAAATGGTTCTGGGGAAAGGATTTACACGCCAGGAATTTTACGGAAGAAAGGTGTAAATGGAAAATAGTGCCAGGGTTGTAAAAACTTTATAATGCAGCTGGTCAAGACGGTTGTTGATGATATCAGGCTTGAGGGAACGGCTCTGCTGCTGTATATTGATAATACGATATAATTATGGGTTCCTTGTTACAGTCGAGGTTCTTAAAAAATATCAGCCGGTGAAACGGAAAATCGGTGAGGAAAGGTCATGAATGCACTTGAAATTGAAAAAATGAGCACCGCGCAGCGACTCCAGGCCATGGAAATTCTATGGGATGCTTTACTTCATGAAAAGGTTGATATTGAATCTCCCGGATGGCACCAGAATGTTCTGGAAGAAAGAAAAGAACGAATTGCCAGGGGCGATGCAAAATTTCTTTCCTTAAAAGAATTAAAGGCAACACGGGACGTATGATTGTCCAAGATGTCGTCATATTAGATGAGGCGGCGAATGATCTGGCAGCAGGTCAAACTTTTTATGATCAGAGAGAACGTGGAGTTGGCGATTATTTCTGGGACAGTCTCATTGCAGATATCGAATCGCTGTTCATCTTTGCTGGGGTCCATGTCAGCCAATATGGATTATATCGAATGTTGGCAAAACGCTTCCCCTATGCAATTTATTACGACATCAATGCTGAGATTGTACAGGTTATTGCAGTGTTACCCCTGCGCAGGAATCCTGCATGGCTTGAGAAAAAATTAAGTTTCAGAAAATGATTCTTGGAAATTATGTATTGTTGCTGGACATGTATTTTATGAAAATGCAACCATGACAGTGCGGGTGCCTCAAGAGACCAAGACCTGGTTGGAGTTATTTGTCAAGGCAACCAACATAACCAGATCGCATCTTCTTGATCAGGCTATCCCTGATTGTCTCAATATTCATGAATGGCAGGCACTGGAAACAAAAAAGGCCGTTAATTTAGCCAACAGCCCTCATGTTGAATGGATTGCTAAACATAAAGATAAGGAACTTTTACGTCTAGCCATATGTCCCCATTGTTGCTTAAAATTATTGTTAGACTTGATATAAAATAAAGCAGGGTCATTAAAAATGACCCTGCTTTATCGGGATGAGCCTCTCATCCTAAGTATACGAGCGTTGAAGCTGCCGTTTTATTTTTTGGGATTAGGCTCTTCCTCTAAATTCATTATAGCACTTAGTGATTTGGGAATCAAATATTGTGAGCCAATCTCTTATTTTTTTAATTTCAAGCCGAATTTTGTGAGTAAATCAGGGCTGGTACAGTTGGATATACTCGATATACATGGCCAAAACGTTATCAGTCAAGGTATTGATGTTCGCTATCAGAGTAATTATCGACGGGCAACTCTGTGCTATCGTCGTAAAGAAAGTGACAAATTCTCTGCCGTACCGTCCTTCTCACGAAGCACGAAAGTGTATTAAGAAGGTGTGTTAGAGATGGTATAAGTATAAGTATCTGTATGAAAAAAAAGCCTGTTGTTACAGTTAGTAACAACAGGCTTTTTTTAGATGGTGCCGAAGGCGAGAATCGAACTCGCACGACCGTGGGCCACTGCCCCCTCAAGACAGTTTATATTCTATAGTTCCAATAAATTACAAGAATTAGGCGCATTTTTAGTCGCACTTACTATTTCTCGCATCACCAATGACAGACATACGAGGCTATCATCCATGTAAACTTTTCAGCTCCAAACCCTTGTTTTTCCATATATTAGATAAATAATAAAATATTCCCGCATCCGTTACAATATGTTTCACAAACATTATGTTTATGAAACATATTATTTGCCAATTGAGGCCCCCTCCAAACAATAACGAGAAGTTTGGGGATAATTATCGTTCAACGGAAAAAGGGTTCAAGAACTGCCGCCCCCACAGCATCTTCTTATCCACCTCATTCAATTCTGCCTCCTCACACACATTATCCCAGTTTTCTGTAATGATAGAAATTTGCTTATCAAAAATGACATGTGCGTCCTCTGTAGAGAGGAGAAAATTGTGTGCAGTTTCAAGACAGGTTTTAAGCATACTGAGATTATTACTACCTGAAATAAGCATGGCCTGGGAGGCCTCGTTTCCACCACGTCCCTGTGGGCAAATATCATACGCCGGTGTAAGGCTCAGTTCTTGTCCGTTCCAGAATGCTGCGTGATTTCTGGCATGGTCATCTGTGTTACTGCAAAGAATATTAAAGACGAGCCGGGCAAACAGCTCTTTGAGGGTTGCCTTCGGGTCTGAAAAACGGTGGCGGATTATTTCAGCCAGGGTCTCGTAACTGGCATAACGTGCCATCATTTCATCAAGGCCAAATATTGTAAGCGCAGACACCATACTTTTTCGTAACCATCCCTCATCAGTGTGTGTACGGTCAAAACGTTCAATAAGCAAAATATCTCTGCCTGCTGTCTTCACCATTTTTACCGGTGCAACTGAAAGCCCTGCCAGTGAAGCCAGTCGCATTGCAACAAATTCTGCTTTAACAACATTGTACAGATCGGTACTGGAAGAAAACTTTGCAATATATTTGACTCCGTTATCACTGATCAATGCCTTTGGTCGTGCTCCACCAATTGAGCTACCATGGAATAATGCCTGATCCAATTCAGGTGTTAGTGGAACTCCATTTTCTACACGCAGAACTGACTCCAGCAATTCTTCCATGCTGGCATTACTACTTGCGCGAGGTTCAAACTCAGTGGCAGAACGCTGAAAATCAAGCGCCCCTATACGGTCTGAACCGGATTCAAGAAGGAATGTCAGCTCATCGATTTCGTTGGTGTCGCTATTTGTGCCTCTGATTCCAAGGATTTTATTGAGGATTACACGGCGTCCCCAAGCATCCGGTGCAGCGTCACGCATACATCCGGGCATATTTAAGCCATCCAGCAAAGGCAATTTACCCGCCTTTAGGGGAAGTTCCGGTTCATAGATTGAGATAGCTGGAGTTGTATCATGGATTCGCTCTAGATAACTTTTACCATAATTGAAAAAGATGTTTCCGTTATCCGATTCAAGTTTTCCTGCCACAACGGGTTCTGTTTCACCTGGTTGCCATATCCAGACAAAGGCTTCTCTACTGATTTTAGAAGTCATCATCAACCTTCCCGGTGCTGATTTGAATCCGTTGCGGTAACAATGATATTTTATCACGCACACGCTCAATATTGTTTTTGAGCGGTGAGTTGTCTTTATTGAATAAATTAACACCAACAAGCATTGCTGTTTCAAACACCAATCCGATGGCACAGGTCGTTGCGCCTTTTTCTATTTTTTGCAGGGTGGCTCGAGATATACCAGCCCGGTCAGCTAAATTCTGTTCGGTCCATTTGTGCTGCTTGCGGCCAAGTCTGATTTGCTCACCCAGCAAAACGGCGGCCTCCAAGGTATGTTTTGAATAAGTACGATGTTTGCTCATGGTCTTTTTTAAATCGAAGAAGGCAATGACTAAATGTTTAAAAGACTATAACTAAAAATTCAGCATCATGCAAATAAATGACTATTATAGTAGGCACAAATACCATTTGTGACTATTTTAATGGCCATGCCGGTCACAGTCACTACCTGTCACACCACTCCCTTTTCCAATTATCATTCACCCGATGTACTATTTTGCTATCATTTTCTGCATGGCCCCTTACTAAGAAACTTCTCAAGCACCTTGCAGTTAAGGGGAACAATCGTAACCACATCATTTTCAAAACTTTCACAAATGCTGGCCTGACCATTTTTTTTATCTTCGCTGAACTCTACTCGACAAATATAAATACCGGTTTCTTTTCCTCTTGCAACTACAGTATTACTAGTTACAGCATCGGCTTCCGGCCAGAATTGTTCTGATTTTTGCAACAAGGCGTTGCCGATGGCATTGGTCGCTCGACCGGAAAAACCAAATGTCGCCAACTCAACATTATCTGCTTCACGGATGATTATCACAATTCCAGAGTCATTTTTTCCTTCTTGCCATTCAAAAAATCGCCACTCAAAATTTTCGTCTACGTAATAGGTTCCATGTCGGATTTCCCCGTTTTTATCTAAAGGATTTCCCTGGCCGCCGAAACAGCTTGGCACAAGGTGATCGAAGTTCCTGTAGCATAGGTAAACAGGTACTTTCGGATTTTCATTTGCTGGAACAAAGGGTTCGCAGTTAAAAAGATCAGCCACCATGTACTCAACCAAATAATTCACTCTTTGGCTGCCGATCATGATAACTGCCCACTCATTTTGTCTATTTTTTCGCATATTATTAAAAATACGCCGAGCTCGTTCCTTGTCTTCCGCAAATTCATCACCGCCCACCGTGCCATCAAAAAAGGGGATCTCCCCGCTTACAAACCTGGAAAGACCGTATTGATCCTGGAGCAGGATCTTACCACCTGGTTCAAAAGTAAACGAATTCATACGGTAAGAGCTGGGAGGCCCAGACGACACATAGAAATCAACCATCGACAATGAACATCTTTTGGACTCTCAAAATTCTCTGAAAAAATATAGTCCTGCACAGCAGCGTACTTCTTTCGTCCCTTCTTCTCCTCCTGCCGCTGACTCAGCCCACGAACGCTGTCTCAATCGACTATCGCCGGAACTTAGAGAAAAAATCAGAAAACTTGAACAAATCCCTCTCCTGCCGGACTGGCCGGAGAACAATCGGGGTGTACCGAATCTCTGTCTGCGATCATCCCTTTTCGGCGTTATTAAACGGGGACGAAGACAAGCCGTAAAAGGAGAATTAATTGCTTCACTCAAAGGTATCGGTATTCGTTATACAGGCTGGAGACTTGATCAGAGTGATTTTGACGTTCTAGTGCAGGCCCTTCACCTACAAAACCATTACCTCGAAAGAACGTCGGAAAACTACATACGCTTTGAGGTGAAGACCTTTCTTCGTGCCATTGGTCGACAGCCGGGCAAATCCGGTCGGGAATGGCTCAAAGACTGTTTCCGGCGATTAACTGCAACTGCCATTGAGCTTAACGTTAACATTTCTCATGGATGGAGTAAGGGGAAATGCACATATGCAGGATCACTGGTCGATGAGTTTTTCTACAACGACCAGGAACAAACCTATTTCCTAAAAATAAATCCAAAATTTGCAGAACTTTTTGATGCCGGATGGACCCAACTGCAATGGCAACAACGGCTCCATTTAAAAAGTGGCCTGGCCAAGTGGCTGCATGGCTTTTATTCCAGCCACCAGCGAACCTTTTCCCCTGAAAATCTCCACAGTAAGGCAACTCTGTGGCTCTGACTGCAAGCGACTGGTCGATTACCGAAGAAGTCTCCGTATGGCAATGCAAGAGTTGATCAATGTCGGGGCAATCCAGCGCTGGAAAATCGATGCCAAAGACAAGCTGCATGTACAACGCTTTGCAAGCAAACAAATTTCAAAATGAATTTTCAGGGGGGGGGCATAGAACTCACACTCGGGGGCACAGAACTCACACCGGGGGGCATAGCACTCACACTCTGCGAAATAAAAAACAGCTGGAACTCCCGCCAATAGGGAGTTTCAGGCGATGGCCAAAATCAGCTAATCATCTTTAATCTTTTAGAAAACGCTGCTGTAAGAGGAACCAGGGAAAATGACTCGTCCGATGCAAGGTAATCAACAACTATCCAGCCGGGAAACATGGCCCATGGCTCAGCAGTGGGTTTCTGCTAATCGAAAACTCATTCGTCAGATCGCCTCGCCCTATTTCAGGTTTATGGCAGGAGACACCGAAGATCTCTACCAGGAAGCGACAATTGTCGCCTTCAAAGCCCTTATCGCCTCCAGAAAAAAGGACAAGCCTGAACAGTTTATACCGTTTTTTTGAGTGATTTTTAAAACCAGCTGCATCAAGCTGGCATGAGGAATCCAGACGGTTCATTGCCTGGAAGATTATTTTCTCCCTTCCCCGGAACCGCCAACAGAGACAAGGGAGCCGAAAATAAGCGAAATCAAGCAGGCCTTAACGGCTGTCACCAAGAGGCAGCGTGAGATATGCCTCTGGCTTTTACAGCAACCAACTCCGGTCAGCACTCCTGGTATTGCCAAAGAATTCAAAGTCAGCCGTCGTCATGCCTGTCGTTTGGTGAGTACCAGCATTCAGAAAATTTCGGGAGCTTCATTATGACGTATATCACCGAGTACGCCTCAATCACGTCGATACCCAAAAACATTCTCCGCTATTTGAATCGTGAAGGCCTTATTCAGGATCCTCTCAGCCAGGAAGACATTCTTTGCCTGCGATTCCTTGAACATGTCTGGGGGAACAAAAAAATCTTGCGGGCACAACTCAGCCGCCTCTCTGTCAAGGCACGACAGAGTTTTCTCAGGACCGCTGATCTTCCTACCAAATGGGAACGATACGCCTTCAGCCGATTCTATAACCTTGAACCTGGGAAAAAACTCCCCATGGGCACAATCATTGAGGAGATCCAAACCACTTTCTGTTTTATCCTCTCCAAAAAGCAAATAAGCAGCCTGTATAAAATCCGTAACCGGATTCAGGTTGCCAGACATCGAGAAAAAAATCGGACAGCAAATAACCATAATTCTCTCTTACAGAGCACAAACAAATAAGTAATAAACAGCATTTCTTGGAACTTACCGTAACCTGAAAAAAGCAAAACGAGTATGGCAAATTCCAGGCGGAAAAATGAATGACTGGTCACAGTGCCGAGAAAAAGAAAACAGAGATGAATACAAAAAAACAAATCATAATTTCAGCCCTGGTCACCCCACTGTTGATTCCGATACCATCTGGAGCGGTGGAGATTCGACAGGAGCCATACACATTTCGGATGGCGCTGGTTCGGGATCTTACCACGGACACCTTTGTGATCAGTGAACGGTCATTACCCAAAAATAATCCTGTAATCAGCTACCGTTTATCCCTGGTGTATTTCGAATTAGGCTGCGCAAGTCTTTCTCAGGTTACCGCAGAAACCCTTTTATCGGATATGAAAAGATGCGAGGGCATCCAAAAGGATCCTTTGCTGGTCATCGGTCATGCCTGTCAGCTTGGCTCGGAAAAATTAAACCAGCCTCTTTCCCTGCAACGGGCCAGGGCTGTTGCCGACTTTCTGCGGAATCACGACTTTGGCTGGATAACAATACAGGGCAAAGGGTCACAACAGCCCCTCACCCATGATTCCCAGGAATTTTATAAAAATCGCAGAGTTGAAATAACGGTACAGCCATGAAAAAACATGCTGCCCTGCTGTAACAGAGCAGCTTTTCATTACTTTTGTCTTAAGGAGAAAACCCATGAACACACGCTTCACACCCCATTCAAAACAAGTACGGCAGGCAAAAGTCATATCAGGCTTGGCCGTACTCTTTGCCGCCTGCCTCATATCGGTCAATGCAATGGCCATGGCAGTGCCTGCGGCTGGCTCTTTTGCCTATGATCTCTATGACATCGGCGTCAACGAGATCCTGCTTGGTCCCATAGGATTTATTGCCGGAGTTGCCTGCATGGTATTTGCCGCAATTATGGCCATTCGACAGATGATTTTACCTGCGGCAGGTGTTGTTCTGGGCGGTGCATTCCTGCTTAAAGCAGACAGTGTTGTTCAGACCATTGGGGCTGTGATCTGCTGAGAGCAAAACAATGACGGAAAACAATTTTACCCACAGGTTTCCGCAATATCTTTCCAAGCCGATACAGGTGCTCTGGTTTGAGACTGACGAATTGATCCTGTTTGTCTTTACCCTGACTCTAGCGCTTTTATACGGCAAGATCATGTGGCTTGTTTTCCTGATCAGCCAATACTTCTACACCCGCACCAAAAGAATGAAGGCCAGGGGATTTCTCAAGCATATTCTCTATATGTTTGGCTTTGTCCGGATGAAAAACTATCCCGAATATTTTCAACGGGAGTTCCATGAATGATCTGATTTTCTCGCAGGAAAAGGGAATGACCGGCCATTCCGTCACCCTTCGCCTGGCATCACCCATGGGTGATTCTTTCAAGAAAAATATCGGTCTTTATCAAAATTTACCACGGGCTTTTTCAGTCAGAAAAAGACCAGGGAAATTCAGCTTGTACCTGACCTGATCCAGAAAACCATGCTCCGGGAACAGAGACGGCAGCTCGAAACTCTCCAGGAAGCGGTAGACAAAATACAACAGGAGCAAAGAAGATCAGGGCAAACTAATATCGAAAAAGCACTTCCTGAAATCCCTACTGTCGATCAGGTTACAGAACAAGCCAAGGTTCCAGCACCGCCGTCCGAAGAACAGCCATGGCCCTTACCTCCTGGTGGACCAGGAAAAACAAACCTACTACAACATCCAAAACTCGAATCCCGGATCATCGGAGAAATCAGCGTATTATCAAACCCGTCTTCGGTAACAGAAGAAATATCTTCCAGGGAAAATAAAAAAAAGGCTGGACGGTGTATTTGCCTCCTTCCTTTATGGAGGCGCAGCTGTTGACTGGCATGAACTCGATGCCAAAGTCAAAGGACTGGTGCTGGCATCAGGTGGGCTGGCTCTGGCCACAACACCGGAGGCCTTTCTGGTTCTCTGGGCCAATCAGGGAGGCATTACTGTTTCCTGGGTACCTTTGTTGTGGGCTGCCGCCAGTGGTGTCAAGTCGCTGGTGTCCGGACTAGCTGGAGCCTTGTCAAACCGATTTGGTCGTCTGCAAATCGTTTCCATCGGCTGGTTCATCCGTATAGTGCTGCTCATTGTTAAGCGGTATCATGATCTTGCCAGGCGCTGTGTTGTTCGGCGCTGTCTGGCAATGCCTGGGCATGAGCAGTGCCTTTGCGATGTCCGCTTTACTTACAACAATCGCTGCCATAACGTTACGACTGCTGGCCACTTTTAATAGTGAGGGCAAATAACTAACTGCCATGACCCGGAAAAGTCACAACGAAGTATGAAAGTCCGGGGAGGAGGAGCGTGCCCACAGAGTGGACTTTCATATAAACCTGTTGAAGGTACCTTGAAAAATCATAACCGCCTGAACTCTTCGATTCCCTGAATGAAGATAATTTACTTTGCCACCTGCATAACCATTTGCTCTCTCTACGCTGCCCCGCCTATTCAGCCGGTATTTCAAGGTGAATTTCAACTGAGTAACTTCCAGGCCATTCTTTTTACAACCCTTGATGATGGCCCCACTCGGTTTTGCTCCTCTTTTTTACGGTTATTTGCTGGAATCATTTTCGGCCAAGGTGATGGTCAGGTGGGCTCTTTTCAGCCTTGGTATACTGGAGCTGGTTTTCGCCCTGACCGACAACTATCTGCTGCAGCTTGCCATTCGAGCGGTACAGGGGTTGATGATTTCAGCCATATTTACATCCCTGATGAGTTATATATCCTACACTTCTCCCCGGGAGAAGGTACATACAGCATGCCATTGCGACCTTATATTGCAGCTACAATAATGGGCGGTTTTCTCGGCCGCTTTTTTTACCGATCTCTTTGGCTGGCGATTTTTCTTTTTCATTCTCGGCATGTTCCTGCTGTTGACCTGCTATCTGCTGCGGGACAAGGCTCGCGACGTCAAGATGAAATATGCCCGGCCAAAGGTTTGTGAAATCGTCGAATTACTGAAGACAAGAGAGTTTTTCTGGCTTTAAGCAGTAATGTTTTGCCTGTTTTTTGTTTTTTCAGCATTGATGAATTTCCTGCCTTTTGAGTTAAAACAGATGGCTCCGGCATCCGGGGAAGCCGGTATCGGTTTACTGTACTTCAGTTACAGTATGGGGATTCTTATCTCTTTAAACAGCAGGGCCATCATTCGATTTTTTCGGCAATGAACCCGACGCGATACGCGCAGGCATCATTATCTTTGCCCTGGGTACGCTCACCTTCATGATTGAATACTATCTGCTTATGTTTGTCGGCATGTTTGTTTTTTGTATGGGGCTGTTTATGGCCCATTCACTGCTGTCGGGCTTTGTAAATAAACTCGCCAGGGAGAACAGGGCCATAGCCAACGGTCTTTACATCTCGTTCTACTACACGGGCGGTACTCTCGGCTCCGTGTTACCGGGTGTGTTCTTTGAGCACTTCGGTTGGCAGG
>JAOZOY010000089.1 GCA_029933005.1 Deltaproteobacteria bacterium
TAATGTTGAAGAGGTTAAGCGAGAAGTATCTGCCTGGCAGAAGCACAGGAACAACAAAGAGGCAAAGGTCAACTGGCAATTTACTACGGATGATGCACGGATCAAACTCTCCCGACTTTATCCGACACTCGACAGTTGACATGACACTAGGGCATTTTATATAAATTATGCAATTCATACCGATCATTGTTTTTGTAATTTTGTGCGTAGCTGTATCCTTCCCTGTTCATAATAAGACAAAATCAATTGTGGCTGGAAGTCTATACTCTAGCATAATAATTGCCTTTGCCTTTCAGGTTATAGGATACGTTGTGACTGGTTATTTAGATCCATTCTTTTTAATAGCCTGTGTGGTAACTCTATTTATTTCATTTTGTATATCAATGCTAGTTGGTTGGGCTATCAAAAAGAGAAATGCCGATAGATCCGGTTAATCCCCTTTTTTAGATGAGGCCAGGCTTGACTAATAGGCATTTCCCTTTCAAGGCTCAACAATTCCCAAATGAACAAAAGGCGGCGGAGAATCAAATCTCCACAACGAATGTGAGGATTATTTAAAAAATAAGTTGGTCGAAATCGATCCAATGGATTCTTATAATTTACCTGTTATTTCTGGCACATTTGAATAATCACCAGGTAAGGTGTGAATTGCGCAATGAAATGTGACCAATTGGCAGACCGTGCAGATTAGAAACTACTTCTGATACCAGGATCCGGACGAATCCTGCAGCCAAGTGCCGGGTTTGGCCATCTGGGCAATTTTTGCGGCCCTGCGGCTGCTGACTAGATCCACACTCACCCTCTGCTGCCGTGAAATGGCGGAATAGACAGTGTTGCGATCTTTATTTTCCGCATCAATCAATGCGGCCTTACCCCTGTCATTTTTTCTGAATTCCAGATAACCTTTGTTATTTTCGCCAATAATTCCCTGAGTTTTCAACTTGGCGATAACCGGAACTCTGGCCTTCATCCGCTCCTTAATTCCTCCACCTGCCTGACATGTGAAAGAAACACATAAGAACGAAATCATAATTAAAAAAATAAATAAACGGGCATGGTGTTTCTGCTGCATGGTCGATCTCCCTTACTGTTGTTCTTTATCAATGTCGGCAAAGAAATCATCAAGAGCCCTGTCAACCTTGATATTGATATCAATGGTGATATGGATCGGTTTTACCTCCAGCGGAGCGACCTGAATCTCGTGGCGGGACTCGATCTCATGTTTTGTGCAGCCACACAGCATCATGCAGGTAAAAAATATCAGCAATCCAGTCTTGAGAATCATAATGAACTCCTTCCAGTCGGCATCGGAAACATCATTGCAGGCCAACACATCAAACATCAAATGATCTTTTTATTGAGTACGATGAAACAGCTCTTTAATTTTATAATTATACTCGAGAAACTCATCCAGCGGCAAACGAAAATTTACATCGAGCCGTATCGGTTGAAAAATACCTTGCTTGCTGCTGTCGATCAACCGCTGAAAACGACCGGTTTTCACATCATAGCTAAAGGGAAGCGGCTCGGCAGGTTTCCCGTCTAATTTTAATTGCAGGATCAAAATATCATCTTTTGAAATCAAGTGCAATTTTGCCCAATCATACTTAAAATTCCGTAAAGCTTCCTGGGTAAAGTCTAGCTGGGCAAATTGGGGCGTGTCAAAAGGAATCGAACCGGTGAGGAAATCACCCTTGCCAATTTGAATAACTCCCCCTTCACCCGGTGTAGAATAAAGAAAACTCTCGCCGAAGCTCAACTTGTCCTTTTTGAACTTAACAGGAATCGCGCCGTTTACGGTTCCGTCACCCTTGATATTGTCCACGCCGAACTGTTCCAGAATTTCGGTCAGTTTCAGTTGATGACAATAGATCATTAACTCTGACGGCAGTTGCCCGGCCGAAAATCGGAGAGCGGGAATATGTATTTCCCCCTGGGCCCATTTAAAAATTCCCTGCTCAAGTAAAAATGAGTCAGAAGATTCCAAAGTAAAAATACAGCTACCGCCGGCCAACAAAAAATCATCCAACCCGGCAGAGGTAAAATCGAGCTTCTGTTGAGGATCACTGCGAAGCTGCGGCAGGTGAGGAAAATCAAGCGAGGTTTCGATTCCTGAAATAAAAATATTTTTTTCCGGCAGGGAGAGTGCACCGTTTTTCAAATTGATTTGCGCCCTGGCGGAAAAATCTTCTCCAAATTCAAACTCGGCCAGTCCGGCAATAATCGCTGACAACTGGACGCCTTTCATTCCGGGCAGGACATCCGACAGGTGAAAGTCGGACAGCCGCAGGGCGGGCGGGGTAAGTTGTATGACATTCCCCTCTTTTAAATTCTCAAACCGGACGATTAACGGTGAGGTCGCGATAAAACCAGGAGACAAAGCGCTGTTAAAATCAGCCTCGATCCTGATTGTTTTCTCTTCCTGTAAAAGTTTTCCGGCCAGGTCTCCCAAAAGATGATCCCGCCAGCTGATTTTAGCGCAATTCAGCTCTCCTTCTGCATTTCCATTTGCCGGCGGCCAGGTTATGGGGAAATGAATATTAATCCCTTCCAGCAAAAGACCGGATGACTGGTGCAACGAGGCTTCGGACAGATCCACCTTGCCCCGACCCGCAAATTCACCGTCCCGCAAGTCTGCCTGACCTCGCAACTTGAGAGCGGGCACCTCGATCCGGGTTTCTCCCTCTGTTATTTCGCTTGGCAGATCAAAATCAAAATCAAAGCTGGTTCGGTCAGCCACAGAATTTCCCTTAATCAGCATGACCGGGGAAAACAACCGCATCCAGCTGTTTTGCACCGTGACATCAATATGAAGAGAATCAGTCTCCAGGCTGGCAACCTGCCAATCCCAACCGGATTGGTCCGCTTTTGTCTTTGCCTCAAATTCAAACGTCAGAGGAGACGAAGAATCCTTGTCAACCGCTGTTTGCAACAGGAAATCATTTCCAAGGGAAATTTCGCCATGATGCAAACTAACGGCGCCATTCAGATCCCTGAGCGCAAATGGTGAAATATCCATTTGCGCATTGCCGGCAAAATCCAGATTGCCCCGCAGAATGAGTCCGGGAATTAAATGGATAAAATCTGCAAATCTTTCAAGATCCAGTTTTTCAGCCGCAAAATCAAGATGAACCGCCTGCTGATCCAAATCCAGAAAACCGGAGAAGGAAAAGTACTGACCGCGTGGAAAAAATGAGCCTTTAAAATCATACAAATTCTTTTTTTCCGTTTCAAAATCCGGCAGCATCAGCTCCCCCTCAAAGGGCAGCCGGTATTCCCTCTCGCCAATCCGGCAGATCAGGGTTGCCTGTTTTACCGAAACACGTTCCAGGCCCAGCCCCATCTCCGTGTTCGTTGGTCGTGAAACTTTCCGCCCTTTCTCCGGTTTCCGGTTCAGCAAGCGCTGCAGGGAGGGGTCATCCAGGACAAGGCGATTCTTCCGGACGGCGCAGCGCAACTCCACCCCGGTCAGATTAACCTGTTTGATCTGTTTTTTGAAAAGACCTGAAAAACGATAATCCAACGAAAACGACGAGACATTGAGAACAGGAGAGTCAGCGGAACCGATACTGAAACCAATGTTGGCGCCGGACCAGCCAATAAGGGGGGAAGAAATCCGGCAATTTTCCACACCTGCCTTCCGGCACAGGGAAGGAAGCAGGGAACGGTGCAGATACAAAGGCAACAAAGCGGAGAACAGAGTCCAGCCTGTGAGCAAAAAAAAGGCAAAAAGAAAAATAACACGGAGAATTTTCCTCATTTTTTTTCCATCACAATCAAATATTCAAACAAAATTACGTTTCCTGTCAAAAAGGCCGGCAAGTTCCGACTGACGCCTGGCCCGGTTTCAATGAAAAGATGAAGAAAATCGTATATAGTCATTAAAAATGATACGAGCATCCAACCTGTTTTTCAATCAAAATGAAAGGAAATCATGAATCACGAAAAAAAGAATTCTGTAATAAAGATGATCGGCCTTTTTTTTTTACTGCTCACACTGTGGGCCACTTCCGCCCATGCGGATTTCGATATTTCCCTTTATCAGCAGTTTCTGCAAAGCTATGTGATCCCAAGCCAGCAAATTAAGGGAGTTACGATGAATGTGGTTGATTATGAAACCATTTATCAGAGCCGCGAAAATGACAAATCTCTCTATAATCGAGTGAAGCAGCAGCTGAACGATTTTCAGCCCGAAACTCTCACGAGCAGGGACGAACAGATCGCCTTCTGGATCAATGCCTATAACTTTGCAGCCATCAAGATGATTATTGATCACTATCCTGTGGACAGCATTCGCAGCCGTTCCATCAATTTTTTCAAAAATCCCTGGAAAATAAAAATTCTAAAAATCGGGAACAAAATGTTGAGCCTTAATGAAATCGAACATGAGATCCTGCTGGGGAAACTGCAAGAACCACGGGTTCATTTTGCCATTGTCTGCGCCTCGCTCAGCTGCCCTGATTTAAGCGTGACCGCCTTTTCGGCGACAAAATTATCTAAACAGCTTGAAAAACAGGCCACACTGTTCCTGCAAGATCAGTACAAAGGAATTCGAATTGACCGTCGGGAAAAAACCATTTTTTTTTCAAGAATTTTTCAATTTGACAAAAAGACCTTTCCCAACGGCGCAAATGATGCAGTGAGATTCATAGCCCCTTATATCAACGAAGAACAGAGCCGCCGTTACCTGACCAGCGGAGACTACAAGATAAAATATCTGGATTACAACTGGGAATTAAACAGTCTGCAGAGTGTCGCATTCCCTGAAAAGACAAGAAAAAAAGATTAGCTCATGTAACTGTTTGGGTTGGAATTAAATCAGTGCTAAGGCCCCTGATTCATTATTTTGGTATGTCAAATCGCTAATTCCCTCAACCCCATTGTAATAACACACCTATGACTACGATTATTTTTGGAAAATACCGCAATTTGAGAGATAGCGAGCCCGCGAGACCTTCGAAAAATTGTTATTCTCGGACACCCCCCCTAGTGGCCGTACCATGCTTACTGTAAGACGCACATTTTTTCTTATCACCACTCTTGTTCTCTTTTCCGTTGCAATCGCTTACGTTCAGCGCACAGAGATTGTCCAGGCTCTCGTCCGAAACTATATCCTGCCTAAAATTGAAAAGAATGCCAGCCTTGAATTTGACATTGGTGCCATAAGGGGCTCTTTTTTTTCCAGCCTCTACTTCAAGAACATCACTATTGATTTTACTCATCCTGAGTCAGGACAGGTAAAGATCATTATTCCCCAGGTTGCCCTTCACTATGATCTTCTACTTCTCCGCAAAGGATATGAGGAATTCCTGCGCGGATTGTCAGTACAACTTGAAAAAGGGAGAGTAAACGCGAAATTAATCCATGGAGAGCAAAAACAAGAGAAAAACGACTCATCTTTTTCCCTGTCCTCTGTCCTTGATTCTTTTCCTACTATTCGATTTGACGACTGGTCGTTTACAGTATCCACGGCTGATTTTGTTGTGGTGGGAAAAGGTATATTCCTGAGCTTAAATGAGTCGAAAGACACGATTTCCGTCAATACCCTTAATGTCAAACAGAGACTCAACAGCTTCACCCTGACAGATTGTTTGCTCCCGCTCTCCGGATTCTCGAAACAGGGATGGCCGCTCCTGTTTCACCAGGGAAGCGGGGCCCTTAGCCTGGAATTGTATGATGCCGCTGCCCTTACCTCTCTGCCCTTTGCCGATGACTGGGCATTTCTCTTCAGGGCTTTTCCCCGCTGGAGCATAACAGGGGAGCTTGGCAATGGGAAAATGCATGTCCGAAAGGCCAGGTGCTCTTCGGAAAAAGATTATGTCGATTTCACCAATGTCACGGCAGAGTTTCCCTTGCAGGAGGATGACTGGAAAAAAATAATCGTGAACGGAGCATGGCAGGCGGAGATACAGGATATAGGTACTCTGGCAAAGGCGGTCAATCTGCCCCTGGATGCAGGTTCTCTGTCATTCTCGGGCAAAATTTCCGGCAGCGCAGCCCGGCCTCTTGCCTCATTCAGACTTTCAGGTAAAAAACTGCTTTTTGAAAAGCAGGAAATAGAAACTCTGGAAATTTCCGGAAATGCAGACGGACGGACACTCACTTTCGAAATTAATCATCTCCAGGGCCGCATCACTGACCAGGTATTCATCACCGCCTCGGCGTCTTTAACACCTTCGGCAAGCTGGAACGAATTTGATCTGCTTCTTAAAAAATTCTCACTGACAGGTAAGGGAGAAATTCTATCTCTGACAACTCCGGCCCATATCCGGTATAACAACGGTCGTGTGATCCTGTCCAAGCCCCTGTTTCTTGAAACCGGTCATGGTCTTATTACAGCCTCAGGCAGTCTGGGACCTGAAAAATGTTCTCTTCAGCTTGAATCTGATAATTTAAATGGAAATATTATTTTCCAAAAACTTTTCGGGCAGAAATTCTTTTTTGATACAGCCAATTTTATCCTCAAAGCCGAAGGACCACTTACAGCTCCCAATTTTTCTCTGAGCGGGGCAATGACAGGACTTGGAAGCAACCAAACGCCTCTTAAAATAAATGGCGATTTCAACATACTCTATGACGAAAACGGCCTGTTTTTCAAACGTTTTAATTGGTCCGGCAAGGAGAATGAAACTATTTCCTTTACCGGACATCTTCCCCTTCGCTTTGAGGCTGAAAAAATAGTATTTTTTGACAGGGAGATGTCAATGGCCGGCCGTGTTGAACTGCCTGATGCCGATCTTTTGGGGGATCTCTTTCCAAATTTTATCGATAAGGGAGGCTCTCTGTCCGCCGATATTAATGTCCGGGGAAAATGGGAAAAGCCGGCCGGCTCTTTACATATTACAGGTAAAGGGTTTAGCCCGTCCGCCGATTTTGACTGGCTGCCTCCTGGCCTGAACAGTATTGACACCATTGTCCGGTTTGAAGAGAACCATCTGCACCTGGACAAGCTCTTTTTATCAAATCCGATATTTTATATTGAAGCGGAGGGAGAGATAGTCGAGCTGCAGATTTTTGCCTGGCTGCAGCATCGTGATAATAAAAATATATCCACCAGGCTTGATATAAATACCAGCCTGGAAATTTATAATATCAGCTGGCTTGCGGAAAAATTTGATTTTTACAGGCTGAGCGGTTTACTGCGGGGACAATTAAACATAACAGGACCATTACAGCATCCTCAACTCTCGGGAAAAATACATTGGTCAGAGGGTTCACTCCTCATAAGCCCTGAACTCCCCGCGCTGAAAGAAATCGTTGTTGCCACATCGATTCACGGCAACACACTTGTCCTTGACAGCTTGACCGGTGTGATGGGAGGGGCGCCGGTGACAGGCAGGGGCAGTATTGTTCTGAGAAAAGATGATTATCTTGTTGATGTTAATCTAACTGGGACGGATATGCTTTTTTACCGGCAGGAATGGCTAAAGCTGCGAGGGAATAGCGACCTGCATCTCCATGGTACCTCCAGAAATCTTGTCGTTGACGGCAAAATCTCTTTGACAGACAGCAGATACTCTAAAAACGTGGATTTTCTTTCTTTTCTATCAACCGATACGGCTGAAAAGGGACAAAAGGGACAAAAGGGCAAGATGATTTTCTCCTTTCATGAAGCTCCTCTCAAGGATACCCGCTTCAATATTCATATTGGCGCTGAAAATCCTTTTGTTCTTGCCAACAATGTCGTCAAGGCAAAACTGAGACCTGATCTTCTCCTTGCCGGCACAGGTGAACTCCCCTACCTGACAGGGACAATATACCTTGATGATGCTATATTACGTTTGCCTGCGGGCCGTCTTGCCATGGCACCGGGACTGATACGATTTTCGAAAACAGATCCGAATAACCCTGAGCTTATCCTCAGCGGAAACACCAGGATAATGGGTTATGACATCACTGTCAGGGTGGAAGGGTCCCTTGTTGAACCGGTCATCACTCTTTCCTCCACACCATCCCTGTCAAACGAAGATCTTCTCCTTCTGGTGATGACGGGCAAAATCCCTTCCCTGGAAAACGGTTCCGACGATTCAGCCAATGTGTCCATGGTTGCCCTTTACCTGGGCCAGGATCTTCTCACCCGACTGTTCGGCAGCAACATGGAAAATGAGGATTCTCTTTTGGACAGACTGCAAATTGATATCGGGCGTAGTATTACCCAACAGGGCGAAGACACCATTGAGACTCAGTTCCGCCTCATGGATGGGGTGTTTTCCCCTCGTGACTCTCTCTATATTACGGCGGAAAAAGATATCTGGGATGATTATAACGGCGGCATCCGGCTCCTTTTTAAGTTCCACTGACCAAGCGAAAAACGATGAAAATCCATCGAATGTATCTCTTTTTTTTCTTGCTTTTTTTCCTCTTCCTGGTGATGGGGAAAACTGCCTGTTTCGGCCATGAAAACGGGCAGAGGTTACTTCTTTTCTACCAGGGGAATACCAACATTTCTGAAAAAAAATTACGGAATGCAGCTCAATTTGAGCTTCAAGGTTTAGAGAGCGAGCCATACAGACAAAGCAGGGTTGATGATGCCGCTTTCATGATGAAAGTTGCCTGCTGGAATAAAGGTTACCCTGAGGCAACTGTCAGCTACAGGGTCATTGACCACAATGAGAATGAAAAGCATGTATTTTTTATCATTGATGAAGGAAAGAAAGTTCTCGTGGAGCAATTCATCTTCGAAGGTCTTGACCAGCTTAATCCCGCCGGGATTTTGATTCATGACACCATGATTCGGAAAAATGTTCTTCAAAAAGAACCATTTCCTTATGTGAAGCGACAAATAAATTCTTTAAGCCAGGACATAAAAAGCGTCTATATCGCGGAAGGTTTTATCGACGCTGTCGTCCATCCGCCGCAGATTATTTTTAATGCTGAAAAAAACCGGGCAACGGTCACCATCTCCATTGAGGAAGGGATGCGCTATAAAGTGGGCTCTATTTCCTTTTCAGGAGATATCACGGAAGAAAGTTCGGCTGCGATAAACAAAACTGCCGACATTATGACGGGTACGACATATTTTCCCCGGCAAAAATTTCTTTTACAGAGCAAAATCATGGGAATCTATGGCAACTTGGGATTTCTCCGGCCGGAGGTTGTCATAAAGACCAACAGAAATGAAATGGATGGAGTTGTTGACTTACACGCGGAGATAACAAGCGGACGTCGCATTGTTATCGGAGATATCTTCGTGGAAGGTAATCAGCGCACCCGCCGTTCGATTATCCTGAAGAGAATGAAGCTTCATCCGGGCAAGCCATACAGCCTGAGAGCCAGGCAGAAAAGTTTCAGCAATCTTTTTCAAACCGGTCTTTTTTCACGCATTGACATCACTTTTCTTGATACGGAAACAGCCGGAAAAAAGGATGTCATGGTCAAGCTGGAGGAAAAACCCTCCAGACAGTTTTATATTGAACCTGGTTGGGGCTCATATGAACTTCTTCGTCTGAAGACAGGTTACAAAAACAACAGCCTTTTCGGCAGCGGCAGAGTATTCCGGACAGACGCAGGCATTTCGGCAAAAGGACGTTCCATTAAATTTGACTTTATTGATCCCTGGCTGTTCGGCACTTCCCTGAGCGGAAACCTCCCGCTTTATTACCGCTATCGGAAGGAACCATCTTTCACCTTGGAAGAGTCCGGTATCGGTTGCTATCTGTCAAAAAAATTCCACAAAAAGATCGTCGCCAGCATCGGATACGAGTACAGCAGCAACCATCTTTCCGACATTGACCTTGATGCCGACCTCTTTCAGCTTGATGACAACTACAGCAAAGCATCAGTCATCATGCAGGTCGTCAAAGATACCCGAAACGATCTTTTCTTCCCGACCTCCGGACACAGGCGCTACATGAGTCTGAAATTGGCCATACCATCTATCGGCGGCGAGTTATCCTACTACCGTTTGACCGGCGGCACCCGCTATTTTCATCAGCTTGCTGATTCCCTCGTCCTTGGTTTGCGTTATTCCACAGGAGTCATTTTCCCCACCGGCAGTCAGGATGGTATTCCCCTTGGCGAACGGTTTTATAACGGCGGAGAGAATTCGGTGCGCAGCTTCAAGAAATCCCGCCTGGGGCCGGTTGATGCTGACGGAGAACCCATTGGCGGCGCAGCTTTTAATCTTTTCAATCTGGAATTACGAAAAAAAATGACACCCCATTGGGCGTCCTCGCTGTTTGTGGATGTGGGAAATGTAGCGCCAAACAGCAATAATCTCCGGGATGAGGAATTAATGTCCGCGGACAGCTCGGACCTGATTGAGGCCACATTAAAAGACTATTTTCGCGATATGCGTGCCGGCGTTGGTTTTGGAGTTCAGTATCTTCTTCCTGTGGGGCCGGCCCGTCTTGATTTTGGCTGGAATCCGTATCAAAGAAAACATGAAGAGAGTTTTGTTGTGCATTTCAGCATTGGCATGGCCTTTTAAACTTCTTTGTGACTATTCAGCAAAACAACCGGGGTGAAGATACCGGCATTTATTCATCATATTTTGGCACGTCTAAACCTGGCCAATTTAGACTATACCTCAAAATAGACTCAACTGTTTTGCAATACAGACTAAAATGAACTCCGCTACACTCCTCGACAACATTATATCATATTTTTCTCATTTTATATTTCCGCTTCACGGAACTCAATCATCTTTTTTCATATTCCCAAGCAAGTATAAACAATCGTAACATTTTGTAATCACAGAATAATACAAAAAATACTGATATAGTTAAGCTCCGGTGTGAATATTGCTAATTTATCTTGCAGGAAATGAACAAATATTCAGTATTGACACAAAGGTGTTTTGGTAGTTAATAAAATTCTACCGATAAAAGTGCTGGTTAGGTTGTAGGCTGGTTAATATTGTTACTTAACATGTTAAGTTACGCGAGTGCTTACGCATTTGAGATTGGCAGGGGTAAGGTGGTTAATTCTACGTTTTTTCTAGAGCGAATCTGCTTAGGAAACATCTTGACTTGCAACTTTCCTAAAATGGTTAATCTTGCCACTGCTATCTATCCTCTTAATTTTTTCTCCAGAATTTCTGTCAAAAATATTTCAACTGTGATTGAATAAATAATGAAGCATTTGTGGAGAGGAGGTCAGCAAGAAGGTTAACTTGCGGTTTTACTTAAACGGTTAAGGTTGCCAGTGAAAAACATAGCACACAGTATCTGCCGAAAATAACGAGTTTGTTGGTGCTTCCGGGTTTTCAGTGGGTAGCAGGATATAAATCAAGGCCGCCAAGATGAAAAAGTATCACGGTTCTGAACCGAACCTTGTTGCGAAATCCGCATGCCGACTTCCACAAAGTTTCTA
>JAOZOY010000090.1 GCA_029933005.1 Deltaproteobacteria bacterium
AACAGCATCGGCACAGGTGCTGACAATGCGGCCGTCTGGAGCTCTATCGCCTGACGCGGTTATTGTAACAAGGCCACCGTCGGTGGTAAAAGAATACGTCCCCAGGCTGACCCATTCACCACCGTTTGCCAACTGGTTTACACTTTGTGTGTCAGTCCCGTCAGCATGATCGATCATGACTGCGATATCCGTTCCCCTTGAATCGGTGGTCGTCCATCGCATCAAAACTTCATAGGTGCCGGCTGGTTGGGAAGCAAACTGCCATCTATAGGTTGCTGATGGCCGGGCGTATAAACTATTCGCGCCATAAGGGTTAATCCCTCCGGAAACTTTCCATGTCCCGGTCGAAGTGGTGCCAACATCACCGTTATCTATGACAACATCAGCAAAAGCATTACCCACAAAAAAGGATAAAACCATCAAAAGAGCGATTAAAATGCTAAAAAAAACACTCCTGGTCGTATTTCCACTGCCAACAATCAATCTGCTCATAATCCATCCCCTTATTGTCATTTAGCCTGAATAATCATTTACTATCTAAATTCTTATTGTTGAGCAAGTAATCGTTCACCAGCACCTCATCTTCGCCCGTTCGGAGTCTGCGCTTACCTGAGCCTTGTCGCATAGAGGGGGTATAACAGCGAAGCGATGTCTGCCAAAACCAGGTAAGCTCGAAAGTATTTCACAAATGAAATACTTGGATACTTATCCACCCAGTTCGCATCAATGCACCAGTTACGATAAAAATTTACTCTAATATTTCAGAATGTTAACAGATGGCGAGGAATTCGTCATTGAGAACGTAAGATTTTTTTGCCACTCAAAATCTCCATTCTAAACAAAAATAACAGTATTCGCCTTGATGATTTCCAGTTTTTTGATGTCTTCCGGAATTTTGGATTCGATGTGTTGCGGAAAAATTCTTTTCCTATCTATTCTTCGAAAAAATGAAATCTAAAATGATTCTTTTTTCTCAAAAACAAATCGTATTTTTATTTATTTTCTAAAAAAATCTGTTATGGCTTCCACTACTTGAATCTGCTGCCGCCGCTTTAAGTCATAATAAAAAGGCAGTCGCAACAAACGGCCACTCATAGCTTCCGTTATTGGCAACAGTCCCTCGACATAGCCCATAGAGCGACCAACTGGTGAAAGATGCAGCGGGATGTAATGGAATACAGCTAAAATCCCCTGACTTTTCAAGTAATCCATGAGTGCATTTCTAGTCTTCTCATCTTTAAGGATAATACAAAACAAATGGCTATTGTCCTGACACCCATCTGAAGCACAAGGAATCCTTATTTCCCCATCATTGACAAGTGACATTAACGCCTTATGATAAAACATAAAAATCTTCTTTCTACGCTCATTGATCTCTTCCATTTTTTCAAGTTGCGCATACAAAAAAGCAGCGATTATATCAGAAGGAAGAAAAGAAGACCCCATGTCTACCCATGTATATTTATCGACTTCCCCCCTGAAAAACTTGCTTCGATTCGTTCCTTTTTCCCTGATAATTTCAGCCCGTTCAAAGAATTTTTCATTATTAACGACTATTGCTCCTCCCTCTCCACAAATAAAATTCTTGGTCTCATGAAAACTATAAGTTCCAATATCCCCTATTGTGCCAAGAAACTTCCCATTATATTTTGCATTAACTCCCTGGGCAGCGTCTTCGACAACATACAGGCCGTGTCGGCTGGCAATGTCCATAATAACATCCATTTCACAAGCCACCCCGCCATAATGGACAGGTACAATAATTTTTGTCCGTTCTGTAATAACTTCCTCAAGCTTTGTCTCATCCATATTTAGTGTGTCAGGACGTATATCAATAAAGACAAGGCGGGCGCCTCGCAAATAAAAAGCATTAGCCGTTGAAACAAAGGTAAAGGAAGGGAGGATGACCTCATCTCCGACACTGACATCGCAAAGAATAGCGGCCATTTCCAGGGCAGCTGTACAGGAGTGGGTAAGCAAAACCTTTTTTGCCCCAAACTTCTCTTCCATTAAGGCATGGCACTTTTTGGTAAAAATACCATCGCCGGCAATCTTGCCACTCAAGACTGACTGAGCTATATAATAAAGCTCTTTGCCGACAATAAATGGCTTGTTGAAAGGAATGCTATAGTCCATTTTTTCTCCACGGCTTACAGGAATTTTCTTTTGTAACCAGTCACAGGGTGGAATGGCCACCTTCTATAAGGCAGTTTCCCGACACTCTTCTCTTGTTCCGAAAACAAACATAATCAGACCGCCAATAAGATTATTCAATAACATCCCGGAAAGATTAAGAAAGCTTACTAACAATGCTATTTCCACAGGAACCCCGAAAAGGCCATATAATACAATATAGACACCCTCTCGTATTCCAATGCTGCCAAAAGAAATTGGCAGCAAGAATATGAAATAAATGGTTGGAGTGACAAATAAATTAACGAGAAAGGGTATGTCATAATCCAGGGCGCAGAAAAAGACCTGACTCTTTGCAGAGCTTACAAATTGTATTGCAAATGAAAGGACAATAACACCAACTACTTTTGGATTAGCAATAGGTGCCATCATCCCCCTGAAGGATATGTTTTTATCTTCAGATTTATCACCAAAATTCAACTTGCCTGTTATCTTCCCAAAGACTCGCAAGAAAAACGATTCCATTTTCTCAAGCAAAATTGAAGCACTGCGATTACGCAAAGTAAAAATTACCCCAACTACAAAAACAGCGGAACCAAACAAAAGAAAATAGGCAAAATACAAAATTCTTTCAATTTCAGGCGTTTGAGCAATCGGCAGCATTGGCGCCAAAATCACTATTAGCGCCATACAGGTTACCAGCGCCATCAATTTTTCAACTATAATTATAGCTGCATTAGTCGTATACTCCCCGTAACGACGCCCGCTGACATACACCCTGTATGCATCCCACCCAAGAGAAGCTGGTGCAAAAAAACCCAGAGCAAGACCGGTCCAATAATGCTTCAGAACAAAAATAAACGATATTTTTTTATTTAAATTTTGTTTCAGAAGAGACCACCAACGGAATGCGCCTATCAATATCAGCACAGGTGCATGAGCAAGGCCCAAGGCAATCAGTCCTGGAGTTGCCTTGCTTAAACTCTCCATCAATCGGGCAAAGTCTATTTTCTGAAAAATTATTACAAAAATAATGACTGGCAAAACCCAACGAATGGCCGGCAACACTATTTTCTTAAACCATTTTCTGTTGGATGCTGAATTAACCATTATCAGTAATATTTCCCCCATATACAGGGAAGTGAGTAATAAATCCGTAAACGTTCACAAGGACTGTGGTTCCCATAAATTAGTAACCCGGTGAACGGTTACATAAATCCAGTTACTATTGGTACAGTTCATACATATTCATGCCCAATTTTGGACATAATAAATGGTGTTTTCCCACTTTTACTCTTTTCAAGATGTTCAACTGTTTTAAAGTCGATTTTAATCTCATCACCTAATCTGCCCCGTAAACCTTTTTCAAATTGCCTGGTAGAATCAGGGCCAAAGGTTTCATCGACAATCATGTTAATATATATATGATCAACGGCATCTTGAACACATTGGGAAAACACAACTCCTTTTGCGTTATCAACAGCATGTTCGAGGACATTACCCAGGAATCTCCCATCCGGAGTTTCCAAATAATCATTCTGCCTGCCGACGATCTCCTTAACACTCGAAAATTCCCGGCCGCACTTACATATTCCCTCTGTATCTTTATTCAGGATGACAGTATCACCCAGCCTGTATCGTATTAACGGCATGGCAAAATTATAAAAACCCGTACCCACCAATTCACCGGTTCCTCCTGCTGAGACCAGATCACCGTTTTGATCAACTACTTCATTATATGCAAAATCTTCACAAAAATGCTTCGTATTGTGTTGACACTCGGTTACAACAGCAACATCCTCATGAAGAGAAAAAAAGTCAAAGACCTTGCACTGATAGGCCTCTTGCAGCAATTTCCTTCTGCCTTCCGACAATGTTTCTCCAGCAGTAACAATTGATTCAAACGGATGAATACCAATACCTTCTTCACGGGCAAATCTACTGAGCATCAGCATGGAAAAAGGGTAACCGATAAAAACTTTTGGCTTTATCTCATTAATCATTTTAACCACTTCCAACGCAGTCTCTTTTTTCAACAATTTTGAATTAAAACGCCAAAGGTTTACGTAGCTGAAATGTTTAGAAATTGCCTGGGGATCCTCAAAAGTATAACTTTGAATACTGAATGTTTTTTTCCAGGGAGTATAACCAGCCCACTGGTAACTCCGTATGACACAGGCGAGCTTATGTGCTTTAGTTGCATCATCAATTATTAAATGTAACGGTGTGCCGGTTGAACCACTTGTAGAATCCCAGTTGATCCCATACTGTTCCGCGTTGTCTGCAATGAATTCTTTTTGCCTGGTCCGTAAAGTCTGCTTATCAAGCAACGGAATTTTATACATATCTTCCCGTCCCTTAAATGTATCAGGATCAAAATTTATATCTTTAAAAAGATTTCGATAATAAGGGACATTTTCCGCAGCATGCTTGACGATACTTCTGAGCTTCCTATCTTGGTATGCCTTGATCTTTTCTTTATTCCATCGTTGACTCGACAAATAAAAAAAATACTTCTTAACTACACTTACGGCCCCTTTAACAGATGACAATTTCATAATTACTTCTCTCTATATTACCAATCACGGGGTAAACTCACCAAGCTTTCGAGTAACTCCTTATTCTGTAAGCGTTCACAGGTGCCGGAGATTATCGTGAGCAGGGCGGGTGACTATAGCCCCTCTATGTCAGACGCCCTGATCGCGGTAAGATTCGGTGCCTGTGATCGCTTACATCTCTATGGGAGCTGTAGAAAACGCACAGCGCTCTACTGCTTACCACTCGATCCCTTTAATTCCTTTCGGAGTTTCAACTCTTATGTTTAAAGTATTTTTAACCTTATTAAGGGTTTCCTCAAGATCCTGTCTACTCGAACCTTTTAACAGAATCGGCCCTTTCCTCATCGTCTTATCAGAGATCAGTGCAGTTTTCTGGCCTACCTCAAGATCCTGCAGATACACCCTATGCACACCTTTGAAACTTTTAATTTCATCAACGCCACTTATATGTTGAATGATCCCTGCAGGAAGATGAAAACAAAGATAACCAGATGCCTCATTCCTTAAAATATTTTCTTCAAGGCTGACATTCGTTGCTCCCGATGCCTGTTGGATCAATAGTTCATTTATGTTCACTCCACACGCCAGGGGAACAAGATCAGATGAGATGAAAACACCACCTCCACGGATAGCGGTTTCCACTAATCGGACCTCACCACTTTCCGCATCTAGCAGATATTCACTATGGGTAATTCCGAATTGCGGATTAAATTTATCAATCAAAAGGGAATTTAAATTAAAAATCTTTTCTTTTAAATTATCGCTGATAATTGAAGGGAATATCGTTTGTGCCGGGATAAAGATGTCCGGAAGATCAAAATAATAGCGGTCAGCGATTACCAGATTTCTAAACTTATAATCTGATACAATGCCCTGCACGACAACCTCATGGCCCCGAAAAAATTCCTCCAGTATTACACTGTTACAGGCGGAAAAGTTTTGCGCCTCATGAAACTTTTCCGCCAGATCCTGTGGCCCATTAACCAAGGCAACACCACGACTTCCCTGGCTGTCAACAGGTTTCAAGATAAGAGGATATCCCAAAGAATCAGCTTTTTCTTCTGCCTCATCAAGCGAAGTAGCTGAAAAATGTTTGGGAACAGGGACTCCAACCTTTTCACAAAGTTGGCGCATTTTATATTTATTGGTGAAATGAAGAGCACATTCATAACCGATACCAGGCAAGCCCATTCTTTCAGCTACATAGGCAACTGTCGGGACTGGAAGGTCTGTCTGATCCGTCAAAATTCCTGATATTTTTTCCCGCCGGGCAATATCCAGTATCTCTTCTTTATTCCGGACATCAACCTGATAGGATTTATCTGCAATGTTAAAACCGGGATAATTCCCGGCTGCACTCACAACAATCGCTTCAAACCCTTTCTGCTTAACAAGATTTATAATAGGGACCTGACACAGACCAGCGCCAAGAATCATTAATTTTTCTTTCTTCATTCAGCAGATTTTCCTATTATTCGGCTACAGTATTTCTGTTTGTAGTGTCGCCAATTTCCTCACGCACCACATAAGGAGGCTTCCCCATCGTTCTAAAATGCAAACGGGCAACATATTCACCTATGACACCAATGGCGAACAACTGCAATCCTGCAAAAAGAGCGACTTCAGCAGCAAGAAAGGTAAAACCTGGTACATAATTTGTCTGTATAAAACGCTGGATAACCACATAGAAGAAGAGAATGAGACCATATATGGAAGTAATCAATCCAAGGCCACTGGCAATACGCAGGGGGAGAGTGGAATACCCTGTGAGCATATTAAAGGCCAGGAGCATCAATTTCTTAAGAGTATAACCAGATTGCCCGGCCCGGCGGTCACTATGTTCAACCAGGACATGGGTTACTCGAGCAGCACTCCAGGAAAGCAAAACGTCAACTGATAATTGTGCATCCTTAAAGCCTGAAAATCCACGCCGAAGATTAGCCCTGAAAGCACGGAAAGCACTACTGTGCCCGCCCATTTCTGCACCCAGCACAAGCCTTAATACTGTTTTAAGTGTCTTTGAAGAAATATTGCGCCATGCACTATGATGCCTTTTCTTTGGCCGCCCATAGACTACATCATACCCTTCCTGCAACTTTGTCAACAATTTAGGAATTTCTTCCGGTGGATGCTGCAAATCATCATCGGTTGTCATAATGATGTCATAACGACAACTTTGTATCCCGGCAATCAATGCATTATGCTGCCCATAATTTTGCATCAAATTTATCCCCCTGACGAATTTTTTCCTCTCAACCAGGGTGGAAATTTGATGCCAACTATTATCTTTACTCCCATCATTGACAAAAATGACCTCAAAATCATGAGCTAAGGGAGACAGGACAGCCTCAAGACGATCCACCAATTCAACAAGGGTTGTTTCACTATTATAAACAGGTACAACAACAGATACGGACGTTGAATCCGGCTGCACCTTCAATGATTCGTTATCAGCCATATTTCACCATTTCTCTACTTGTTACAGATTGAATTCGTGTCAAATTCGTTAGAGTTCACCCGCACCCCATCTTTGAACGATCAGGGCCGTCAGCATAGAGGAGCTATAGCCAGCCCTGCTTATCCAAATATGGGGTACTGGTAGACCCTTACAGTCCGGAGTTTCCCCAAGTATTTTAGACCTTGGTGAACTGTTACTCAAATTCGATACCCGCCACGAATATCATAATTCAACATATTCAAAAGATAGAGGCCGTATCCGCTACTATTCAGCTCGTTGGCTATTTTCTCGACCTGGTTCGCGTCAATAAATCCCATGCGGTATGCTACTTCCTCAACACAGGCAACTTTCAAGCCTTGCCTTTTTTCTATTGTTGCAACAAAGAGACTCGCCTCAAGTAATGACTCATTTGTTCCTGTATCCAACCAGGCAAACCCCCTGCCAAAAAGCTTGACCTGCAAATTGCCTCTTTTCAAATACTCCTTATTTACGTCTGTTATTTCCAATTCGCCCCGCGGTGACGGTTTTATATTTGCCGCGATCTCAATGACATCATTATCGTAAAAATACAATCCGGTTACCGCATAATTAGACTTAGGCTTTGCTGGTTTTTCTTCAAGACTCAGAACCTTAAGAGACTTATCAAACTCCACGACACCGTAACGTCTTGGATCAGTTACCCAATATCCAAAAATACGAGCTCCTTTTTCTACTTTTGCGGCTTGCAGAAGAAGGGACTGAAATCCCTGGCCATAAAAAATATTGTCTCCAAGGATGAGACATACCGTATCAGAACCTATAAATTCTTTCCCCAACAGAAAGGCTTGCGCCAAACCCTGTGGTTCAATTTGTTCGCAATATGAAAATTCAAGCCCCCATTGGCTCCCATCCCCAAGAAGTTCTTTAAAAATAGGCAGATCCCTGGGTGTTGAAATGATTAAAATCTCACGTATTCCGGCCAGCATAAGGACTGAAAGAGGGTAATAAATCATTGGCTTATCATAGATATGCAATAACTGTTTACTCACAACTTGAGTTATGGGGTAAAGACGGGTACCTGATCCCCCGGCAAGCACAATCCCTTTCATCAGCACTCCTCCTTCATCATCACGGTTATTTGGTAAGCGCAGACTCCGAACGAACAAATCTAAGGCGCCCCGCAGGAAGTGCCCTTGGGGTGCACTGGTAAACGCTTACAAGACAGTGGTTACCGTAAAATCGGTATCCCGGTAAACGGTTACCATTATTTGTCTGTTATGGATCTTCCCATACGGGAATCCGATATTCTTCTTTCATATTCAATAGCATTTGAATTACGATCGGGAGGAAATGCTTGTGAATCCTTTAATTTTACAGAGACACTATTCGTATCCTTATCCAATTCGACATATTTATATATTATAGCAGTATATATCCAAAAAATGTTAAGTGAAGGGCCAGTATTTGTAGCAAACATACCCAGCATGTATGCAGAAAGTCCGGCAAAATAACTTATACTTATCTTCATTACCCAGGGATTTGTCGTTCTTTCTATAGCAAGCCATATATTTTGGAAAATTTTATAAAATATTAAAAGAAAAAGAATCAAGCCGACAATTCCATATTCCGCCAAAAGTCTGATATATTCATTATGCGCAGCATAACTGTGAGTGTATCCTCTTAACCTGGATAGTTTCAGAAAAGTTTTTCCGCCATGACCAATTAATGGACTCTCAAGGAAAAGTCTCCATCCATTTTTCAGAAGATGAGTTCTTCCGGATGTGAATTCGCTTAAATCCCTTGCCTGGGTCGGATCAAACCTTCCAGTAACTCTCACTTTAACACCTGACGGGGAAACAAGAAAGGCGGTGATGCCTGCAACAAGCATCACTGTAACCAAAAGAATAATTGACACTGGGCCTACTATTTTTTTTCTTTTAAGAATTAAAAAATAAATCAGTATACCAAACGAGAAAGTCACTGCCCCATTCCGAGATCCGGCATTAACCAGTCCCACTAAAGAGAAAAAAACTAAAGCCATGCAAATGATCTTAAACAGGTTGCCTTTCTTTCCCCAAATCGCCCCTGACAATACAAACGGAAAAAAAAGTGCCAATGTTACCGCGTATTCGCCTGCAGCTCCAAAAGCACCGGCTCGACCATGCTTAGCCATTGACTGTGCCTGGTAACTAGTTATTCCATATGTTGCTAACAATTGAGTGAAGATCAGTGCCAAAAAAAGAATGCACAGACCCATCAGCGCATAGTCGCATGTTTTCTCGTCATCAATAATATTAAAAAGAGTGAAAAAAAGCAGCAAGGGATTAAGCCACTGTTTAAAGCTTATGACTTCTCGCGCAAAGCTTATGTCAGGAATTTCAGCACGAAAATATTTCACAAAAATCGACATCAGCACCATAAAACACATCATAACTAAATACTTATTGATGTTGTTGGGCATAAGTATCTTGTGTCTTTGAACTATAGCTAACCCCCATACCAACAAAAGGAGATAAATATTCAAGTTAAAGAGACTCAAACCAATCATCAAATGGGAAATTCCCACCCCTCCCAGAACCTGATCAACATAAAATGTAAAAAGAAGGAGATATATTAGAATGATTTTCATTTTGACTCACAGCTGTTTTAGAAAACACAAAACAGATACAAATTAGCCTTAACAAACTCGTTTCTGAGCTGGCAGATTATAAAAAAAGGGAAGTGCCAGATGAAACACATAAACTATCCAGTTAAGTTAAAGAACTCCTTGTGTTCTACTCATTGGCATAGGTTCATACGCACTATAGGTAGTTACATTAAAAAACTTTAGAATCCTATCAATTTCACTAAGTTGCTCTTGATTAAAACTTTTCATCCACCTTGTCAGCTGGTTTTCTTCAAATGATTGATTCATCATTTTTTCAGGAGCCTGTTGAGAAGGTTTGACAATAATCGAGTTGTCAGGATTTCGATGAAGACCCAATATTTTTACCATATGCCTGAATTCTCTATCTGGCTGCATGACGATATCTTCGTAAAAAAAGACGTACCGATTCTTTTTTTGCAGGTTATAAATCGGTAAAATATTCTCGATACACCATATCATTGTCAGCCCTGCGACTGGAGATAATTTTTCTGAAAATATTTGATAATATTTATGTAAATAATCTTTTTTTAATTTCTCATCATCTCGGTATTGGCAAAAAATCCTTTGCACATCCGGCCCATTATAATCCCATACAGCCCCACCTTTCATTTTAGATGCTGCAATTTGGGAGGCTACGACTGCTCCAGGATGGCGAACAAGAAATATAGCTCTTAGATCAAAATTATTTATTAACCAATCAAACATCAAATTGGCTCTGATAAATTTTGTTATTGGCAGAAATGATTTTTTTCTTGCATAGCTGTGATTACGAATAAAAAATTTCTTGTATAGAGCTAAAAGAGTGTATAGCTCTTTCCATGATGTAATCTGCGAAATGGATGGTCGCATTTTAGTTGAAATTATTCTGGCTTTTGTCCAAAGACAGTCAAGTTCGCTATTAAAAATTTTTCCCATAAAACTCTTCAGTTCCGGCTCATCAGAATCTTCCCTCACATAACGATTACAGAACTTCCAAGCCTCTTTCACACCATTTGGATTCAATGGCTCAAAAACAGGGCGCAGATTATTGGTTTCAGCAAGGACATCTAAAACCCATGTCGTTCCAGAACGTCCAGAACCGACGATGACGAGTGGCTTATTTTTCATAATTTTTTTTGACCCTGCTGCCTCAAAGTTAACAAACGAATCACTCACGCATTCAAGTAATAATTGTCTATTTGGTGCATCAGGCCATCACACAACTTCTCCACTTCACTGTTAAGTTCCGGATA
>JAOZOY010000154.1 GCA_029933005.1 Deltaproteobacteria bacterium
CGTGGAATCCAAAGTCCAGCAAGAAAGGAACAGGGTTTGTACAACCTTTACGTAACCGACCATCAAACCCCACTGGGCAAATCGGGTAGAGCTAAATCAGCAGGCTTTAGTGACATTGGCAACAAAGTATTTAATTGATCTTCAGAAGTTGTGGGTAGGTGCTCAAACAGAAAACGTAGATAGTGGTATGGTTCAAGACCATTTACTTTGGCAGTTTCTATAAGGCTGTAAATCAAAGCACTGGCACGGGCTCCAGATGGTGAGCCGGAAAAAAGCCAGTTTTTACGGCCTATCACGAAGGGGCGTATTGCGTTTTCGGCCACATTATTATCAATGCCAGCATGACCATCTCGGGTATAATTGGCCAACCTCTGCCATTGATTTAAGCAGTAACTGACTGCCTTGCCAAGTAGACTTGAGGGTAAGGCCTTACTGTGGCGTATTATGAGCCATTCTTTCATCTCGTCCAGAATTGGCACTGCATATTGTTGGCGCAGGGCATAAATATCATCAGGCTCAAACCCATCGTCTTTGGCCTGTCTCTCAAGACGATAGAGCTTACGGATGAACCCCAGCGCCTTAGCCGCCCGACGATTGTTCTTTTTTGAGCCAGCAGATTCACTATCGACAAACTTACGCCTGGCATGAGCCCAACAGCCGACATGCAGAACATCCTCTTTGAGGTCAAGGAAATCATAGCCCTTATAGCCATCAGTCTGGACAATCCCTTTATAATCACCCAGGAAATCCTTAGCCACAGCACCTTGACGGCTTTGGTTATATTGAAAAATCACCACAGGCTTTTTAGGCGCACCACCGCGAAAGACCCACATATACGATTTGGTTGTATCTTTGCGGCCTGGCTCATTAAGCACTTGAACTGTTGTTTCATCACCATTGATTAGTGGGCCACCGTGAATCTTAGAATGCAAAAGCTCAAGGAGGGGCTGGCATTTTTCAGCAGCTAGCATGGCCCAATTACACATGGTTTGCCGGGGGATTTCTATTTTCATGCGCAAGAACTGCTTTTCCTGACGATAAAACGGCAACCCATCGCAAAACTTGGCGATCAAGACATGAGCCAGAAGCCCGGCTGTGGCTAAACCTTTGGGGATGATTTGGGCTGGAACTGGTGCAATTTTAACAGACTTGCTATCATCCAGAGCACCTTCGCAATCTTTACAGGCGTACTTTGGCCTGATGTGACGAATGACCCGAATTTGGGCAGGAATAATGTCGAGTTTTTCAGAAACCTCTTCGCTGATCTGGCTTAATTCACAGCCACAAGCGCAGATCTTTTCTTCTTCTGGAATATCATGGACAATTACAAAACGGTCAAGGTGGGGTGGGAGCGGCTTGCGCCCTTTTTTCTTACGGGAATGAGTCTTGATGAGGACTTCTTCTTCTGGCTCTTCATCCTGCGGATTTTCCGGCATGTCAAAAAGGGGAAGTTGAGGAGAATCTTCCTCTTTACGCTTTTCAGATTTTGGTGCAAAGAGGGCCTTCCGCAGCAGACGGATTTCGTCCTCAAGCAGTTCAATTTTCTGATCTTTACTTTTGATTATTTTGCCCAGTTCCGCCTTGCTTTCCATACTGTGATTATAACATAACTAGCCACAAATACATGTTTTTATAAATTATATTTCGCTAAATTTTAATTGTTTATGGGCATTTTTTATATCAAGCCCAGCAAGGAGCCAAGCTAGTTGCCGAGCATCAAGCTGAATGATTTCAGATGTAGAATGTGGCCAGCAGAATTGATCTTTCTCAAGGCGCTTATGCCATAGGCAGAAACCATTTTGATCCCAGAAAAGGATTTTGATAATTTTACGACCTCGATTGCAAAAGGCGAAGATGTTGCCTGAAAACGCATCAAGTTCAAACTCGTCCATAACAATAGAGCTGAGGCCGTTAATGGATTTGCGCATATCAGTAGAACCTACCGCCAGATAGACCTGGACATTTTCAGGAAGCAAAATCATGATGCCACTTCCTGAAGCACGATCACGGCCCGGCGGAAAGCTGTTGCTGAAAATTTTCTGGCAAGCTGGATAGTAATGCCGGACACCTTAACGGTTACCCCTGAGTCTGTTTGACTTGGGGGGTAAACAGACTTCTGCGGCACAGGTATTGCCATAAAAGCAGAGCTATGGTCGTGTTTTTCTTTATCGATAAATTTCTTCTTCCAATAGCCAAACTGGTGACTATTAATCCCCTTTTGCCGACAGTACTCAGCCTGCGACACTCCACTTTTCCTCCACGCCTCAACATGAGTCAGCCACAATCTGGTCTTTTCCGCACATTGTTTCTGCCATCTTTTCGTTGCCATAGTCCACTCCTGCATCAATTATTAATTTTTGCAGTACTATGACATATAGGGCAATGCTTGAGGAGATGCGGATAGTTGGACGCTTACTAAAAAAGTGGTATGTTGTTCACGGACTACGATATAGTTTAAAGACCTACCAATACAGTCATAAGACAAAAGAATTGGAAACCATGCATGTCAGTATCAGATGAAGAAAATATAATCTATGATTTAACCAAGGCCGAAGACGTGTTTGCCTGCCTTGAACTTACTGCCATGGCTCAAGCCTCGCTTATGATGAGTGATCCTGACGCAGCATCCGGCCTTGAAAAAGTCACGGAAGCATTGGGTGCTCTTTCCCTTGTGATTGAAATGGGGGATTTGGTGCAGGTGGTTGAAAAGATAGTGGAGGTTGAAAAAGAGGTTAAAGTCCCGGTACAACAACCTGCTCAAACTGGCCCTATTACAGATCTGGTTGATTTTTCTACTGCACCTCCAGATT
>JAOZOY010000155.1 GCA_029933005.1 Deltaproteobacteria bacterium
CAGGGATGCCGGTCTTGAATACCAGGGCGATTTTACCGAAGGCAAAGACAGGTTTTACTGCATCGGGATCGGAGGCGTGGGAGAGGATGAAACAGATTGCGCAAAAAATGTTATGGAATGAACGAAAAAACAGGATGCCAGCCGGTCTTCCGGCCGCTTCCGGCAATGATGATGACTACACCTATTGCCCGCTTGTTGAAGGCGGGGAGAAAAGATTCAGGTTGTCATCCTGGGAGCTTGGCCTTGAAATTGCCGAATTTTCCGCCGGCGACTGGCTTCCTGTTTATGATGATCCCTACATGATCGTTCTCGGCGAGAACAGGAAATTTACCGACAGTCCATATTTCACGTGGCATTCCGGCTGGAATGTCTCCGTAGCCCACGAGGTCTGGCTCCATTTCAGGAAAACCGTGCCCGGGAAAATTCAAAAAATAGTGGAACGGTTCCGCTATTCGCAGCTGCACCTGCTCAAGGCGCTCAGGTTCTGTCCTGATCTTCTGGATCTGGCCCGTTCCTGCCTGCCGCTGTTCTGGCTTATTGTTGAGAAAAACAGCGATATCAACGTACTCAAAAGTTCCGCATTCGCGGAGCTATTGCGCCTGAAGAGAAGGCTGATACTGGAGCGGCTCGGCTATGTCGGCACCGGATCGGCTGTCAGGCTGCTGGCAAAAATCGCCATGCCCTGTTTCCGGGACGAAGACCTGTTCCACCTGAAAGGGATCATGCGCTCGGAGGCAAAAATAGCGAGTTTAAGACATTTCCAGCTGATTTCCAGAGTGCATCTCCATGCCGGCGAGAATTACCCGGAACTGCTGAAATACACCTTTGTTCACAATGAGCTGAAACGCCGGGAGGCGTCGCTTTCCTCGTTCAGGAGCCTTGTGGCACTGTATCAGGACACCTGCAACATGGCGAGGGAGAAGGCCGGGTATGAAAGATTTCTGAATTACGGGGCCCTGTACGAGGATACCGATCCCGGTGGTGTCAGGGAATCGGAAAAAAGGATGGAGGATTTCCTGCATACGATAACCGGCCCCGGCCAGCTGCAACGATTCCATGACGAACTCGTAACTGAAATGAACATGGCGGAAATGAACGCCGGTTTCATGGAAACCCTGCTGGACAGCCATGGCGGGGAAACATTTCCGCCGCCGCCGGTTCCCGGCAGCCCGGCAATACGGCCCATCCGCTCCCTACCCGGCCTGGCGCGCGAAGGAAGGGAAATGAAAAACTGTATCCTGTCCTATGGCCAACGAATTTACGAAGGCTGTTTTTTTCCATACCGGATACTGGAGCCTGAAAGAGGAACCGTTGGGCTTGATCTGACAAAGAACGGCCCGAAGATTGCCGAGATACGTCTCAAAAACAACGCGCTTCCGTCTCCCGCGACTATCCGGGCCGTGAAGGAATGGCTGGATTTCATGAACCAGGCTGAGACGGGAAAAAACGGCAGCGGTAGAAAAGAAAATAAAACAGAATAAACCCGCAAAGGAGTCAATTCCCTGTTGAACAGTCTAAAGTTCGATTTATGCAACTCCCTGGCGGAGACACCGGAAAAATTCGAATGCCTGGAAAATCTCACAAGGTGGCTGGTGTCTTTTTTCAAAAACTATTCCTTCCGGGATCAAGTCCGCGATGAATTCGCCGACCGTTGTCTTCCGGTATTGGACAGGATCCGAAAACAGCTTGTTTCAATTGTAAAAAAAATCAGATATCAGTGTGCTGAAAGACTCATGCGATAAATCCTGGATATGAATTCAGCAGATAAACTTCTTCATTTTCTGCAACGGAGTCAGAATTTACCCTTCTAAACAGTATAAATATTTTGAAAGAGAGCTGTGCTGGGGCGAGATTATCCGCCGCGATAATGAACAAAATTTTCAGGTGGAGATTGAGGTGATTCCCGGTGAAAAAATCATGGCTGTCTGCCCCTTGAACCGTGTTGGCCTGCATGAACGGAACTGCACCGAATTCTCTCCAGGCCAAATACGGGCCTTTCATCTGCGCCGGGTTGAGCCGGTCTACTGCAACGGAACTCCCCGGCTGGTGGTGGTGATTGACCGGGTTTCCAAGACCCTGGTCGATACTCTGCTGCAGGAACAGCCCGACGTAAACCAGGAAAAAATCAAAATCCGCTGTGTAAAAAGATTTGTGGGACACAAGAGTAAGGTGGCCAGCTCGCTGCGGATTGCGCTCACCGAGTTGACCTCCGGCAACGTGGGCCAGATCATCGGCAAGGCGGATGAGAACAGGGTAAGGGGGATTATCCTGGTGGTACAGCAGGGCTCGCTCCTGACCAAGCAGGCCGCTTATCCTGCGGGCAAGGTCATCATCTCCATGATCCAGGCCTTTGTCGGGAGGGTCTATTCCAGCGGCAGGAACGTCAGTCCTTCTTTAGTCATGAATATTGACGAGGCCCAGTCCGTTCTTTACCACGGCATCGAGGATCTGTTTGCCAAGGCAGGCAGAGAGACAGTCAAATATCCGGGATAGATATAGCAATCCTTTTATTCTGATTTCCGCCTTATAAACGATTCCTTTTTTTCTTTTTCGTTTACTTATCCTGGCCATATCTTTTTTGAGCGTAATTTTGGGCGTAATTTTTTGGAAAACAATGCTGTTTTGAGATAATTTATGCTAATCAGGGATAAAGATCAAACAAAAAAAGGCCGGAACCCCTTGCAGCAAGCGGTCTCGGCCTTTTATATATGGTGCCCCCGGCATGATTCGAACATGCGGCACCAGGATTAGGAATCCTG
>JAOZOY010000030.1:0-25576 GCA_029933005.1 Deltaproteobacteria bacterium
GCGGTAGCGGAGTTTCACTTCGTTCACTTACCTTCGGTGCCTGTGATCGCTTACATTCAATCAGATCAAGTCCTTCACTTTATTTCTATATAGGGAAGGATCAATCACCTGCTTCATCTTTATCAAATCGAAATTTTTTCCTGTAAAATCTATTATGCGCTTAATCTCACGCTGAGATTGCCGAATTAAATCAGCAAAGGAAACATTCAGCACATGAAAGTTATTCTGGCTGGATAGCCACTCTTCCACCTGATAAAGATGCTTCGTGTACATTAACTCCATTTTTGTATCATCACTTACAGATTGTTTCCCATGACGGGCAAGCATTTTCTTTTGGGATGCAATAACTTCACGCACATCTCTTTTCATAAAAAGAACCTGATAGGGATATTCTGAGGGCAGAGACATGAGCAGCATGGAGACCATCTTAAATACCTTTCCATAGGTCGCTGGAAGCCAAGATGTGTCATCTTTTATTTTTTTTATCTGTTCACATTCGTAATAGCCATTAGGATTGTCTTTGTCCGGCTGCCTGATATTATCAATGACAACATCCATTCCTCCAGCCTCAAGCATTTTCATCATCAGCGATGTTCCGGAACGGGGAAGGCCGGAAACTATTGTTATGGTTTTATCTGTGATGTCTTGCATTTTTTGTAACTCAAATTGTATATTTGCACCATAAAACTACTCAAATTTCAATTTTTCCTGGACAAAATTTCCAACAACTTTATGTAGATTGAGAAGTTCCATTTGGTATTCAAAAGTTGAATTAATAAGGTCTGTTTTGACAACATTTAAAGTTGTTATAGACTGATCAAGCTCAAGGCCCGTTGCCGCACCGTAGGAAAAGCGGGTATTAGTAATTTCATATGTCTTTTTGGCAAGCTCAACCTGTTTACGGCTATTTTCCAACAGGCTGCCGTATGATTCAATATTAAGAAGTGCTTCTTTAACCTCTATTTTAATAGCATCTTTAATCTCCATCAAGGCAAGATCAGCCTGTTGGAGATTTTCACTTTTTTCTTTAAGCTCCGTAAAACGAAGTCCTCCATCATACAGGGGAATCTTGAGGCGCACAGCAGCTAACAGGTAATTACTGTCTTCATCATAGGCAGGGTCATTGTACAGATAATAATCGACGGTACCCTCAAGGCTAGGATAAAATTTGGCCTTAGCGAGTTTGATATCTGATTTGGCAAAATCCACATCATGAAGTGCCATCCGATAGTCACTTCTCAGCTCCAAGGCCCTGTCAAATAGAATTGAAAACTCTTCATGTGGAGGAAAGAGTTCAGGGGGTGATTGTACGGCAAAATCCGCCTCTTTTATTCCCACCCTGCTTTTCAGAATATCTTTTGCCAGAAGGAGTTGGTTTTGGGCTTCCAGCAAATTACCTTTGGCCTTGACAATACTCAATTCGGAACGAATTTTCACATCCTCGGTCACATTACCGGCATTGAATTTAATTTCGGCAACATGCAACTTTTCTGTCGCCAACTTTTCGTATTCTTCGGCATTGCGAACAAGTTCTTCAGCTTGCAGGATTTGATAGTAGGTCTCAGCCACCTGGTACAATGTATCCTGAATTATTTGATAATAGGCCTCCATGCTGCGGTCAATTTTCCCCAGGGCTTGTTCTTTTAATGGAAAATATTTTGCATTAAACAGCGGCTGGGCCAAAGAAAAATCAACTCCGGATTGCTCGTCGGCTTCTATTTCAACATTTTTATATTCGATGTCATCGTCAGCACGTTGATAAAACCCATAGATATTAAGGCGTGGCAGTATCTCCGAGCGTGCCTTATCAGAAAGGAGTCTACTTTTGAAAATTTGCCTTTCAGCAGACAAAATCCTGGGATGGGACTGCAGGGCAAGAGTAAATGTATCTTCAATAGAGTAGACAGCGACTTTTTCCTGGGCAGAAAGTTGTCCCGGTACAAAAGGGCTGAAAAGTAACAGCACCGGCAAAAAAAATAATTTTATCAGGTTCAAAGGGAGCTTGTCCTCCTTTGTTGTATATAGAAATTTATTATGCCGAATTACTCCCGATCGAGCGAAAAATTTTTTTAAATTTAGCACTGTTTCACCATTTATAGATTTTAACCAGTTGCATGGGCAGCCTAAAGAACATCAATATTTATAACTCAAGGTATCCAGGACCAGACTTCCACTTGGACAAAACGCATCAACCAACGAAAAAACACAGCATAAACAGGCCGGGTTCCAGATTTAATTTTTGCAATACCCGTCATATCCGTTTTAAAATGCCCATCTTGATTTTCAAGTTCCGCCAGAACCCGGACAACCTGACCCTCTTTTTTAAGAGGCTCCTCTCTCTCAACAAGCCATTCTTGTGCAGAAAGCGATCTAATGATTCTCCCCCTGCTTTTTTCATAAGCAACTGGAGCAACGGCGACCACAGTACTTTTATATTTTTTCCTTGGTTCAGACCACATTTTCATGATCACATCAGACCCAACCTGAACATGACTGATATCTTCCTCTGCCAGCTTGATCTCTACAATCAACCTGCTTGAGTTCTCGACAACGGCAAAAAGGTCTCCTTTATTGAGATACTGCCCAACTGATTGATCAGGGAAAGCTGTGATGATTTTTCCTTCAGCAGGACTAGTCATATTAATCAGTTCAAGATCCTTTTCATTAAAAGCAACTTCGACTTCAGTAAAACGAAGTTTGGCCTCAAGAGAACGTATTTCTTCATCCTGAGCACCACTTTGAACTAATTCAAGATTTTTTTCTGCAATTTTCAGCCTTTCTTCATCAAGATCATAATTCTTTACAGCTTCATCATAATCTTTTTCAGAAACAGCTTTATTGTTGAATAATTCCTCTTGTCTGTTTAGTTGTTTTTTGCTGTGATCAACACTTGTTTTGGCAGCCTGGACCTCCTGCTCTGCCTTAGCAATCTCAGCATCCTTTGGACCTCCACGGAGAAGATCAAGCTCAGCCTGCATTGAATCTAAGGCTGCCTCGGACTCGCCGTAATTTCTTTTCTGATCCCGTCCATCAAGTTTTGCTATCGGGTCACCTTTCTTTACCCATTGTCCTTCCTTCACAAAAACTTCGGCTATCTCGCCGGCAACCTGCGCCCTGATTCCATATTGAGTTACAGGACGAAGACTGAATTCTCCACTGACAGTGTAACTATAAGGCAGGAACATAATCACAATCAGGATAATTAAAATTCCCAGCTGGATAATCTGTTTTAACCGTACAGCACCGGCTTCATTTGTAATAATTTTTTTGTTAGGTAGCATTTGCAGAAGTTTCCTTTTTAATGTTTGTTCAAATCGAAGCGTTAAAAAGAGTAAAAATAAACAGGCGCCAACTCCTTTCAGTGACATGATCAACAAGTAGCCGATTAAAATAAAAACAACTGTCCAGAAAAGAAGCTCATAAATTGTGATTGCCGCCCCATAAATCCTGAACCATTTTTTTTGTCTGTTCGTTATCGGCTCCTTGAGTGAATACCTAAAACAATAGGAATGGAAACAACTCAATGCTTGATCCCGCAATTCAGGTGTTTCCAACCATATATTGAGCAGCAAATAACCATCACGCCGAGCCAGAGGGTTGACATTAAGAAACAGGATAATGGTTGAGGCAACAATAAGTAGAGCCCAAAACTCATGCATGCCGGACCATGAGTGGGTATTATTCCAGCCAATCACGGCTGAACACCAGAGAAAAAGTTGAAAAGCAGGCCCTGCCGCTATCACCTGCATACGTTCCTTTTTTTTATATTTCCACAAGCTTTCTCTTATGTCAAAATAAAAACGGGGAAGAAACCTATAGAGCATTATCACCCCCATTTCATTTACCTGATTTCCTGATTTTTTGCAGGCAATCCCCTTGGCCAGCTCTCCTAAAAGATTGACCATAAAGATACTCAACAAAGGAACAAGACAAATCGACTTCAGTCCAAATTCAATCTCCTGAACAAAAAAGGCCCCATACTTTACCATAACTCCAACGGCACAGAAAAAAAATAGACAGAAAACGGCAAAGAACAAGGGGGTAAAACACCAGCCGAACAAAGAGACAAGTAGTCCGAGGAGCCTGTCAGGATTAAAAATTTTTCTTTGCAGAAATTCATCATCCATGCCCCTTGAAAAACCAATTGTTTCAGAGGATGAGACAAGAAGACCGAGATCCCCGAGTTGTCTGACAAAGGCCTCAATATGGCTGAGATCAATTGTTTCATTAAACCTGCCTTCAAAAGTTTTTCGGATATCTTCTAAAGATGTTTTCCCGTCAAACTGCTGATACAGGAACACCTCTTCTTCACTAAAATCGTAAATCTCTCCCGAGCAGGGATCTTTTAAAAGATGATAATATCTTTTCCCTTCACTGACTTGGGGACTAATTTCAACATCAGCACGGTATTGAGGTAGTTTTTTAGACAAATTGCCCACCATTTTTATGAGAAAAATTAAATATCAAAAAAGCCACCAGAAAGTTCCAGGAATCCACCCCAAGCATGAAGTCCTTCAGGTTCAGGTACGAGTTTGATTCCCAATTTGTAAGCGTTTTCCTCTTCATCATAGCCAAGATTGACAACAATACCCTCTACTTTAATATCCTCGCCGCTCATTTCCGATTTGGTTGCAATGTTTACCACCGAACCAATATCAATTTTTTCTTTTGTTTTAATCTGAACACCCTCTTTTGATATATTGAGCGTCTGACCCTGCAGGCTTCCCACGCTTTTTTCCTGCAGATCGACAGGGTGACTGAAAACAAAACGAGTGTGCTTTCGCCGGTCACTGGTCGAAGCCGGTTCCACTTTTTTCTCAACAACACTTCTAGCATGAAGGGCATATGGTAATGTTTCTTGCGGTTTTGGCAAATCCGCCTCTCTTCCCAGAGCTATTCTGTATTGAGAAACAGCTTCTTTCAAACGATTTTCATGCGCCAGTCCTTCCCCTGACTCACAACTTTTCCCAAGAAGTTTAAGCGCAGATTCATATTCTTTCAACGCCTCTGAAAAACGGCCATGCATGGCATGAATATCTCCAATATAGGCGTAGGCATCATCAAGTTTTTGATTAAAACAAAGTGCTGACTTGTAATGGCTAATAGAAGTTTCATATTTCCCCAGCTTAAAATATATAAAACCAAGCAAATGATACGTTTCAGTCATTTTAGGATTTAGGCGCAGAGCAATACGCAACTCGATCATGGCATCGAGGTAAAGTTCAAGTTTTGTATAAGCCTCAGCTGCCTTGTAGTGCGAGTCAGCAAGTCCTGGACTGATCTGTAAGGCTTCCTGGTATTCCTGTAATGCTGGAAGATAATCATCCTGAGCAAGATAAATATCCCCAAGGGTCAGATGAGGACGAGGAAGAACAGGATTTAAGAAAAGTGCCTTTTCCACTTCATCAACAGCTTTAGAATCTTTGCCTATTCGCTGATAAATATCCGCTAATTTAAAATGGGACATTGCCAGTTGTGGATCATATTTTAGAGAATTTCGGAAAGCTTCAACAGCTTTTTCATATTCCTGCTGCATGCAGCGGAGTTCTCCCAAGGCATAATACTCAGCTGCATCTTTATCATCTATTTTCAGTCCTTTTTCACAAGCGATGATAGCGTCAGAGATACGATCCTGTTCGGTATATACATGACAGAGTATTGAATATGCTGCCGCAGACAAAGAATCTATTTTCAAGGCCGCCTTACACTCTTCTATTGAGTCTTCATATCTTCCCATCTGAGCGTAAATCCAGGCGAGAGACATATGGGCAGGACCGAATCTTTTATCAAGTTCAATTGCAGTCAGGCACTCCTCTATAGCCTTATCATAGTCACCGTCAATAATATAGGTCTGACTAAGAGCAAGATGTGCCTGAGCGCCACTGCCTAATTTTTTTATTTTTGGAACAAAGTCCTTCATTTAAGTGAAATAACCTCCTTTCGGCCAGCACCCATCTTCGCACGACCAAGCTGACTCAAACGTGAAACGGCAATAGTTAACAGGCAAGGTACGCCAAACAAAAAAATTGACATGGGATTCTTCCTGGGTGAAAAATAATTTTTTTTAGCAGCTGTAATGGGGTAACTAACCTGGCGAGATCAAATTATGTATTACAGGCTCATCATGCCATATTATAAAAAAAACAATAAGTTATACTTGCCAAAGTAGAATGGGTAACAATTTTGCATTAAGCCGAATATTTACTTTCGGACATAGATAAAAAGCAAGTTACTAAAAAACTAACTATCAAGACACCTTGCAATCGCATAACTACTTTATATGTTATCATAATGAACAAGCCTGAACAATTCTTGTTCCACACTCTTAAAAACATCATCGTGAAGACCGGCCGGCTTAACAATAATATCTTTTGACTTTGAAAAATTAACCAAATTAACATCTATATTTCCCCCGCCATTGAACCTGGCACAGGCCCTGTCAGCAATTTTCTGCAAAAGCGAGGTATGGTATTTTTCAAACTTTTTAAATCCTTCCTCATGGATAAGGAATTCTACGAATACTTCGACCAAAACGTCAGGGATTTTTTTTCTTTCTTTAAGCAAGACATACACCCTTTGATAAAGATCTTTAAAAATTGATCGATAATCCCCCCGGAACCCATCAGGAATTGATACAGGACGGCTATCGAGTCGAATTTCTATGCTGCCGGAAGCTTCAAGCTCTATCTGTTTATCAAGGCCGGGAAGAAAAGCATAAACAGATTTTCTGTAACGGATATACTGCACGATAAGCTCTTTCACTCTGCCGAGCATGTATGGAGCTTTTTCATTTGTATAGTTAAAAATCTCCGCCATGGCATCGCAGTCTTCCTGATCAAGGTCCAAAGCCGACCCGAGGTGAAGCAATTCATCGATGGATTCGACATCCTGCAACGATTTGGGTTGACATTTTACAAGTGCTACAAAACCAAGCATACGTTCCTTAAAACTCTGCCATGTAAAAAGACGCGTATATAGTTTTCGAAACCCTCGCATCAATTCCACCCGGCTCATCAGTTTTGGTATGACATTATTAAAAAGACGCTGAGTAGATTTGTCGGCAATGGCAAATGCATCTATTACTCGGCCTTCCTGGCGCAATCTCCTCCACAATCTAGTACCTACGGGGGCATTGAGCATATGCATGGAAATAGAGGGAAGCCGCGCTTTTTGGATAAAATTATATTGAAGGTCAAAAATATTTGTATCATCATGATCAAAACCAACGATCATCGCACCCCGAACCACAATGCCGTAAGAAAGAACCGTATGCAGCTGTTCGACAAGATCACCTTTCAGGTTCCCGAATTTACCTGCTTCTTTAAGTGATTCCTTGTTGGGAGATTCTATACCGATCAGAACCTGATAAAAATTCGCTTCACTAAGAAGAGTTAACAGTTCGTCATCCCTTGCGACATCAATACTGAGCTGGGTCATGTATCTCAAGGGAGTCGGAAAGCTGTTGTTTAATAATATGAGGTCACTTAAAAGTTTTTTGGCCCAGCGGTGATTAATGGTGAGATTATCATCATTAAAGGAAATACTTTTAACTCCTAGCTCCTGCAAAGCCCGGACTTCATCAAGGATTTGTTCAATTTTTTTATGTCTTTGACGACGACCGTTCAGGTAAACAACATCGCAGAACTCGCAATCATTTGGGCATCCTCTTGTTGTCTGTATGGTTCCCATTGCATACCGGTCAATATCTGGAACAATACTGTCCCACCTGGGTAGAGGGCTTAGAGAAATATCAGGCTTTTCAATCTGTCTGTATTCAGACCGATAAGTACTACTCCCTTGCCAGTCTTTTAAAAATTCTTTCCAGGTCAATTCCGCCTCACCAATGAAAAGAACATCGAAATATTTACGGCAACGGTCAGGATTAGAAGTGACACCGGGACCGCCAACGACGACAATTTTCTCTCCCCTTCTAAAATACTCGGCAATTTTCTGGGCACGTCCCAGATTGGCGCTGTGGCTTGTGACGCCGATCAGGTCATAATTTCGTTTCAGTTCAGCCTGTTCCACTGGACCACGAACAAGCTCATCCCAAATGTCCACATGGAACCCTTCTGGAGTAAGAGCTGCAACTGTTGCCAGACCAAGAGGAAAATAGTCGGCCTGAACACTGATCTTATCCTCATCTGCAACCCAGCGAATTTCCAGGGTATAGCCGGGATTAACAAGTAAAATATTATTTTTCATGAAACAAACCTCAATTGCCAGGGCAAAATTTATAAAAATGGTAACTGTTCAGGAGCACTCTTGAACAGTTACGGAACGATTGGTTAGGTCAATTTGGTGGCCCACCTGAACAGTTACGAATTAATTTTTATTTCTCAGACAGTCTTTCATCGGGTTTGATACATGTAATGAAAAAACTTTTGCAAAACAGGACATTGTCAGAGAGCAGATACTTTTCTGCCATTGAGGCGGTTTTCTCTCCTATTTTTCCGGCGAATTTATTCAATTCAAGATATTTGGTCACATGCTTTTGAAATTCTCCCAAGCTTTCTTTCGTAACGTCAAAAAAATCTCTCTCTCGATAACCGAGACTATGTAAAAAGACCTCGTATTCGTCTCTGGTTCTAATTAAATTCTCGGATTGTCCTTTTATAAACGTAAACCTTGATTTAACTGAATCCTCAGATACTAAGTCAAAACTGACCAGCCTACCCCCGGGTTTTAAAATTCGATAAATTTCCTTCAGTAATTTATCACGAGACACCCCTTTTTTTATGCCCCTGACCCAGACGGCAATATCAAATGAATTTTCTGCAAAATCGAGCTTTGGCAAGTTATTTACGACAAGATTCAGATCAGGTAAATTCCTTTTGCAAACCTGCAAAGATTTGTTGTCATGTGTTACACCAGTCACATTTCCCAGGGGAAAATTATTTGCAAGATACTTTGTAGTCTCCCCCAGCATACAATTGACATCGATAATCTCACCTTTCTTTACAGGAAGAAATGCCAGGATTTCATCCATCAGGTTATCACATGCATCATGGGCGTTACTTATACCTGTCTGCCAGAAACCGAAATGGCGATAGCCGCTGTTGCCGTATAATTCAGAGATGACACTATCACAATTTTCCTCAATTGGTTCAGGGTCATCTTCATCAAGAAGACGAGTACGTATCGCCCGAATTTCTCCTGAATCATTATCTCGTGTCTTGACCGTTCCAGTAAAATCTGGTGATCCATGCCAAATTTCCAGACCTCCCCGATTATTTTTTTCATAATTCCAGCCACAAACTCTTTTTACGGCAATCTCTGGAGCAAAAGGATTTGCAGCACCGACAAAAAGACCATATGGAGAAGAAACCATATTTCTAAAACCGATGTTAAAAAAATTGCCAAATCCGTTAACTGTAACAGGCACCCAGCGTTTCCCATCTCTGGTTCGCCAGAGATCGCAACCTCCGTATTTGTGGATCATTTTTTCCAGTTTATCTCTAGAAAACACGGAGCATATATGTTTTGGCCAGCGATCAGTTCTGCCCGCATATCGAAGAAATACTGCCCAAACGGCCGTTGCCACATAGAGCCAGCCATCATGTACACATATGGCCCAGATATAGCCAGAAAACGGATTACCAAAACCTGGACCCAAGCCGCTCAGGGGAACTTTCAGGCCATCAGGTGTGATTCGTGGTTCTCCACAAATCAACTCCCATGAATCGTCAGCACTGATACGAATGACCTCCGGCGGCACAGGTCCCACGTTATAATCAAAATCCCAGCTGCAATTCTGAATGGCGCTTCCAACATAGAGATGATTCCCAAAAGCCATAAGAGTCATGGCCATCTGGTTTAGTTTTCCACGAAAAGCCCCCTGGGAGATTACCTTTTTCCATTTAAATGGAGGTTTCCCCTCTGCGTCTGTTTTCCAGATTTCAAATCCTTCCTGAACATTGAGTGTTCCAGCATAAAGATAGCCATTGAACTCAGCCATATGAAAAACAGAAACATTATTGAAATTGCCGAAATGAGGTTCACATGCAAGTTGCCAATCTCCTCCATTTGGTTCTGAACTCGAATAAACAATTGCTGTTCCGGCTATATTGGGCTCAAGCCTTTTCTGACCGACCACCGGAGATGTGAAGAGATACCCTTTAAAAGGGACAATACCACGCAGGGAGCGGGGCTTATTGTCAATGATTCCCAGGCCGGGCTCTGAAACGATATCAAAATTGTCACCGTCAATGGAGCGTAACATCAGGGTACCCGGAGTCTGATGGCTTCCCCAGGTAGGGGCATAGAGAGCCGGTTCCGCATCATTGCTGCCCTGAAATGATGTCATACAACGAAATCCGACGCTGATCGGCACATCAAAACCATCAACTCCTTTGACAATTGGTGAAATAAAAACCCGTTTCCACACATCAGAAGGAGGATGATAGCGCCATATCTCCGCTCGAAGATCATTATCTAAAGCGCTGTCAGGCACCCTTACAGGCCATATTTCACCCATCCTGTCCGGAGTGTTGCTGGCGATTTGTGTTGCTCTGCTTGCGAGATTTGCCCTGGTAGTACCTACAAACAGATAATCCTTGAACCAGGTCATTCCATGGGGATAGCAATTCTGGGGGTCACCAAATCCATTAGATGCAATTTTTCTAAAATTCTTCCCTGTCAGGCCAGGTATCGACATATCAGCCAGCGAGTCCGCATTTATTTTTTTATATTTTTTTTCCAGCATTCTTTTTATAAAAATATTCTGTCAGTTTCTGATTTTGTTTCCGCAAGGTTACAACAATAACCCATCAGGTAAAGTCATAATGTATTACCCTGCATTTCATGCTCCAACCCCATATTATTCAGTTTCTGGATCAAATGCAGTGCCTACCTCATCCTCACTAAAAGAAGGTGCCTCCTCAGTCGGACGACCCAAAATTTTTTCTGTCACAAATTGATTATGAAACCCGAGTTCAGGGCCGGACCAACGCACTTTTCCCGGACTGTCCGAAAAGCTGAAAGGAAAACCCATTATTTTTTTTTCTTCACCATCTTCTACACTGGCAAAATAGCCCCTCTTCTTCAGATGAGAATTTGCAACAAGCTCTTCCATATCAAGAACTGCCGCTGCTGCGATGTCATAGGCCTGCAGAATTCTCATGGCACCAGAAGGACTCTTGTTTTTTGTCCATTCCGTGATTTCCATATCAAGATCGTCATGATTTTGACGTCTTGATTCAAGGTTGCTGAAACGTTTATCTGTCAGCCATTCCATTTTACCTGTAGCCTCACAGAAACGTTGCCACTCATCTTGATTCCGTACAGTGATGGTCAGCCATTTATCACTCCCCTTACAGGGGTAGCATCCCCGGGGTGCATATTTCCAGTGCCGATTTCCTGTGGGCAGAGAACATGAGCCATTCATGGCAAATTCAAGCAGGTGCTCCCCAATTAAACTATGGGTAGCAGCCTCAAGTTGAGAAAGATCAATATGCTGCCCCTTGCCTGTTCTGCTACGATAAAAAAGAGCATTCATCACCGCACACGCTCCGGCAACACCATTGGTAATATCCAGTTCCTTTATCCTGAGAGGTTTTCCAGAATTTTCATAAGCAGTCAGGCTTTGAATCCCCCCTATTCCTTCCATAACAGCTCCATATCCAGAACATGAAGCATAAGGGCCTGTATGACCAAAGGCGCTCATAGACAACATAATAATATCATTTTTAAGCTGTCTGACATCTTCGTAGGAAAAACCAAGCCCGGCCATCACTCCAGTGCGTGAATTTTCGATCAGCACATCGGAGCTTCTAATAAGATCACTTAACAATTCATGATCTTTGTCATTTTTGAGATCAAGCGTCACAGAATATTTGTTTCTATTAACCTGACACCATGCCACATGCTTATCATAGGCCTTTTCATCCTTTCTGCCTCCTCGCAAAAGACAGAGACGTCTGACATATTCAACCTTAATGACTTCAGCACCGAAATCGGCAAAAATTCTGGAACAGTGAGGTCCTGCCCAACTATGGGAAAGGTCAATAATTCGAATCCCCTGCAGCGCCTGATTCCCCATCAGATAACTCCCTGCTCCGCCAGAAGTTTAATTTCTTTTTCTGAATATTCGAAAAGTTCACTGTAGACAGCACTGTTGCTTCCACCAAGCAAGGGAGCCTCAGCCGACTTCCAATCCGTCAGGGATGACAAAAAAGGAGCTTTACAATATTTGTGTTCACCGACAACCGGATGATCAATACCGACAAAATATCCCCTTGCCTGATGTTGTGGAGATTGCATGACATCATCGAGATCCGCAACATAACCGAAGGAGAGGCCCATTTGCTGTCCCCGGTTAAACAGGGTCTTCTTCTTATAGGATTTAACACATGGACAAAGAAGATTTTCATACTCATCCCTATGTTTAATCCGTTCACGGAGTGTTGCAAATTTCTCCTGATACAATGCCGGTTCTTTAAAAAGATCAACTGCATGATGCCAGTGACGATAAGGCATGGCTATTACCGCAGCATAGCCGTCCCGGCATTCATACGTTCCCCAGGGAACCATCATATGCGGGCCACGTCTTGCCCCCTGGCCTGTTTGCAGACACCGCGTCAAGGAAATTTCAATATTCTCCAAACTACACTCCTGAATGGATATCTCAATGTGCTGCCCTTTCCCGGTCGTTTCCCTTTGAAAAAGAGCCATCAATGCAGCCAGATATGCGTGTTGTCCCGCACTGTACTGGCAGAGTGAGGGACCGGAACAGAGAGGTGATTTCAGCGAATCCCCAGTAAGATGCATCAGCCCGCTCATAGCCTGAAGTTCCATCTCGTCTGCCTTGTAATCACTGTAAGGGCCGGAATTGCCGAAGTTTGCAATAGAGACCATGATCAGGCGGGGATTTATGGAATTGAGGGTCTCATAGCTCAATCCCAGAGCAGGCATGACCCGTGGGGAAAAATTTTCAACAATAAAATCAGCTTGCCCTATCAGTTTTTTGAAAAGATTTTTACCTCTGTTGCTTTTCAAATTCAAGGTAATGCTTTTCTTGCCTGTGTTGAGCCAAAGAAAGGGAATGCTTGCTTCAGGATCTTCCTGATTTTCAAAAAAAGGACCCATGCCGCGCATGGCATCTCCGCTTTCAGGTTTTTCAACCTTAATAACATCAGCTCCGAATCCCGCCATCAATTTCGTGCAGTATGGCCCTGCAGTAAAATGAGTTAGATCAACGACTCTTATATCCTTTAGAATAGTGTCTTGCATGACCTTTAATCACTTCAACCTTTTTTTCATTATAAAGTGATTACCTGAGAGGATGACGCTCAAAAAACTCCCAGATGATATCAGAAGCAAAAATGTCTTGATTTATGGGACCCAGGCCCAATTTCTCCGCTGCGGGAACCACATTCCCTCCCGGCCACGTATGCCCGCCATCCTCAAGAGTCCACAAAACAACCTCAACATTATCTTTGCAGTTTGAGTAGCGCTCCATGACGGCCTTGCCGGTTCTTTTCACTTCAGGCTTTTCTGAACAGCCGTTAAAATCAACCCATGACTTGATCGTCTCAGTCACGGGCTTTAAACTTGTCTGCAGCTCTGGAGTAAAATACTGGGGATCGCCACCATCATAGGGGCAAACAGTATCTTTTTTTCCGGCAAAATGCATGATAGCCATAGATCGAGGCGGAGGAGGGAAAAAATCATCTGCCGGGCGTTGGCCGGCAATGGCGGCAATGGCAGCTATTCTGCCAGACAACTGTTTGGCCAGTCTATATGAAAACTGGGCACCATTGGAATAACCACATGCAAAAATCTTTTTTGTATCAATTTTAAAAAAAAGCTGCATATCATCCAGAACTTCCCTGACATACTGAACGTCATCAACAGTACTGTAACTGCCATCCTGATACGGCCTTCCATCGTTCCAGAGAAGAAAACGATTGCTCAGCGGGAATGTTTTGTTGGTACCTGCCGGATACACAACAATAAATCCTTTACGGTTCGCTGTGCTATCCATCTTTGATACGAAACGCATGGTTATCTGGTCACCTCCGCCTCCGTGAAAAGCCAAAACAAGAGGGAAAGAGGCCTTCTTATCATAGGAGGGTGGAACATGAATCTCATAATATCGGTTTAGCTGCTGAACTTGTATTATTCTCCCGTAATCTCCCGGACCATACTGAAAAGAAGATCCATTTTGCTTCTCCACATCCTTAATCAGGGGTATATAAACACGAAAATTGTCGATTAATTCTGGGTTGAGGGATGATGATGCATAGACGTTCAACGACAGGACAACAATAGACAAAATTATTAGCGAAATGACAGTTCCTAAACGCATTTCCTATCCTCTATTTTTGTAAAAAATTAACTGACTTTAACGAAAGAATGTTCTGCCTAAGTCAGAGGAAAAAAATGCCCTGCATTGGAAAAAATCAGGGATCTACAATAAGGGTAGACATCGCTTGAGACCATGTAATGAGTTAGATCAACGATAAATATTCGGCCAGCACTCCATCTTCGCAGCAACCGTTCACCAGCAGGTAAAGTAATTACTTTAAAGGATGACGCTTAAAAAACTCCCAGATGATATCAGAAGCAAAAATGTCTCGATTTATGGGACCCAGGCCCAATTTTTCAGCCGCAGGAACCACATTGCCTCCCGGCCACGTATGCCCGCCATCCTCAAGAGTCCACAAAACAACCTCAACATTATCTTTGCAGTTTGAGTAGCGCTCCATGACGGCCTTGCCGGTTCTTTTCACTTCAGGCTTTTCGGAACAGCCGTTAAAATCAACCCATGACTTGATCGTCTCAGTCACGGGTTTTAAACTTGTCTGCAGCTCTGCAGTAAAATGGGGCTTGCCGCCATTATAAGGACCAATAGTGTCCTTTTTTCCGGCAAACTGCATAATAGCCATAGGGCGAGGCGGAGGAGGAAAAAAATCATCTGCCGGGCGTTGGCCCGCTATGGCGGCTATGGCGGCTATTTTGTCAGATAGTTGTTTGGCCAGTCTATATGAAAACTGGGCTCCATTAGAATAACCGCATGCAAAAATCTTTTTTGTATCAATTTTAAAAAGACGCTGCATATCATCCAAAACTTCTCTGACATACTGAACATCATCAACATTACTGTAGCTGCCATCCTTATACGGCCTTCCATCATTCCAAAGAAGCAGCCGATTTTTCAGCAGGAGTCTTTTGTTAGTACCTGCCGGATACACAACAATAAACCCTTCTCGATTCGCTGTACGATCCATCTGTGATTCAAAACGTATGGTTCCCTGATCGCCTCCACCCCCATGAAAAACCAAAACAAGAGGGAAAGGCTTCTTCTTGTCATAGGAGGACGGGACATGAATCTCATAAAGACGATTTCGCTGTTGAACGCTTATTTTTCGCTCGTAATCTCCTGGACCATACTGGAAAGAAGTTCCCTTCTCTCCTACCTCATCCTTAACTTCAATCATTGTCACGGCAACACGAAATTTTTTTTTACTGAATCTTGATGCCGAACAGGCGACTACCGACAGGACAACAACAGACAAAAGTATTACCGAAATGATAGTTCCTAAACGCATTTTCTGTTTTCCATTTCTGTGAAAAATTGACTGACTTCAGCTAAAAAACGCTCTGCCTGGGTCAGAGGAAAAAAATGCCCTGCATTGGAAAAAATCAGTGATCTACAATGGGGCAAACATTTTTTAAGACCATGAAGGGATGGCAATGAAGATGAATTCTCACCGTAAACAGCCAGTACAGACGACATGATCGTAGAGAGTTTATCCACAGTCAAACCGGAATAAGTTAAAAAATCATGCCTTGCAGTGGTTGTTTCCAATAAATCCAACCAACGCTCAGCAGTATGCTGGCCACCATTCCAGCCTCCAAATAACAAGGCAAGACGACTACCTTCAAGCTTATCCCGAACCTCAAACCACTCCGGTGTTGCTATTTTTCCAAGAAGCCAGAAACCAGCCTCTACTTCATCTTCTGGTATATGTAGACCTATTTTTTTAAGCTTTTGCTGAGCTTTCTGCCAATGAGGCCAATCCTTGGCATAGTTGGTTGGCTGAAACGACCGTATTCGTGAGTCGGCAATTATCAAACTCCGGACTTTCTCAGGATGAAGAACCGCATAGTGCAGAGCAACAACCCCGCCCAGGCTGTGACCGACCAGGTGAACTTGTGAAATATGCAGGTGATCCAGAAGACAGCTCAAATCCTCAGCCATTATTTGTGAGGTGTAGCCATTAAGAGGTTTACTGCTGTAGCCATGTCCACGCAAATCAAAAACAGTAACCCGATATTGCCGGGCCAAAGAAAGGAGAAGGTTAAGCTGCCAAAAGGCATGATTTGTTGCCAGACCATGGATAAAAACAACATCACTTCCGCTGCCAATTGATCGATAATTGATCATGGCGTCATTGCATTGTATTTTTTTTCTCAGCATGAAACAGAAACCTTACTCAACATAGCCAAGAGCCTTGAATTGTTCATAAATCTCTTTCTCTTCATCTGTCGTCAGCGGGACAGCTTGCGGCAGTTGCTCACCTGAGCCTACCGGCATGGTCTCTTTTCCTATCTTATAGGGATTTGAGGAAAAATAATTTTCAGAAAATATTTCTGCAGGGACTTTCCCCTCAAAATCAGACGGGATATCCAGCCCAAGACTGTACATAAGGCATGGGGTAACATCCTTGATAGACATACGAGGAGCAATTTTCCCCTGCCTGATGCCCGGCCCCTTTGCCAAAAATATTCCAGCCGGGTAATGAGTTCCTTCAACATAGGGCCGTTTGTATAAAATTGGTTTTTTATCCATGATGGAAATAAAGCTGTGGTCACGCATGACTAAGGTTAAATCAGGAGCCTGTTTATTATTTTTTCCTGGAAAGGCTTCCTCTTTCTTCAGAATATCTTTAATGATTGGCATCCCTGTTTCAGGGTCACGTACATCTTGCAATTCGGTAATAAGCTGATCTCGGAAAGATTCATAATTTTCCGGTTTCACTCCGGTGAGACAGGAATCTCCGATCACACGGATATAAATACCGTTTGACGTTGCAGATCGCGCATAAGCAGTTGTTTTTTTCCAATCCAGCAGAACAAAATGTCGGTCTATAACTCTTTGAGCGGTTTTTTTCTTGTCACTTTCCAGTTGACTGAGATCTTTCCAGGTTAAATAACCCTTGCTGTGCAACCATGAATTAACTCTAAACACCTCTCTGGAAGGACCAAATCCATGATCGGAAGCCATAAAAACCCGAGTTTCCGGTCCTGCAATTTTGACTATTTCTTCCATAAAGCCATCCAGCTTTCTGAAAAATTCAAGACAGAGTTGTCTGATTTTTACTTCCCAGTTTGTGGGATTTTTCGGAAACACAGCCGGGTCAAGAAAACGATAACCCATATGGGATATTTTATCCGGACCATCAAAAAGAATTGAGACAAGGTTCCAGGGTTCATTTTTCAGGATATAACAGGTAATTTCAAACCAGAGTTGCTCTCGGCGGATATGATATTCAACCCAATGTTCGTATTCTTCCTCAGGGATCCCTGTTTCAGCCTTTTTCTCCAAATCAAAATCCCAGGCTAATTCTCTGGCATTAAATCCGGGCAAAGCTTTGAATTTATCATACAGGCCTTTCGGGTGCATATTCCGACGCAGATGTTTCCAGGAAACGAGTCCGGGAACAATACATCCTGCCACTGGTGGCGGGGGGGCCATCATAGGATAATTAAGCGAGCAGACATGGCCATTTTGCCGGCTCACAATAGACCATATCGTTTCACACTGAATATCTCGAAAATTATGCAATGTGAAATAATGATCAGATTTTCTCTCTTCCGCCCATATGAAATCAAACACACCATGGTTGCCCGGAGTTCTTCCGGTTTCAAGAGTTATCCAGGCAGGAGGCGTTAACGGGTTGGGGGTGGACATGAGCTTAGCCCTGGATCCTCCATGGACAAACTCACGCAGAAAAGGCATAGTTCCATCTTCCATCAATGGGTCAAGAATTGTAAATGTTGCTCCATCAAGACCGATAAGCAGGGTTGGATGCATTATGTTCTCCTTTGTGCAACTAGTAGTCTATGCCATTTGAAATTATCAATGTCGCCCATCCCCACCCTGACCCAATCCCTTGAACTGAAGGGATTGGGTCAGGGTGGGGATAACGTTCAATTACCAAAACCAAATGGCACAGGCTACTAGCCGTGAAGGTGTTTAAAGAGGAAATCCACAGTATCTTTAATTTTTATTTCGTCAACATACCTGCCTTCTTCCATAAGTAACTCCTCAAACGGCAGGCCGCGTTTTTTAAAATATTGTTCAATGGCCACGACAAATTCTACAATATCTATAGATTCAAAATCAAGATCTCCAACAAGCCCGGTTTCAGCATTGATAGCTCCTTCAAATTCCAGATCCCAGTCTTGAGTCAGATCTTCAACCACTTCAATGATACCGGCAAGGATATCTTCCCTGCCGGCAGTTTCAAAATTTTCATTTTCTTCCATTTTATTCCACTCTCTACATTAGGCCGAATCTGTTATCGCACCCCTGAAATTATCAATCTCCATGAAGACATCAAAAAATACCTATTTCGATAATATCATACAATTGCCACAACAAGACCAGTTTTTTTCATTGTTTGAACCCTGATGTTTCTGCTCTGTAAATCGGAAAACAGCCCTGTTTGATCACTGATGGAAATATCAACAAGGCTGTTTTTTTTGTCAAAACCGGAGATAGAAAGTCTTCCGGAGCCAGAAAGTCCGGTGCCAAGGGCTTTTGCAACCGCTTCCCTGGCACACCAAAACCGCAGAAACCACTCATTTTTACGCGTTGCCCTTTCCCCTTTAACAAGATTTTTTTCTTCTCTACTAAAGGCAGCTTGTTCAAAATTTTCAGCAAGCTGCCGATCAACTTCTATATCTATACCGAGATTCATACCATTTCTTTTTTTTCCGGCACAGGCAACAATTATGCCTTCTGAGTGAGATATTGAAAAAGACAGGCCTGACAACGAGATATTGCCATTAATTGAAACAATGAACGGTTTTCCTTTATCGTCGATGTCAATTTCAATGTCCGCGGGAAAAATATCAACGCCCTGATTTTCTTTCAAAAAACAGCGTATAGCATCCTTTGCAGCCGTACGTCCCAAAAGCCATTCGACCTTTCTTTCGTCTGTACCGTTTAAGTCATACCAGTATCTACGTTCACTGCTGCTGAGAACCAAATTGGCCAGAACTCTCATCCATATCCTGTCGTGAGCAGTGAGAAAATTCTCTGGAAGAGGTTGAATGATACGAAAAACAACATTACGGTCATCTCGCTCCCCATTCACAGGCCATGACTTGCTGAGCATATTATGAAGAGGATCAACCCTGAGTTTATAAAATTCATTGGTCTGGTCAAATCTTCGATCCCACCACCCACGCAAGCGCATCCTGAGTCTGCCCGATGAAGCGACAATATCGATATCGGAACGTAGCAGGGTATCTTCAACCAGATCAATTTTTGCTCTGCATAGAGCCTCTTCCGGCACACGCAGACTTTCTCCATATAACTGGAGAGACTCAAGACGAAAGGGGAAAATATGATACGCTTTTTCAAGGTAATCAGATGTCCAGTACGCAATGACCTGACCTGCAGCATCTAAGACTACGGGATCAGAGAGAAACTGCGGTATAGCGTCAGTACTGAAAAGACCCTGAATCGGCATGGCTCTAAGTTTTGCCGTCGCCCCATTGTCTCCACAGCTCTCCATGGATGAAACTCCTTGCAGAGAAGATCCATGAAACATGAACCCACTGTAAAGATCATCTTTTTTCCATTTGGACGAACGTTCTTTTTTTAAAGAGAAGAGATCGACTGTCGGCGTCTCCGGAAACTGATCGGCAAAGATCATAAAACCCTCAATGATCGGCATGGCCGGCTTTTCTTTTTTCTGCTCATTTACACCATCAAAAACTTCTACCTTCACCTCTTCATCTTTTAAGGAAATGATCCGGGCCCTGATCATGAGAGACTTATTGCCACTATCAAGGCCAATCCATCGTGAAGCCCGAATCTCACGCATTCCGATAAGTTTTTTCCCCGGCATAAGCAAAGAAGCCCCTTCCGCCATTATTTCCATGCTGAAAGTTAATGGAACAATGGGAAGAGCAGTAATTGTTTTGTCTACAGCAGACACTGTTGAGCCAAGAGTATGATCAAGAAGAAAAATATTTTTTTGACAGGTCAGTTGACAGAGACACTCAACCTGCTGCCCCGGCACAAGGGTCAGTGTCTTTGTTATGAAAGGAAGATTTTTGTTTAAAAAAGGTTCTTTTGGCTCCAAAAAATTCTTTTTGTTTTTTTTCTCTTCAAGATAGACGCTCAAAACCTCATTCTGACAATTCAAAAACTGCTCCATGTTGTTCAGATATTCCTGCATAAACTGCGGACCACTGCCCGATTCTGTTTTTTCATGTGGTGCTCCAGGTAAAGAATTGTCTCTTTCAGAAGAGTCGAGACGTTTACCATGCTGTAGAGCAGAAAATTTAGAGAGCTGCATTCGAGGAAGAGTGAGATTAATTTTAACCGATTTTTTAAGTTTGCCTGGGGTGGGTGTTTCTGATGCCGGCTCTAAAACTGGAAGCCTGACTGGTTGACGATGTTTATAGAGAAAAGCAGGGTTATGAGGAACATGGTGTGCTGCCAGCAGTCCGACAAGATGATTCAACTGGCTGGTTCCAGAACGTCGTTTCAGGTTTGAGGCAACCGCCAGGTATGATTTTTTTTGTAAAATGTTATCAACAAAAGACACTAAATTGCCATTGGGTCCCACTTCAAGAAAAATTCGTATTCCGTCATCATACAGAGCATGAACGGAATCAGTAAAACAAACCCTTCTGGCCCATTGTGATGTTGCCAATTGACGGATTGAATCAACATCATCAGGATATGGCCGTGCAGAAGCACATGAGTAAATTTTTATAGCCGGAGGATAAATATCCAATTTTTTGAAATAATCTAGAAGAGATTTACAGATGGGTTGAAAAAGAGGAGTGTGATAGGCTCTGTTAAAAGGTAAACGTTCCAGTATGGCCCCCTTTTTCCTCAGTACATTTTCCGCATTTATTATTTCCTCCTGAGAACCGCAAAGTATAATCTGTTGAGGACAATTATCCATTGCCAGATGTAGAGAACTGTTACTCTTCTCAATCAATTCCTGTATACAATCAGGCTTAGCGGCGCCCACAGACAGCAGAATTCCTTCCGCTATCTGCCCGCTCTTTGCAAGTTGTTCATAGACACTGTTTACACCAAGAACAAAATCGGTGAATTGCTGCTGATTTTCAACCTTAAGTATTCCAGAAGCAAGGATGGCTGAGTACTCTCCTGTACTGTGCCCAAGAAGGACGTCGGGTTTGATCTGCAGACACTTCATTAGTTCCAGAATGGCCATATTGGAGGCAAATACAGACTCAGAAGCACTATCCATGGCCCAAAACCTTTTCCTACCTTTTCCCTGCCCAAGCGGAAGAGGAAAGACAGAATGGCTGGGCAGATATCCACGCTCATGATCAACAAAGGCATGATCGACAAGATCAAATATAGCCCGCACTTCGGGAAAATGGATGCAGAGATCCAGCAACATATTTTCATACTGAGACCCCTCACCGGGAAAGAGAAACGCAATTCCCCCCCTTGGCCCCAGCGGCTCACTAAAAAAATATATACCGCTTCGGACCTTGATTCTACTGCAGGATGGATCATCAAGACGTTTCAAGGCACTATCAATTTTCTGGATCAATTTAACCGTCGACCCGGCAACAATCGACAGCCGGCATTGAGAAGTGCATTCACGAACATTTAATGAATAAGCTAAATCTTTAAGTATAATATCAGGGTGTTTTTGAAGATAATAACGAACTCCTTCCATCTCCTTGATAAGCTCAGGGCGGCTATCCCCCTTGAACAGGAAAACTTCATCGCTCCATGTTGTATGAAAGTTCACAGTCAGACTCTCGTCACTGACAGGAAATTCCTCAAGAATGGCATGGGAATTTATGCCGCCGAAGCCAAAAGCATTAACCCCTGCCCGACGGGGATAACTTCCGGCACCGTGAATCCACGGTCGCGTCTCTGAATTTATATAAAAAGGTGTCTTATCAAATTGGAGCTCTGGAATTGGTTTGCGGCAGATAGTAGGGGGAAGCACCTTATGGTATAAAGAGAAAGCCGTTTTGATTATACTGGCAATACCTGAGGCAGGAATAAGATGACCTATAAGAGATTTGACGGTTCCAAGAGCGCAATTCGGCCGCTGCCCACAACCCTGTCCGAAAACTTCTTTCAAGGATGCAATTTCAGTAATATCACCAATAGATGTTCCGGTTCCGTGGGCTTCAATAAGTTCGATACTTTCCGGCTTGATACATGCTTCCTGATAGGCCCGTTTGATTGCCAGAGCCTGACCTTCCATACGTGGAGCAAGAAGTCCGATGGCACGCCCGTCACTTGAAACCCCAATGGATTTTATAACGGCATAAATACGGTCGCCGTCACGTTTCGCATCATTTTTCCGCTTCAGAGCGACAAAGCCAACTCCCTCACCAAGTATTGTTCCATCAGCAGATTCATCAAAAGGAATAATCTCCTGTTTGTGGGACAATGCTTCGATCTGACTGAAGATAACAAGCATAGTCGGAGGAATCGAAGCATTAACCCCTCCAATTAAAGCCAGATCGCACTTCCCTGATCGTAAATCTCTCATGCCATGTTCAAGGGCTATCAGAGCAGAAGCACAGGCAGCATCAACCAGATAATTAGGCCCCATAAAATTCAGTCGATTGGCTATACGACCTGTAAGAATATTTGGGACCAGACTTTGAACGGTTTCAGCATTAAAGGGGGGAAGATTTTTCTTAAGTTTTTCTTTTATATCCTGTAAATCTTTCTCCGTCAGATCGGGGCAGACTTTATGAAGAATGCCTAAGGTCTGTTCAACTACAACCGTATGCTGAAAAGAGTTTGTAACCCCTCTGTTAATATATGTTCCGCGACCAACTATGACTTCCGTACGTTCAGGGTTAACCGTTTTTTCCGTATAGCCGGCATCTAGGAGGGCATCTTTAGCAATTTTGAGGGCAAGATAATGGTCTGGTTCACCTCCATCAAGCGAAGAAGGCATCACCCCGAACTCTAAAGGGTCAAAATGGGCCAGTTCGCCAAGGTATCCTCCTTTTTTGCAATAGGTTCGATCATTGGCAGTGGAATGTGCGTCAAAATAAAGGTCTGCCTGCCAATCATCAGGAGGATCACTGATAACACATTTTTTGTCTAAAATATTCTGCCAATAATTTCCAAGTGTTGGAGCACCGGGAAACAAACAGGACATACCGACAATAGCTACATCCTCAAGAGAATTTTTTTTATCTTTGAATGTAAACGTCATCTTGAAATTTTGCTGAATATTTTTAATTACCCATTAAACTAGTACTATTCGAGAAGACCGGGTAAACGAGTATGCGAGACTCCGAAATGGGCAAAGACAGGGTGCTTCCTCTAAGTAATAAGGCCTTGAACACTTTAAATAAATATCGTAAAAACAATAAGATAAACACAAAACCTCACACACGTCATTCCGGCATGTTTTAAGCCGGAATCCAGGATGAAGCGCATGGGTAGTTTCTGGATCAAAATCGGAGTTTATACACCATTTTCAAGGGTGCTTATCTCAGGCTAAAAACATGCCGGAATGACGATATAATTCTTTTGTTACTTTTAAAATAAATGCCGGCCCCTCCGGTTACTTTGCTGAATAGTTACGGAGAATTAGCGGAAATCGTCTTAACACTTCCCCAGGGTCCGTCACCGACAACAACCACAACTTCATCTGATAAACCACGAAGTATTTCCATATCAAACATCTGGGAACCGCTCCGGGGGGGGATAAGACTGACCCCCCTTTGGGCAAATTGCCGTTCAAGCTGCCCTGATACCATTCCTGAAGTTCTCCACGGCCCCCAGTTTATGGAAACCACTCTGCCGCAGGGCTGGAATTTATTCAAATAAAGGGCAAACTTGTTTACAACTTCATTCACAGCCGTATAGGAACTCTGCCCCGAATTGCCAAAACACCCAGCTACAGAAGAAAATAAAACCAGAAATTGGAGGGATTGGAATTGAAGCATCCGACTGAGAATGAAAATGCTCTCAGCTTTGGTACCGAAGACCCGATCAAATGATTCCGGGCTGATGTCCTCAACAAACTTGTCCTCAATAATTCCTGCGCCATGAATAACGCCATCAATATGGTCATATGTCTTATAAATATTGAGAATTACTTTTTCGAAAGCATTCTGATCTCGGACATCAACTGAAACATATTCAACAGATGCACCTGCTTGCGCCATTGCGGCGAGATTATTTCGTATTTCACGCTCCTTAATAAGAGCTTTGTATTTTTGTTCTATTTCAGGCAGGCTGATATCTTCATTCTTTTTTTTCATCTCTTCAATCAGGGCACTTTTCAACTCCTGAGTTGTTGAAAGGTCTTTTGTTAAAGAAGACTCATCAGTGGCCGGGAGAGGAGCGCGGCCAACAATAATGAATTGAGGCTTGTACTTACCTGCCATATCAAGACAAATTTCAGCAGTGATACCCCGTGCGCCGCCGGTAACAAGAATGATGGAAGAAGAGTTAATCGAGATCTCTGAATTTTTTCGATCAGCAAGAGGAGCTTCGACAAGCCCTATATGAAAACACTGATTTTTTCTGTAGCCTATTTCAACAGCCCCGGATGCTGTTGAAATTTCGGCAAGAAGATGAAGAGTAAGTGCCGTGATCGATTCACTGACGTCAAGATCGACGGTTTTCACTCTAACTTCAGGCCACTCGACATCAACAGTTTTAAGAAAACCGATAACACCTCCCTGACCTGGGAAAAAATCATTTTTTTGCAACCCGTTAAGGCCGAAGCAACCACCTAAGGCTGTGGCCGACATCAGCAGGGAATCACCTTCTATAGCTGCTTGCTTTAAATCATTGGCCAAAGACTTTACCAGGTAAAAAACGGTTTTAACTTCCAGATTCAGACGTTTTTGCCAACCGGCAAAGTCATATTCTTCGAGCGAAGCTCTTTCCCGCAATGGCAGCAGATGAATGAGTCCGGCAATAGATCCATGTCTGTCTCGAATTCTGTCCACTACCTTGGAAATTGCAGATAAATTACATTGTTCAAAATTATAAACGTTTTCATAGGAGCTGGATACTTCCGATTTATTCTGCAGTAAAGCGACTGTATGCCCTCTTTTTGTCATTTCCCGGGCAACAGACTCTGCTACCCCTTTTTCATCATCTGTTATGAGATAGACTCCGTTTTGGGATAATTGAATTATTCTCTTTTCAGCTTCAACAGGAACAGCAATCAGAGTAAAACGGGGCAAAACAGCCTCGTTTTTATCCTCACTTCCACTTGTATCAATTACAGGACGTGGAGTTGGCAGTTTATCTTGTTGGACAACAGAACCAGTCTCCTCACGCAGAAAGGAGTCGATAATCTCAGCAAAGGTTCTTTGACCACTAAGGCTGTTTGCCGTTACC
>JAOZOY010000030.1:25676-32018 GCA_029933005.1 Deltaproteobacteria bacterium
TAACCTGTACGTTCGGCAACTATGGCATAGAGCCGTGATGCAAGCTGATCTCGATTTAAATGAACATTTGTATCTGCTGAAGTATCAGAATTTTTTCCATCTGATGGAGAACTGGCCGGAGAAGAAAAAACGGAGTCGATAATCTCAGCAAAGGTTCTTTGACCACTAAGGCTGTTTGCCGTTACCGGCAGTTCTCCTTCGATACCGGAAAAAATATCCTTAAGAAAACTGCCGAGTATCTCCACACGTTTTATGGAGTCAATGCCGAGATCCGCCTCCAGATCCTGACCCGGCTCCAGCATCTCCTCGGGATAACCTGTACGTTCGGCAACTATGGCATAGAGCCGTGATGCAAGCTGATCTCGATCAGCTGAAGGGCTTCTTTCCTTCTTTTTTTCTTGATTGGGAATAGCAGTGACAGAATTAACAGATGAAGAATCAAGCTCTTTATCTTTATTGTCTTCATGTTTCTCTCTCTCACATTTCCGGGGCTTGGAATCCGCTGTATCAGCTTCAAAAGTTTTGTCTCTGGACTGCAGGTGAGCCAACATAATGTTTTTTTGAACATCAAGAAAACGATTCATCACCTTTTGAAACTTTAAAACAACATGATCTGCGTCTCCATCACATACGGATGGGGAGGATAAATCAGTTTCAGAATGACAACTTAAACCGGGAAGTGAAAAATTTTCAAAAGCCACCCCTTCTACTGATCCAGAGAAAAATTTCTTGTCATGAGTGGGCATTTCCTTTTTTTTGTCTCCGGCAATATCCTGATTCAAAGATTTAGCCAAAACAGCATACATCTTTGTCTGTTCATCTGCCGGATCATCTGCCATTGATGCCGGTATTGCCCGCCCACCATTCACCAACCAGGTTGTTGGAGAATATGCTGTTTGACCGGCTCGTTCTGCCAGCGCATCCACATCAACCTGGCTGACATTACGTCTCGAAAAAAATGGGTCAAGTCGTACATCCAAACCATGTACAGCCAATTGCCCAAGGCAGTGATGGAGGGCAACAAAACCGGAACGACCGGATTGATTGACAGCAAGGGTTACATGGGGCCTGTCCGACAGAATTTCAGCCGCAAGATTGGAGAGAACCCGGCCGGGACCTATCTCTACAAACAAACGAGCTCCGTCATTATACATTGTCTCTATCTGACGGATAAATTCAACACCATGAACAAGATGTTCGCCAAGAAGAGCAACTATTCCATCACTGTCTTCCGGATAGGGACAAGCTGTTCTGTTGGAATAAACCGGAAATTCAGGTGTAGACAGTTTAAGCCCGTCAAGGAAATCATGGAGACGGTGGACGGCCTTGGCTACGACTGGAGAGTGGAAGGCACATGCTACCGGGATAATGCGGACTTTGATCCCGATATCAGTGAATTTTTCAACCACTTTTTCCACCGCCTGACGGTAACCGGAAATTATCGTCTGAGTAGGAGAATTCAGGTTGGCTAACCAAACATTTTTTATGCCTTTCATCACATCTTCAACAACCTGCCTACCGGCATTAACTGCGGCCATGATTCCGGGCTCAGGTTCGGCTGCTTCAAGAATAAATCTGCCCCTTGCTTCAGATAATCTTATCAAATCATCTTCTGCCAGAACACCGGCTGCACTGAGGGCAACATATTCACCATAGCTATGACCTCCAGCCATATCAGGATTTATTCCGGCAGACTTTAAAAGATGAAAAAGAGATAAATTAGCAGTACCAATGGCAGGCTGGGCATATTGTGTACGGGCAAGAGATTTGGCGCGATTTTTTTTCTCCTCTTCTGAAAATGATGAAGGAGGAAAAATAACAGAATTTAATGATTCTGATAAGTTATCCTTCAAAAGAGCGGAACTCCTTTCGAAGCGATTGTGTATGTCAGAAAACTGTACGGCAAGATCGGCAAGCATGTTCACATATTGAGAACCCTGTCCAGGAAAAAGAAATGCGATTTTTCCTTCTTTTCCAAGTGGTTTAGTGCTGAAAAAAATACCTCGTGGATCCGAAATCTGCTCTGAGCCGGCTGCGAGCTTTTCAATAGCTGTACTCATTTTTTCCACAAGATCACTGATCTTTGTGGCAACAATGGCAAGACAAAGAGAAAATGGTTTTTTAGCACTGCTTTTTTGCCATGACAGCCACTGGCTGTATGAAAGATCTTTTAAGTCAACTTTGCTGATCATCCTAATTTTTTCTTCATACGTCCGCAGTAATGCCAGAAGTTCAGCAGAAGTAGCAGCTTTAAAAAGAAAAAGCTCTGAAGGAAGATTGTGCAGAGAATCTGTTTGAGCGCCACCCAGCACATCTCTGTTGTATTCTTCAAGAAGTACATGAAAATTCGTTCCGCCGAAACCCAAAGCGCTGACACCAGCTCTGCGCAGCCTTTGCTGATCATGGCAAAGCCATGGACGCGCCTCGGTGTTAACAAAAAAAGGGGTGTCCTCGGACATTAAAATGCTGTTGGGTCTTTCCACACCAAGTGTAGGTGGAAGTACCTTATGGTGTATAGCCAGTGCAGCCTTAATCAATCCGGCAACACCGGCCGTTGACTTAGTGTGGCCGATCATAGATTTAACAGATCCAATGGCGCAACTTTGAGGTTGTACCGATGCCTCTTTAAAAATTTCTGTGAGTGCTTCAACTTCCACCCGGTCACCCAGTACCGTTCCTGTACCATGGGCCTCAATCAGGCCCACATCTGCAGCAGTGAAACCAGCCTTGTCATAGGCCCGCTTATAGGCAATCATCTGCCCTTTCTTACTGGGAGCAGTCAAACTTTTACCACGGCCATCGCTGGAAGATGCAGCAGCCTTGATGACCGCATAAATCCTGTCACCATCCCGCTCAGCATCAGCAAGTCGTTTTAGAACCAGGGAGGCAACCCCCTCGCCGAGCGATATTCCGTCGGCATTTTCATCAAAAGGATGACATTTTTTCCGTGAAGTTAAAGCCTGAGTTTTGGAAAAACAGAGGTAGGTAAAAGGATTTTGCATACAGTCGGCAGCTCCGACAATGGACATATCGCAAATTCCATGCTCAAGCTCCATGACAGCCAGATAAACCGCAGCCAGGGAAGAACCACAAGCAGCATCAACTGTATAATTGGTTCCACCAAGATCGAGACGATTGGCAATACGGCCAGCCGCTACATTAGCGAGTATGCCGGGAAAGGAATCTTCAGTCCATTCAGGCAGTTCATTTTTGAAATGGTCAGTCACAGCCTCTGAGCTTTTTCCAAAATAGAGTGGCAAAGATGCCCTGAAACTATAAAGCTGCCCCAGTTCACCATCTCCACTGATTCCCAAGACAACAGATGTTTTACTACGAGGGAAAGGCCTCTTGGTATATCCTGCATCGTCAAGGGCCTGATGGGCGATTTCAAGACTAAGCAATTGTAAAGGTTCGATTGAAGCAAGAGACGCAGGCGGCATACCATTCTTCATCGGATCAAATGCCATATCCGGAATAAAAGCCCCCCAGCGGGAATATGATTTATCTCTTGCCTGCCGGTCAGCATCAAAATAGAGTTGCCAGTCCCAGCGCTCCTTAGGCACCTCACGAATTGCATTAACTTTATAAAAAATATTCTCCCAATATGTCTGAAGACAAACAGCCTCGGGAAGAATACCTGCCATACCGATTATGGCAATATCTGATGGTTTTTGTTTTATGAACGGTTTTACGATCTTTTTTTCCCCGGCAATCCATTCTTCTATTTTTTTTCGACCATTTTCCAGGATATCCTTATGCACTTCCTGGATAGTAACAGCTTTGCCTCTGAGTGAGCCAAGGTCCCCAACCATATAAAGACCCTGTTGACACTGCTCCTCTTCAGTTAAGGAGAAAAAAGTATCAGAATAATTATTTCCTTCTTTTTTCCTTCCAATGCCACTGGAAGCTATGCGGAGCCTTCCAAGATTAAGATTTTCAAGATGCTCGCGTATCTCCTGCTGCGATTTTCCCTGCGCCTGCAACTGCACTTTCTGCTTCTGAAAAAATGAGGTGAAGGGGGTGGGGGCACAGCGACTGGAATGCCCGAGGCCGGTTTCAAGAAGGACGGTTGATTTCGCGGCAAGAACTTCTTGTCTGTATTTTTCTGTCAAAGCCCCTGTTCTGACTATTTCATCAGTAAAAAGATAAATGCTGCCCAACTGCAGACCAATATTAACGCCGGATTTCATTAGCGGCGCTGCCAACATAGCCACAATTGCGGCAGACAAAGAATCATGGATTCCACCAGCAAAAAGAATATGCAATTTTAAAGCTGTTTTTTTCTGTCCGAGAAAATCCTGCAGAACAAAAATCATTGCCTCCCAAAGGGGAAAACTGGCAAGTGGAGCGACATGACCGCCAGCCTCCCTCCCCTCAAAAATAAACCGAGTTACTCCAGCCTGCAGAGCCAGCTTGAGAAGCCCGGGAGTAGGAATATGCAGATATGTTGCTATTCCCTTATTTTCCAATATCTTTGCCTGCTCAGGTCGTCCACCGGCTATCAGTGCAAAGGGAGGTCTGACTTTTAAAACCGCTTCCACCTGTTCCTGGTAAAGTGCAGGTTGCAGAAAACCAAGAAGTCCAATGCCCCAGGGTTTATCTCTCAGTAGCTCTTGAGTTTTCTGCAAAATATCTACAAGCTCACTGCCGTGTAACATAGCTGCTGCTAAAAAAGGCAATGACCCATTTTTGGCAACCTCATCGGCAAATTGAGGAGAATCACTGATCCGAGCCATGGGTCCCTGGACAATGGGGTATTGTGTCCCGTGGGAAAGTGCCATGGGAGAATCAGCCATCAACATATTTTCATTCTGCATCTGACCAGACAGATTTTCCAAAGAAGAGGAAATAGCCTTAACCACCCCACCAACGGTTACGTATTGACTGGCAAAATGAGCAGCTAAGCCAATATCCTGACCCAAGATCCAAATTTTTTTCTCTGCATCAGGTTGTTGAATATCAGCCATTATCCGTTTTCTCAGATAATCAGCCGGAGGACATGGTTTTTCTGTCCCATGTAAACAAAACTCTTCAATATCTTTTGATAATTTTTGAACTAACGGCTGATTCAATCGTTTGATTACTCGAAAAAAACAATCATCTTTCACTTGCAGGCAAACGGTTTCAGTGCCATCAAAGGAGGCCAGACGTTTTTTTATAGCGTCTGGAACGGGAGATTCACGCAGAAGAGCACACTGGCTGTCAAGCAAAATACCCTCAGCACCCAAGGCAAGACAAGCCGGTGCCGTATACAGCCCCATTCCTCCCTGAACAATTATGGGAAGTGTGGTTTTTCTCAGGAATGTTTGAAAAAGAATAAATGAAGACTGGGCTGCAACTTTACCACCTGCCTCGTTTCCCTTTATAATAACTCCATCAGCAGACGCATACTCCGCCAAGGGGATTTCATTCACACTCAGACATTCAAAGAAAACCTGCCCTTCTGTACCATGTATTTTTTGAACAATCCGGGCAAGATCATCTGGAAAAGGAGGAGTGAGAAAAAACCAGAGAAGGTTTGAATATTTTTGTTTGAGAAGAGAATCAATTAAAAGAGAATCAGCGGCAGACAGTTTGACTCCAAAAGGCTTATCAGTGAGACTGTATAATCGATCGACTGCTTTGAAGACAGATGGCCTATCCAATGCATATTCACAATCTATAATTCCAACAGCGCCAGCCCGGCATGCGGCGATTGCCAGGGCCGGGTTTGAAAAACCAGGAAATGTGGCAACAAAAATTTTCGATGTCTTCATACGCCAACCTTATTTTCCTATTCATGGACAGATAAAACTATTTAAAAAGCATTAGTCGCTATGCGCCTGTAGAAGAAGTATCGCAAAAAATTATATCATAATTATCTGGTTGTTTTAATAAAAAATATTCTACCAGTGAAAACCTTGCCTTTGGGCAAGATCATAGATCAGTGGCTTTGCCTTCTGACCAGTAAATTGTTACTCCAAGGTTGAGTTGCCTCGACAATAACCACAGCGATTCAAAAATGTGAATTGCTGGAATTGAATATCCAAGTTGACCATGTTCATCTTCTTGCGCTGATTCCTCCCAAAATATCGATTTCAAGCTATATGGGTACGGTCAAGGGCTTAGCCGTCAGGCTAACAGGGTAACATACTGAAAATACAAAATAATATTTTGACAAAAATAAGCCATCGGGGCTTGCACTCCAATGGCCTACAGCCTCATAATGGTGCCCCCCATATGCTGGCTTAAAATACATATTGGCAGAATTGATGAAACTGCCAGCAGAGAAAACAGCAACCGAACTCCGTATTGAAGCATATTTGGATAAAAAAGAATATGAAAAGAGCCTGAAAGTGAGCG
>JAOZOY010000156.1 GCA_029933005.1 Deltaproteobacteria bacterium
GTAATTGTCAAACCGGAAGGACGTTTCATTCTCAGCCACCGCGACGGTCGTGACGTTCCCATTCCCGTGGATGAGTATCGCCGTGAAGTCATTCAGAGGGTGTTAAGAGAAGCACACAACCTGAATGAGTTTCGCGAACTTTGGATAACAACCCAAAAACGCCGGCAGATGATCAACCATCTGCTGAGCGATAATTTCAGTCCAGAAGTGATTCGGGAAATCGACCAAATGAACGACTTTGACCTCTATGACTTTTTCGGCTATCACGGCTACCATGCTCGTGCTTTAAAACGACCAGAAAGGGGGCAACTATTTATCGACAATAACCAGCTTTGGTTCGATAACATGGATGACAAAGCTGCCATTGTCTTAAAAGGACTTGGCCACCAGTTTGCCCAAGGAGGTACCGAGGCGCTGGAAACCCCGGCACTCTGGGAGGTGCCGGAAATCAGCCGGGCAGGTGGGCTAGATGTTCTTCGGGTGTTGGGCAAACCGGTTGAGGTAATACATGAGGCCAAGGAAAGGTTGTTTGGGGTATGAAGCCAAAATTTGTTAAACTTCATGAGGTAGCTGAAACGTGCAGTGGCGGTACTCCTTCACGAGGAAACAAGAACTTCTATGGCGGGAGTATTCCTTGGATCAAATCAGGAGAACTTCCTGACGGTGAAATTACATTCGTTGAAGAAAAAATTACGCAGCTTGCCTTAGAAAATTCCAGCGCAAAGTTACTACCAGAAGGAACGTTGCTAATAGCAATGTACGGAGCAACAGTTGGAAAACTCGGGATACTCACCTTCTCATCAGCCACTAATCAAGCAGTTTGTGCAATTATTCTTAGCAAACATTTGGATAGAGATTATTTGTTTAACTGGCTTTTATACATTAGAAAAAATTTGATAGAAGCAAGTTTTGGTGGGGCTCAACCAAATATCAGTCAAACAGTAATTCGCAATTTAGAGATACCAATTTATCCAATCGACAAACAACGCCAAATCGCCACCCGACTTAAGGTCCAACTCTCCGAAGTGGAAAAGGCCCGGAAGGCGGCGGAAGTACAGTTACAGGAGATCAACTCTTTTGTGAATAGAATCATTGAAAGTCGCGTACTCAATGCTATGGATACGGGAGCAGAAGTAGTAAAACTAGGGGATATTGCAAAAATAACAGCTAAATTAGTAAATCCTGAGCTTCCTGAATTCTGCAATTTACCGCACGTCAGCGCGGAAAATATTGAAAGTATAACTGGCCGATTAATCGGCGTTAGGAGCGCAAAAGAAGATGGGATGTCGAGCGGTAAATATTTATTTAGTGAAGGGGATATCCTTTACTCAAAACTACGGCCATACTTGAGAAAGGTTGCACTCCCTGATTTTAGTGGCTTATGCAGTGCTGACATGTATCCTCTTAAATGCAATCCCAAAAAAATCAATAGTAATTTTTTACAACTGCTCTTGACCTCTAATTTATTTACAGATTATGCCAATGAGAAATCAGCCCGATCGAGAATGCCAAAACTCAATAGAGAACAACTTTTTGAATGGGAATTTAAGTTACCTTCACTTACAAAACAATTAAAATGCGTTGAATTTATCAACTTGGCAACAAACTCAGCAGAAAAAGCTACTTCTGGAGCAAAATCCACACTTAGTGATTTAAGTTTATTACCCCAAAAAATCCTTGCCCAAGCTTTTGAAATATAACCATGGCAAAAAGTACAAAAACTAAAAAACAACCCAGGGCTATCACCTCCACCCAATCGCTTTCCGCTTTTGTGAAAAGCATCTGCGACATCATGCGTCGTTCCAACTGTGCCAGCGCCCTACAGTACGTGCCTGAACTGACCTGGATCCTGTTTCTACGCATCCTCGATGATCAGGAAACAAAAGCGCGTGAAGAAGCTGAAGCCGTGGGGGCGGAATTTGCTCCCGCCCTGCGAAGCCCTTACCGCTGGCAGGATTGGGCGGCCCCCTATTCCGACAAATCCGACCACCCGAAAACAAGTGACGGCAAACCTTTTGGATGGAAACGGCAAGAGCTGTTTGCAGCCGGCGACGGCATGTTGTTCGACTTCATCAACAAGGAACTGCTACCCCATCTACATGGACTAGACGTGGATTCGCGCACTGGACTGCCCAACCCGGCGGCCAGCCGGAAACAGCGCATTATCGGTCGCATCATGACAGCGGTAGAGCGAGTACGAGTGGACAGCGAAACCAATCTGCGCGATATCCTTGACAAGGTTCATGAGATCAATACTGACCACGTGGAAGACACCCACTTTTTCACCCTATCGCAGGTCTATGAAGACCTGTTGTTAAAAATGGGGGAAAAGAATTCCGATGGAGGTCAATTCTTTACCCCCCGCGAAGTGATCCGTGCCATGGTCCATACGGTCAAACCAAGCCTTGGGCAAACTATCTATGACCCCTGCTGTGGCACCGGTGGGTTTCTGGCTATTGCTTATGAACATATTGCCCGCAATCTGGGTGACAGCGCTACCAGCACTGATATCGATACACTCAAGCACGACACCTTTTTTGGCCGCGAAAAGGAAAATCTGGTATTCCCTATTGCCCTGGCAAATCTGGTCCTTCATGGCATTGACCAGCCTAACCTATGGCATGGCAATACTCTAACCAAGCGCGCCACTTATGCGGCATTGTTCGAACAAGCACCTAAAACCTTTGACGTCATCCTCACCAATCCACCCTTTGGCGGCAAGGAAGGTAAA
>JAOZOY010000091.1 GCA_029933005.1 Deltaproteobacteria bacterium
GTTCAATTTACTATGCCCCTTTGCCCCTAAAAAATATCAGGAGAAAAAAATGCTCACAGCAAAAGACATTATGACCTCGAAGGTCATCACAGTTAAACCGGATCTATCGGTTGAAAAACTGGCCGAAATCTTATGGGAAAATAAAATCAGCGGCGTACCGGTACTGGATGACAATGACACCCTTGTGGCCGTTGTTACTGAAAACGACCTGATTGACCAGACTAAAAAAATTCATATTCCATCGGTGATCACCTTACTTGATTCCGTTTTTTTTCTTGAAAGTGGAGGAAAAATGGAAAAACAGATCAAAAAAATTACCGGCTCGACGGTCGGGGATATTGGTACGGAAAAACTGATAAGTGTGACCGAGGAAACACCTCTTAACGAGATTGCCACGATCATGGCGGAAAAAAGAGTTCATACCCTGCCAGTGCTGAGCGGCGAAAAACTTGTCGGCGTGGTGGGTAAGTCGGATATTATCAGGACAGTGGCCGGGAAATGATGGTAACCAGAAGATATTATTCCGATTTCTGATTTTCGTCTCCAAAATTCTGTTCCAGCCTGACCGGGACAATTCCCCGGACGGAATTGACGACATAAATCCCATCGGCTTCAAGGAGATCGTGCTCATGCAGCACTTTCTCCCTGACCCTTTTCTCATGCTCTTCCAAAAGAAAGCGCCGCATGACACCACCCAGCAGCCCGCATTCAATCGGTGGCGTAAAAAACATCCGCCCTTTCCTGATAAAAATGTTGGTGATGCTGCCTTCGGTAACCTCCCCCAGTTCATTACAAAAAATCACCTCAAAACAGTCTTCATCAACCGCCTTTGCTCTTTCCGTATTATAGAGTTCCCGTATTGTTGTCTTGTGAAACAGGGAAATCTGCCGAGAATCCGTCTTTTTCCCGGAAAAACGGATCAGGGGAAGATCAACGATTGGGACATCGTCTTGAAAAAAGGTATTGGCCGGGGCGGCGCATGGAAAGGAACTGAATTCCAGCCGGCCATCCTTGTGAAGAAGCAGGCGGACACGTTGAGGTGTTTTCCTTGAAAATATTTCTTCCTGATTACGCAAGGATGTCCTGACCTGTTCCCGACTGACCCGGAAAAAAAAGTAGCGGGCGGAATTAAAAAGCCGGTCAAGATGAAAATCAAGAAGCCAGAAACCATGGTCCGGCTGCCAGAGAATAGTTTCAATCAGTTGAAAATCAGGCAAAGGGTTGGTCAAAAAATGCCCCTTCAGTTTACATTCACGCCATTCCTGCCCGGGATCAGAGTCGAAAATGATACCGGAACCGATTCCCATTTCACCCCTGCTTCCTTCCAGAACCACGGTTCGGATGGGCACATTAAAACAGCAATCACCATCCGGCCTGATATAGCCAATGGCGCCGGTATAAATTCCTCGGGGAGCTGATTCAAGTTCATGGATAATTTCCATGGTATGAATCTTAGGTGCCCCGGTCACCGAACCGCAGGGAAACAGGGCTCTGAACAGGTCGATGAGCGGGATGGAGAAGGGAATTTCACCAACAATGGTGGATGTCATCTGATGCAGAGTCTCATAGGTCTCGACATCAAAAAGCGACGACACGCTGACATGACCCATCCGGCCCAGATCGTTTCGCAGCAGATCAACGATCATGACATTTTCACTTCTGTTTTTTATATCCCGCTGCAGGCTGACGCCAATCGCCTCGTCCTCGGCCAATGTCCGGCCCCGCCTGCTGGTTCCTTTCATAGGGCGTACCGTGCATCTGCTCCCTTCTTTCCTGAAAAAAAGTTCCGGCGAAAATGAGAGGACCCGCCGGCCGCTCAATTTAAGATAAGCGGAGTATGAAACACTCTGATTTCGGCGCAGCCTCTGGTAAAATTCATCAGGGGAACCTGCGAAATCAAAGAGCAGTTTCAGAGTATAATTCACCTGGTAGGTGTCACCGGCAGCAATATATTCCTTGATGCGATGAATCTTCTCCAGGTAATCCATTTTGTTCTGGCTGAGATGAATATTGCTGATAACACAGTCATTTTCCTGAATTTCCACTTGGGTCGATGATGATGGCCATTGCCCGGAAATCGATTTCCCCAGATAATGATCAAAGACCGCCGGCGCTTCGAATACAGCAAGATGGGCCACAACAGTTTCCGGCTGCGGACTGAAGCGGGCGGCCAGCACGGGCTCCAGAAGATAGCCGAATTCATAGGCAAACCAGCCGGCAAGGTAGTATCCCTGGTCCAGCTTTTCCTGGGCCTTTTGGAGAAATTGTTCAGGCTGCTGGTCGGCCGTGCAGGTGAGGTGCTCAACCGGATCGACGAACAACAGGGAACTCTGGTCTTCATCCGTGAACCGGGTCGTCTCAAAAAACGCAAATTCCCGACCGGAGAGGCCGGCGAGCAGTTGCTGGAGGTTAAAAGAGGAAAGTGGCGTCAATGTCTTCATAAATTGTAGATTTTAGCCTGCTTGAATCGCAGCCTCTATTTACTTCCGAGCAATGAAAAAATCAATTAACCTCTCCAAAAAAATAAATTATTCCTTGCAATTGTCGGCATATTTTTCTGAAAAACAGGGAACCAGGATATGATCTTTTTGCCTTTTTCGCAGAAGAAAAGAGACAAAATCTTGCAGGATTGACGGGAATATCTTATAAGGTTGATAAAAAATATATCCCGACTTTTTTACGAAACCTGCCAGACGGCTTGTCGAAGTTATGCCGGCTCCGCTGGATGATCGTAACTACTTAGGGAAGGCTACGGAATTTATCTAAACGCCATACTGTAACTATTCAGCAGGGCGCCGGATGTGCGCAGATAAGCGGAGCGGAGACTCCGGATAGGTGCTGCTAAATAGCTATGGATGATCAATATAAAGGAGGAAGTACACAATGCTGATTAGAGACTGGATGGCGAAAGACGTCCTGACCGTGGATGAAAACACCTCGCTGATGCGGGCCACCCGGATGATGAAAGAAAATGCAATCCGGCGGCTGCCTGTTGTCTCCCATGGCAAATTAAGCGGAATCATCACCGATCGTGATGTCAAGGATGCCTCACCCTCAAAAACAACCTCACTTGATGTTCATGAACTCTATTATCTTCTTTCTGAAATGAAGGTAAAAGATGTCATGACCCCAAACCCCATGACCCTTAACGGTAATGAATCATTGGAAAAAGCGGCGCTGATCATGCTGGGAAGTCGCATCTCCGGTATTCCTGTGGCTGATAATTCCGGACATCTTACCGGTCTGCTCAGTGAAACAGATGTTTTACGCGGCTTTATCCACAGCACCGGCATTAAGAATGGGGCAATGCAGTATATTTTTGATTTGGAGGATACGCCGGGTTCGGTCACCTCAGTGATTAAGATGATGCGTGAATTCAAGGCGCGGATCCTCAGTGTAATGACCTCTTTCGAGGATGTTGAAGAAGGAATGAAACGGGTATCAATCCGGGTTGTTGCCGGAGATGATGATCGTATTAATGATTTGACCAAACAATTGCAGGACAACTTTCAGGTGCTCTTTTGTGCCCGTGATGATCTGACAAATCTTCCCTCAAAAAAGGCATAAGTCAACGAATTAAGATTTTTTTTGCGACAGCCGTGGAGAAAGTTAAAAAACTTTCTTCACGGTTTTTTTTATCCCCCTCTCTTTTCAACCCTTCATAATTATTTCAAGCTCGGCGCCGTCGACGATCTCCTTTTTAATCAGGACAGCCGCCAGTTTTTCTATCTTCTCCCAGTGTCGGGCCACCAGCTTTTCCGCCTTGACCGTAGCATCACCAATCCACAGGGACAATGCCTTTTCAATTTTCTGCCGAAAAAACTGCTTACTGACATTTTGGGCCAGGGTGTCAAAATGAATAGGGCCAAGTTCCTCATCCATTCCCATATTAGCGATGGCCATATAGGCATGCCGAGTTGCCTCTTCCAGGTCGTTTGCCGCCCCCGAGTCAATTCCTTTATCTCCAAATTCCCTGACTTCCGCCATGCGGCCGGCCAGCAGGACGCAAATATTATTAAAAACTTCTTCCCTGGAAACATTGCCGGCAAAATCTTCAGTTGAATATGAGATAAAGCCCAGACTTTGCAGTCTCGGCGTTATGGTCACCTGTTCGATTTTAATATCCGGCAGCAGAAGGGAAGAAAGCACGGCATGACCGGCCTCATGATAGGCGGTCATCCTGAGGTCTTCTTCCAGATTTCTGATTCGTGTTTTCTCCAGTCTGCTGCCATACTTGATAATATTGATCTGTTCGATCAATATCTCTTCACTGATATAGTCAAGACCATTACGGATGGCCGCAAGCGATGCTTCCTTGCCAATCCGTTGCAGATCATAGCCGTTCATTCCGGATATATAACGCGCCACCCTTTCAGCGTCTATTTTGCCGTCATTTGGTTTTTCCAGTATTTTTTCGATAAAGAATTTCCTGGCTTCCTTATCCAATTCCGGCGCCTCGACAAAAAGATCAATTCTATCCGGCGCTATCAGCAGTGGACTCACCTCTTCACGATTCTGAGCCGTAGCAATGGTAAAGACAAATTCATCCGGATCAGTGGGCAGGCTGTCGATCTCCATGATCAGCTGATCCACCGGCATATACGCATAAACCCCCTCGACAAGTCCCTTCACATCAACCCCGTCCAGAAAAACAATGCTTGGCGCGAACTCACGGGCTTTCTGATACACCATCCTGATATAATTGGGATCAAAAAGATCACTGCGAGAAACATAGATATAAGGCCGGCCGGCTTCCTTGGCAAACGCCTTGCCAAGCATTGTTTTCCCCACCCCTTCCGGGCCATGCAACAGCATCCCCCTGGGAAGGTCAATGGCAAATTTCCTGACAAGTGCCGGTTTCTGGAGAATACTGATAATCTGTTTAAATGTTTTTTTAATAGGCTCATTACCGGCAATATCACCAAAACATACGGATGAAAATTCCACAGCCGGCAGAGCTTCCAGAAAAACCGCCCTGACCGGAGGTAACTTTTTCAGTTCAACCTGTTCAAGGGTGATCAGTACCGCGTTCGCCCTTTCTTCCTCCTTCCAGCTTAACTCCACGGTCTCATTTCTCTTGAACAGTTTCTGAATCAGGAGATCTTCTTCCCGCAAAAGTTCATTCAAAAACACCTTGGCCTGCCGGGACGGGCTGAAAACAATTTTTCCCGGCAGCTTACCGGTTTCACGGATAAATTGCGTCATTTTAGCCAGAATCATGTCCGGCAGCTTCCGCCGAACTCTTTTTACATTGATGACAGGGGCAAAAGACAGGGTTAACAGGGTCATAAGCTCTTTACGATCCTGCCATTCCAGCGAAATCCGGCTCTTATCCAACAGGCTTTTCGCCAGTCGATCCAGGGTGGCGGAACCGATACGGACAATTGACGCCAGGCTGAGTTTATTGAAGAGAACAAGATCATTGCGGGACATGACGGCAAGAAGTTTGGGTGCAATGGCATCCTGAATCAACTCGTAAACGACTTTTTTCTCCTTTGAAATGGCCGCCATCATCAGGGATTGGGCTCTGACCTTATTTTTTTTGAAAGAATCAAGAAACTCTTTGTTCTGATACAGAACACTGCCAAGCGTGGAGGTAAAAACAAAGACAACCTCGCTGCAATCAAGGCCACTCTCATGATCACTTGTCGTTATCAGTTCAAGAAGGGCGAGCTGTAGCTGATTATCCGCTTTCTCGATAGAGTCAAAGACGATGACCGATTTTGGCTCTTTTCTTAAAAATCTGACCAGTTTCCCTTCCTGAACTTCATCGTGGACAAACTTGCGGCCAAGAAGCGTTTCCGCCTCCTCCGGCTCCGCATACTGCTCCATATCAAAAAGCTTGAACCCTTTAATCTCTTCAATATGTTCGCTTAGCAATCGAGCCAGATAGTTTTTACCAACCGCCTCCGGCCCCAGAAAGGCAAAAATTGCTTTAGGCGGCTCCTCAATGGACTTGTAAGCCATATGAATAAAGGCGTCGATCACTTCATCAATGGCTTCATCCTGGTCAAAAATAATCGTTTTGAGTCGCGATCGAAGTTTTTCGAATTTCTCAAAAATGTTGTTATGTTCCACTCTCTGTTTCACTTCTTTTCCCGACTTCCTCTCTGATTACTCCAACATTTATTCAAAAAAAGGCTTCCAGGAGCCAGTCCGAGACTATCCTTTTTTCCCTATACCTTTACCGCAGCCGGTTAATATTTGACCCGCACTGTATATGTCAAGGTTGCCTTGCCCTGGGCCGGAACCGGCACATACCAGACAGCCCTGTGACTTGCCTGTTTTTCATGTTTGTGAGATTCCTGATGCATCTCCCAGTCACCAGGGATCGGCTCGACAACTTTAACGATTATGGCCTCTTTCTTGGCATTTTTCAAATCAATCTGAAAACTGCTGTCATAGACATAATGATAGCGGGAAAACCCGCTGATTTTCTTAAAATCCGTCTGTTTTTTAACGGCAGTCACATCGAAGGCATCGCCGAGCTTGAGGCGGATCGTTTCATTTTCCGGGGTATGGTCAATACGGTCTTCACCTATAAACTGCAGGGAAGCCTTGGAATCCTTTTTATAAACCCGGATGACCCCCTTGGGCATGGGCAAGCCGAGATTATTTTCCCTGCTGTTTTTAACTTCCACAAAAACACCGATTTTAATCTTCTTTTCTATTTCATCATACCGACTCTGGTAGTAGTAGTCACTACCACGGAGAACAAATTCTTTTTTACAGGGAATCCGGCTTGCCTGGAGAAGGGCAACCTGTTTTGTCTGGTTATCCTTGATTGTTGTTGGCCGGGACAGGGTATAGAGATGATATTCAAACATCGATTCTTCGGCCATTGAAGCGTTCATATCCGCCATCATTACTTCGGCTTTTTGCTGATATCGGGCCGCTTGTCTCTGTTCCGGCGGCGCCTGATGCACATCACCAGCCACGAGTTGCAGCCTGGCATCCGGATAAGTCGTACCGCTGCGATTAGTCAGGGTCACCCAGCCGTTGATATCGAGTTCATCATCCGTGGCGTTGAGCTCCGCCACATAATCGGCCTGCCAGTTCAATCCTCCGGTCAGATAACTCAGTTCCACATCCTGGAGTCCGTCTGTGCGGCTGTTGACATGCAGAACCAGGGTAGGGCGATCCCGCAGATTACCCGGAACATCGGGAAAAACCAGACGGCCGGGAATTCCCATCTCAATATGATCGGCCATGCCGAGGACAACACCGTCATTGACACTTAACACCCGGGCCGACTCCCTGGTTTCCTCACCGGTGGTCGGATGAGTCCTGACCACGGTAACCTCCTTACCAACATATTTTTTCAACAAGGCCTGGGGAGAGAGGAGATCAAATTCAAAATTCTGCTCAATCACACTGAGATCCGAAGATTTTACCAGGGCAGTCTCAGGCCTTATCCGAGCGCTGACCTCCCTGAAGGCCAGACTACTTTCACCAGCCGGCAGCCGGATGGCCCGTAGATCTTTGACAAGAGCAAGATTCTGGTTATAAATCGTCACGGAAATACTTTTCTGGTCATCAAGCGAGGTAACATTCTCCCCGAGAGCGGCTCCGGCAGATGAAGAAAAAAGTAAGACAAGGGCACATAACCCAATAATTTTTCGAAACATTTCATGACTCCTTCGTAAAGATTCGGGTTGGAGTTAAATAAGTGCAAAAGCCAATAAATTGTAAACATTTCAGACAACATGAACCTGCATGGATTAAAGACTGTCAGGAGTTTCAAGTCAACCATTAAGTCTGCGGCATGTTAACGAAAACCTGACCATAATCCGTCAGTCCGCCGCACCGAGGGGCAGCTGATCATCTTTAAACGGCTGCCATGTAGACTTGTCACTGTTATCCGAGTCGAATTTGCCGGTTTTATGATCAATGGGCAGAAAGGTGATTCCTTTGGGAACCTGAAAGTCTCCAGCCGGATACATTTTTTCCGCCTTACGCATAAAATCAAGCCAGACCGGCGCACAGGCCCGGCCGCCGGTTTCTTTTCTTCCCAGAGTCATTTTTTTGTCGAACCCCATCCAGACGCCTGCTGCCAGTGACGGAGTATAGCCGATGAACCAGGCATCCCTGTTCTGATCGGTTGTGCCGGTCTTACCGGCTGAAGCTGACTGCAACCCCCAGGCCTTCTTTCCTGTTCCTTCGGCAATAACACTTTTGAGCAGATCCGTAATCTGAAAAGCAGTGCGCGGGTCAATGGCCGGAGTGGCAGACTGGTGATGTTCCAGCAGAATTTTTCCATCACAATCTTCAATCTTTGTAATAAAAACAGGTTGAAACCACTGCCCGCCATTGGCAAAAACCGTGTAGGCCGAGGTGATCTCCAGCAGAGACATCTCGGAAGATCCCAGGGCCAGGGAAAGATCCGGCCGAAGTTCAGAATGAATTCCCATCTTTTCGGCCAAATCAATCACCCTGTCAATGCCGATTTCCTGCAGGAGCTTGATCGCAACGATATTGCACGAGTGGACAAGGCCGCTCCACAGCGTTGTCGGACCCCTAAATCTGCCGTCAAAATTTTTCGGCTGCCATAAACTTGAACCGGATCTCTTCAAACTGAGAGGCGCATCATCGAAAAGAGAGGCACCATTATACCCCTTGGAAAAAGCGGCCGCGTAAACAAGGGGTTTAAAAGCCGAGCCAGGCTGCCGTCTGGCCTGAGTTGCACGGTTAAACTGGCTGCGGGAAAAATTCGTCCCCCCGGTCAAGGCACGAACCAGACCCGATTTAACCTCCAAAACGACAAGGGCTGCCTGGGGCAATTTTTTTGAAGATGAGGACTGGCGAATTACCCATTGGGCCACACCTTTCTGAACAGCCAGATCAGCCTCTCGCTGCAGATGTTGATCCAGGCTGGTGTGGATGGTCAAACCTCCCTCAAACAACGCATCACGACCAAACTTTTTTCTTACCTCGTTACGAACCTGCTGAATAAAATATTTTGCATCCAGAGGGGAGGTGTCACTACCGCCCCAAACCAGAGTCTGCTTAAAAGCCTTGCGAGCCGCGGTGGGCGTAATAAAACCTTCCTCCGCCATCCTGTTCAGCACATAGGCCTGTCTTTTTTTGGCCCGCTTGTAATGCTTGAAAGGAGAATAGCGGCTCGGGGCCTGGGGCAGACCGGCAAGGATGGATAACTCGGCAAGGTTTAGGTCCCGGGCTTTTTTGTCAAAATAAACATTGGCTGCCGCTTCCACACCGTAGGCGCCCGCGCCAAGGTAAATCTGGTTCAGGTAAATCGCGATGATTTCCTCCTTGGCCAGCCTCTTGTCTATGCGATAGGCCAGGATGGCCTCCTTGACTTTTCTCGTATAGGTCTTTTCCGGTGTCAGCAGCAGGGAGCGGGCAACCTGCTGGGTGATGGTACTGCCTCCCTGCTTCCTCCCCCCTTTTCTGACATTATAAATGATGGCCCGCAGGATTGACCAGCTGTCCACCCCGGGATGCTGATAAAATCGGTCATCCTCAGCCGCGATAAAGGCCTTGGGCAGGAGATCCGGCATTTCACTTAATGAAATGAGACGTCTGTTCCGGGTAAAAATTCGATCAATTTCTTTTCCCTGGCTATCAATGATCAAAGTTGCCTGGGGTGGCCGGTAACTCTCAAGGGAACTGACATCAGGGATATTCAAGGCGACAAAAACAAAGAGAAGAGCGCCGATAAAAAAGGTCACCAAGCCGCAAATAAAAAACAGATAGAATGAAAGATGGACATGGGTCCATTGCCAGATCCTGGTTTTTATTTTCTTCTGTTTGGGGGTCGAGCGATTTTTCGCGAAGCGTGCTGTCACTGTGATTCCACAAATTCACTGAAATTTTAAGAAAAAAAAAGGCCGCTTCCACTCAGGGAAGCAGCCTTTTCAACAAAATTAAAAAATTAATTTTTAGTGCTATTTTTTAGGATGACACTCTTTACATTTGGTCGGGCCCTTGCCTGCAGCCTTATGGCAGCCTTTGCAGTTGGTATGGGCAGCGCCCTTGAAGCCTTTTATCTTTTTCTGTGCTTCATCGGTCATGGCGTCGTGGCAGGAGGCGCATTTGCCAATTTCCTGACCTTCTACATAGGCAACCTGCTTGCCATCTGCATCCTTGGCGTGATGGCACTCGCCGCATTTAATTGTTTCCTGATGTTTGGCGTGATTAAATTCAACCGGTTTCTTGCCGTCGGCTCCCAATGTCATCTCGGCCGGGCCGTTGTCTGCCATAGCGGCAACGCTGAAACTCATCAGAAAAGCTAACGCTGCTGTACAGATAATAGATTTTTTAATCATTTTTTCCTCCTTAGGAAATATTAAATTAAGAATGAAGCTCTATTCATTTTTTTACAAAATACTCTGTACGCTTTCCGAGAAATTTTGTCAAGCAGGAAAAAAACAATATTGTATCTTTTTTGCCTTTTGTCTCTTTTTAGGGACAATTTTGTGAAAAGCGGTTAGCTGATCTTATTGCTCATGGCTCATGGTAAACCCGCAGCAATGAGCCAAAAGCATCAGC
>JAOZOY010000157.1:0-1056 GCA_029933005.1 Deltaproteobacteria bacterium
AGCCATCAGCCAACAACCAACCAACAACGAGCCAACAACCATGAGCCAACAACTAATACGCTGCACCAGCTGTATTCTGCCTTCCACCTTTCCCGGCATCTCCTTTGATGAGGACGGTGTCTGTAATCATTGCCGGAAGTATCGGGGGAAAAAGGCCACGGAAGATATACAGAAGAAATATGAACAAAAATTCCTCGACCTGATTGCAGAAAAAAAGAATGCTGCAACCCATGATGTTTTAATGGCATTCAGCGGCGGCAAGGATTCTACCTATACCCTGGATGTCTTTGTGAACCGCTATAAGCTGCGGGTTTTGGCCCTGGTTTTTGATAATGGTTTTATTTCACCCAAGGCGGAAATCAATATCAGAAAGGTCTGCCGCCGGCTCGAAGTTGATCTTCTCTTTGTCAGGCCCAGTCCAAAGATGCTTCATCAAATTTTCCGCCATGCGGCCAGTGATGAGCTGTATTCCGCAAAAACACTGGAGCGGGCCAGTACCATCTGCACTTCCTGTATCGGCATGGTCAAGGGAATCGTCCTGCGCACCGCCATTGAAAAGGAAATTCCCTTTGTCGGCTTTGGCTGGTCTCCCGGCCAGGCACCGGTCCAGGCCTCGGTGATGAAAACAAATGCCCGCATGATGCAGAGCACCCAGAAGGCAATTTATACCCCTCTGCACAATATCGCCGGTAATGCCATTAATCCTTTTTTTGTTACGGAAACGCAGTTTTCTCATCCTGAAAATTTTCCCTGGAATATTCATCCTCTGGCTTTTCTTGAATATAATGAGGAGAAATTAATTAAAAGAAATAATGAGATCGGCTGGGAAAAACCGGATGACACGGATCCCAATTCGTCAAATTGTATCCTGAATGCCTATGCCAATCATGTCCATCGGCAGAAATACGGTTTTCATCCCTATGTCTGGGAGATTGCCAACATGGTTCGTGAAGGTGTCATGAGCCGTGAAGAGGGGCTTGCGAAGATCGAGCCGCCTGAAGACGCGCATATGGTAAAATATTCAGAAGAAATTTTGCAGAATCGGTGACATACCGG
>JAOZOY010000157.1:1156-2675 GCA_029933005.1 Deltaproteobacteria bacterium
AAAATGATCCTCAGCAGGAAGTGCCTGATGTCAGGCAATTGAACTTTATACAGTAACTATGCCATATTTGTTTAAAAAATATCATCCGGCTAGAAATCTTTTCTTTTTTGTCGGCGAATTCTGTCTGATTTTTATTGCGTTGAGCGGTGTCTATCTCTGGCTCATAGGTGGCGAGCAGTTTTTTTCAGCAGTCGAGCTCTATGTCCTGCGTTCCCTTATCGTAACCTTTATTTTTCAATTAACTTTCTATTTGTTTGACCTCTATGATTTAAGTATTAAGCGTCCGGCTTCTGATACTATTGCGCGTATTGTTCAGGCATTCGGCCTCGGTTGCATAATTCTTGGATTAGTCTATTTTGTCTGGCCGGCCGTCATTATTTCCACCAAAATTTTCTGGATGTGTTGTTTCGCTGTTTTTCTGGTCGTTTTTGCTTACCGTTCTTTTTATGATCTTGTTCTGGACAGGAGATTGCTTGTTGAACATGTTGTCCTTTTGGGAACTGGCAATTTGGCGGCTGATATCTTATCTGAAATTGGCAGCAAGCGTGACTCCGGAAGCAAAATTGTCGGTTTTATAGGAAGAGACTGGAAAGATAGTCCAGATTTTCCCAATATCCCGATCTGTCAGGATGTAAAAGATATGATAGATTTTTGCCGACAGGTGAAGGCTGAAAGAATTATTGTTGCCCTTGATGATCGCAGAGGTAAAACGCCAATTGCAGAACTCTTGAAGTGCAAACTTGAAGGTATGCCAATTGAAGAGGGAGTCGGATTTTATGAAAGATTGACAGGCAAGATATTAGTCGAAGAAGTAAACCCTGCCTGGCTTATATATTCGGACGGTTTCAGGCAGGAACGACTTGTTATAGTGATTAAACGCCTGCTTGATATTTTTCTGTCATTATTTGGTTTGTTATGTTTGTTACCAGTATCATTGGTCAGCGGCTTGATTATCAAAATGGAATCCCCCGGTACTGTATTTTATTCCCAGAAAAGAGTCGGCGCAAAGGGAAAGGTCTTCAAGGTACACAAGTTTCGATCAATGCGGTCTGATGCAGAAGAAGCCGGCCCAGTCTGGGCCATGAAAAATGACTGTCGGGTCACACGGTTTGGCGCTTTTATGCGTAAGGTACGTATTGATGAGATTCCTCAAATGTGGAATGTCCTCAAGGGTGAAATGAGTTTTGTCGGTCCACGTCCGGAACGCCCTGTATTCGTCGAGCAGCTTACCCAAAATATTCCGTATTACTCTTTGCGTCATAGTGTGAAACCGGGGATAACCGGATGGGCTCAGATTTGTTACCCATACGGAGCATCAGAAGAGGATGCTTTGCGTAAATTGGAATATGATTTGTACTACAATAAAAATTTGTCTATCCAAATGGATCTCTGGATAATTTTTCAGACAATAAAGACCGTTCTTTTTCAAGAGGGATCCAGGTAAAACAGCTCACTTTAGTCACTTTAGATCAGCTGGAGGTAGCACCCGACAAAGCAGGGTAGAAACTCTGACTTCGGG
>JAOZOY010000158.1 GCA_029933005.1 Deltaproteobacteria bacterium
TGAGTAACCATAAGTGACTGATAAAATTTGAGGAGCATTCTCGGGATCATCACCATGTTTGTTGCATACTTAAAATCCCGGGAATTGCAAAGTGGTTTTCCCTAAAGTTGCAAACAAAATTCCCTAATTTTGCAGAGTATTTTTTCTAAAATGCAAAGAGCCATTGCAAGACAACGCTAATCGGCCGTATACCTTCGGAATGTGAATTATAAACTGAAGGGGGTCGAGAAAGGTGCTTACAATGGCTAATTTGGATGATATCAGAAATTTGAATAATGAGAAAGGGCTCAATGTTAGTGAAATTCATCAGAAAACTGGCTTTGCCCATAAAACAATCAAGAAATATTTAGATCAGGATGATTTTAATTTGAAACCACCAATTAAAGAACAACGTATCTCTATTCTTGCGCCTTATCACTTGATAATAGACCAATGGCTCAATGATGACAAAAAGGCCAAGCGCAAGCAGCGACACACTGCTCGACGTGTCTTTAACCGTCTTCGCGAGGAAAATGTCGAGTTTTGTGTGAGCTATCGAACCGTTGCTAATTATGTGAAAGCGAAGCGTAAACAGATATACCAACCCGACTGCTTTTTGCCGCTTGTGCATCCAGGAGGTGAAGCGCAGGTAGACTTTGGCAAGGCTGATTATATTGAAAACGGCTTTCGTATCAGTGGTTCTTATCTTGTGATGTCATTTCCTTTCAGCAATACTGGCTATGGGCTTTTATTCCCTGGTGAGACTGCCGAGTGTCTGTTGGAAGGAATGAAGCTGATGTTCAAACATATCGGAGGCGTTCCGACTCGAATCTGGTTTGATAATGCCTCAAGCATGGTTATTAAAGTAAAAAAAGGCGGGGATAGAATTTTAACCGAGTCGTTCTTGCGCTTTAAAAATCACTACGGTTTCAGTGCTGCTTTCTGCAACCCTGCTTCAGGTCACGAAAAGGGTCATGTAGAGAACAAAGTTGGCTATATAAGACGCAACATGCTGGTTCCAATCCCGGAGTTCAAAAGCTTGCAGGAATACAACAAGCTTCAACTAGCTCGCTGTGACGATGACATGAACAGAGAACACTACAAAAAGGGGCTGCTGATATCTGAACTTTTTGGTCAGGAGAAGCCTGCATTTTCATCTCTTCCAACCGTTGAATATGAAGTTTGCCGCTATGATAGTGTCCTAGCAGACCCTTATGGCAAGATCACTTTAGGAAAGGGCACCAGAACATATTCAACAATGCCAGCAATGGCAGGCACCGTGGTAAAAGTGAAGCAGACAGCTTTGTATGTTTATATTCTCGATGCCAAATTAAAAACGGTCGTGACCCACAAACGCTTATATGGTGACCAAAAAGAAAGTATGGACTGGTTGCCATACCTTTCGCAACTTGCCAAAAGGCCTAGAGCCTTGAAATACACACCTATTTTTAAAATTTTGCCAGACAATTTGCAACAACATCTTCAGGCTGCAACTAAGAGCGACTGCGGCAAAATACTTAAAACCATAGCTAAACTGACAAAGCAGAACAACTTTGGGTTGGTTATAAATGCAGTTAACAAGACTATAGAAAGAGGTGTTTCAGACCATGACAGCATTGTTGCTATGTACAATCAATTAAACTCTCCGAATATTGTGTTGCCACACCTCAAAATACCTGACGGAATGCCAGAATTGCCAATGAACACTCATGGCAGCTCTGAATACGATTTTCTAATGCACGGAGGTCGCCAGTAATGTTACAACAAGAAATTACAGACTGTTGCAAAGTCCTCAAACTTGGGTCATCAATGGCACAAACATGCCAAAATATTCAGGCAGAATCACACCAAGAATTCCTACACAAAATTTTGCTCGAAGAAATAAAACGCCGCAAGGCTGAAAAAAAGACGCGATGCCTCAATAGTGCTGGTTTTTACTCGATAAAAACCTTTGACGGATATTCGTTTGATGAAGTTAAATTGCCGGCAGCACTCACGCCAGAGTTGTTGAGCCAAGGCGAATTCATCGATAGAAAAGAAAACCTTGTGATGTATGGAAACGTCGGAGCGGGGAAGACCTATCTTGCTACTGCAATTGGTGTTGCAGCATGTAATGCTGGGAAGGAAGTCAAATTCTTCCGAACAGCTGCACTGGTAAATCTGCTTGCTGAGCAAAAAGCGAAGGGTAATCTGACTAAGTTTTTGAAGTCTATCAACAAAGCAGACCTGCTTATACTCGACGAATGGGGATACGTTCCTCTTGAAAGAGATGGTGCACGGCTACTGTTTCAAGTGATTTCTGACTGCTACGAAAAAAGAAGTGTAATTCTGACTACAAATCTGGAGTTCAGCAAATGGATCACAATCTTTTATGACGAGCAAATGACTGCTGCAATTATAGACAGGATCGTGCACCACGGGCACATGATAATTTTCGACGGCCCAAGTAATCGGCTCAAGGGGGCACTGATGAATAACTAAAATTCCCTACTCGTTACCCGCAATGGCTTTTTGCAAAATTAGGGAAATTTAACTTGCAAAATACAAGCTGCGTAATAAAATTAAAAAAGGAATGTGATGACCTTCTGTTTATATAAACAATTAACATACCAGTTACCGTAAAATTTAACTGCAATTTTAACTGCTTGGACCGCTCAGAAGTCAGCTGACCAGATTCAACCATAAAAACCCAGT
>JAOZOY010000159.1 GCA_029933005.1 Deltaproteobacteria bacterium
GCGGTAGCGGAGTTTCACTTCGTTCACTTACCTTCGGTGCCTGTGATCGCTTACGAATTATATCGTCATTCCCGCATGGTCTTAGCCGGAATCCAGGATGGAGTGTGTGGCAATTTTTGGGATTCCGGCTACAAACATGCCGGAATGACGTATGCGAAGTTTTTTTGTTTATCATGCTGTTTTTACGACATTTATGAGTAGTCCTTGGAATTTTGTTACTAAGAAGCGTATGTAAAGGAGAAGACATGAACCGGTTCAAGATGAAATTATTGACAAGCGCTATTCTGCTTTTAGCAATCATTGGGTTTGCCCCTGTTCATTCCGCCTGTGCCGATGAGGTCGAAGAGGCCATCCAGGAAGCCCTGGCTGCCTATAAAGACGGGTCATACACTGATGCTGCCGGCAATCTTGACTACGCCTCACAACTTATTCGCCAAAAAAAGGGCGGACAGCTTGAAGCTGTGCTCCCTCCGCCGCTTCCCGGTTGGACAGCAGAGGAAGCCAGCAGCTCGGCAATGGGAGCCGCCATGTTCGGCGGCGGTGTTTCCGTTAAACGACAGTATACAAAAGCTGGAAGTCATGTAACGGCTCAGATCATCACAGATTCACCGATGCTTCAGGGCGTGATGATGATGTTCGGCAATCCCGCCTTTGCCACTGCCGACGGTGGGCGGCTTGAGAAGATTAAAGGTCAGAAAGCGATCGTCAAATATCAAACCTCCGGGAAATCGGGCGAAATCCAGATGATTATTGCAAATCGGTTCCTTATTACCATAGAAGGCACCCAAGTTGAAAAAGCCGATTTAAAAAATTATGCCCAGGAAATCGATTTTAAGACGTTGCTTAATATGATGTGATATTTAGACGGACGATGCCGGAGATTGTCCATGCTGTATAAGCGTATCTTCCAATTTCTGCTCATCTACCTGCTGGCTCTGGGGCTGCTGTTTCTGTTTAAATACAGCCTGAATCTGTCTGATTATGTCATTCCCGGTCCGGAGGATGTCCGGCGCACCGCCACCCTTGTTTTTAATCGTTACCTTTTTAACGGGCTGAATACCTTATCCGTCGCTATTGTCGGCCATCTGCTTGCCATTTTTCTTGCCACCCTGGTTGCCATCATCGGCAGGCAGGCCAACCTGGCGGGATCCTTGATCAAGACGGCCGCCTATAATCTGCAGGCTTATCCGATTGTAGCGGTTGCCCCTGTTATTTTCATCCTGCTGGGTGACGGCCTTGTTTCCAGGCTGCTCATCGCCGCCATGATCTGTTATTTCCCTCTTCTGCTGTCATTTATCGGTATTCTGACCGAGCCTGTCACCGATATTGAACATTTTTACGTCACAACCGGGAGAATGCGCTGGCAGCTCGAGGTGAAGATACGCGCCTTTGAAAATACCGCGAAACTATCAACGGTCATTGCCGGCAGCGCAACGCTTGCGATGGTCGGCACCATTGTCGCCGAATTCATCGGCGCGGATGCCGGCATCGGCTACAGTCTTCGTATTGCCCTGTATCAGAGCAATATTGCTAAAGTTCTTGTCGCCCTTTTTTTGATCGGCATTTTTAACTCTCTTTACTTAACCTGTCTTGAGTTTATCGGTTTTCTTGTTCAGAAAAAATTAAAAATTCAGATCGGAGAAATACGGTGATTCATCATTTTCTGCGCACCTTTTTTCTGCCGGCTGTCAGCGTGTTTATTTTGCTTTCGGCCACCGGATGCGGTCCTGAGCCGGATTCATCCGGCACACCCCTGGTGTACCGACTGAAATGGCTTTACAATATGAGCGTAGTGGGTGATCTCTACGGACTTGAACACGGTTTTTTTGCCCGGGAAGGGTTGCAGGTCGATATCAGGCCGGGAGGGCCGGAACGCGATGCCATCAAGGAGTTGGAAATCGGCCGGGCTCATTTTGGCGTGGCCTCGGCCGACCAGGTGATCAGGGCGGTTGCCAAGGGCTCTCCCGTCATTGTGTTGGCCCAGCTCTTTCAGGTCAGTCCTCTGCAGTGGATTCACCGAACCGGGCAAAATCCGATTCAAACGCCGGACGACTTAAAGAACAGGGTCATCGGCATTACTTACGGGGGCAACGACGAAACCATTATGCGTGCCCTGCTGGAAAAACATCGCATCGGGGAAGATGAGGTCGAATATTTCAGTGTGCGCTATGATTATACGCCGTTTTACCAGGGCAAGGTCGATCTCTGGCCGGTTTATCAAAATGCCGAAGGACTGATTATTGCTGAAAAACTGGCCCAGGCCGGAGAAGAGGCGGATTTTTTAAATCCCAATAAATTCGGAATCCGTTTCGTAGCCAATTCGGTCATCACCACCAAGCAGATGGTGCAGGAGCACCCGGAAATAGTCCACAAATTCACCCGTGCCCTTCTGCAGGGCTGGCGTCAGTCACTTGATCCGGCAAATGCTGACAAGGCCGTGGCAACCATGCACCGTTTTGACAGGGATACGCCCGTTTCCTTGCTGAGAAAGCAGCTCGACGCCACAAGAACACTGATGATGCCGGCCACCGGCAAAGATTTTGGCTGGATTGATTCCCATGCCTGGCAACAGACGGCCGGCATTATGTTTGAACAGAAACTGATCTCGGCTCCTGTTCAGGTAGGCCAATTTTTTTATTCCCTGAAAAAATAAGACAAAACTGA
>JAOZOY010000031.1 GCA_029933005.1 Deltaproteobacteria bacterium
TCATGGCTCAACAAGCAGTCCCTTGCAGAGAATATTTACTATGGCATCAGGATCATCCGGATATGGATGCTGCTCAGGCGCTTCCAGCCAGAGGTGTAGAAAGGCGTTGGTGAGACTGTCCAGAGAAACGGCCAGATGATACGGCTCAGCAATTTTTTGAAATCGATTTTTTTGTATTCCTTCTGCAAAGACCTGGGCAAGTTTTTGCAGAATCACTTCATAGTCTTGCCGAATGTCTTTATCCAGCCCCGCCTTGATATTGAAGCTTGCGCCCCTGGTTTCCGCAAAATAGAGGCGGACAACAGAAATATTATCCATAAAGACAGCCCCTTTGACCTGGACGTACTTTCGCAGTTTTTCAATCTCACCATCCTCCTCTTCCAGGGCCTCAGTCAGGGCCTTATGGAATATGTCGGCCTGTTCCATGATGATGGATTTATAGAGGTCTTCCTTGTTTTTAAAGAATTTGTACAGGGTACCGATGGCAAATTCCGACTTCTTGGCAATTTCCTGCATGGAAACACTATGGTATCCCTTTTCCGAAAAAAGCTTGATTGCCGCTGTCAGCATCTCTCGACGCTGCCAGAGTTTCTCTCGTTCCCGCCGTGAGAGTGTTTCTTCCTGCATATCAGGTCTCCGTTTATTTTGGTCTTGCGATCTACAGTAATATGAAGTAGCTCTACGCAAAATGACGACTTGTTCACATTGTAGAATGAAGCGTCATGTTGTCAAGCAGAAACTTGCCAACTGCAATAAATTCTTCTTTTTCAATTTTGGGAAAAGGCTTGAATGCCAACAAGAAGTAAATCGCCGGAATTTTGTAGATATGAGTTGGGGAAGAAAAACAGGTCTGAAGGCAACGAGGTTGTATCATGAATCACGATCATTTTTCATTTAACGCTTTTACCATCTTGGCTTGCGAGATAATCCTTTTACTGGGAAGTATCTCTGCTACGAATGTGGATGCAGCAAAACAACCTGATCCTACAGAACAGTTCCGTCCTTTTGTCGAGAAAATGGTTACCATCCTCACTGAGCCGAATCGAATCTAAAGGGCAAAAAAAAGAGTGCTCAAAGACGTGAGAAAGCGATGACGGCCGCATCTGAGTACTTTGATTTCCAGAAAATGTCAAAAAGGGTTCTTGGCAAAACCTGGCGAAAACTCAGTAAAAAGGACCAGGAATACATGGAAACACTTCTCCTTCTTCAAGGCAGACAGCTTACCGCTGATGACCTCTTTACTCTTCGGAATTTAATTAGTGCCTGAACTGGAAGTGATTAGTTCCGTCATTACAATGAGTAACAGAGGAATACCCGAACGAATATTTTTCAGAATATCTATTTTTGACGTTAAGTCCACGGACATTAATTTGCTCTTTGATGCCATGCGAAAAATTATTACCTTGGTGGCGACACTGCGCCTCTGTAAGAGCTAAATTTTATTCACAAGACAGCTAAATACTCAGGAAGCTGCCCGAAATAACGGGCGACATCCTGCGGCCTGTGGGCATCAGAACCGGCTTCGAACCTGATACCCATTTTTTTTGCCTGACGCAGAATAAAACGGGATGGATAAGGCTCGTTCCGAAATGCAAATCCAGAAGTATTGATCTCCAAAGCAATATCCTTCTTCTTCATTAACATCAAAATATTTCGAATCTGTTCATGATGTTCTTCCGAGAAAAAAAACTGCGGATGGTGGCGAAGAACAGCGTCAAGATGACAGACCACTGAGGCAGGAATCTTTTCCAACGCTGTCAGCAAACCCGTAAAATAGGCAGTAATGACTCGCTCAACACCTGCTTCAGCAAAAATCTTAAGTTCACTTTGCTTGCGGCCCACCATGTTGAAATGCACGCCGTTTATTTTCAAAAAATGATAGGAGAGCCCAACACGCTCCCACTGGTATCTTTCCAGAAAATCAATTATTTCAGGAACATGATCCGGATTAAAACCCACTTCCGTGCCCAGACCGATGTCAAGGAGATCATCATATTTTTTTCGTAAACGGCCCCCCTCATTCAGATAGTAGGTGAAATCATCCTCAGTCAACCAGCAGGTTTTAAAATAATTGATATCAACTTCAAAATGCTCAAGAAAAATAAGTTTTTTAAGGCCATTGGCAATGGCAGCCCGGACATACTCTTCCATCTCCCCGCTTGCGTGATGACAAAGCCGGGTATGGACATGACCATCAATAGTTATATCAATCAGATTTTCCGACATTTTATACCACATGTATTTCTTTAAAAACTCAGAGACAAGACCACATTTGTTAATTCAACTTAAACTAATACTACAGCGACATTTTTCCGTCATTCCCGAAAGTCCTTATCGGGAGATAAGCTTTGACTTCGATTCAGGATTTTCGGAGTGATACAAAGGCAACGTCACTGGATCGGAGTCTACGCTTACCTCCGGCTAAAAACATGTCGGCATGACGGCTTAGCAGGTGTTTGTAGAAAATGTCGCTGTAGTACAAAATCACAATCATTTTAAGTTTTAAATTACAGATCTAAACTATAACATGTTGCAAATTCCCTCTGAACATCATGGACTTGCAACATGCCTCCGCGCCAACGTCGCCTTCTCTGTTTCACCCATCTGCAGATAGGCCTTTTCCATTAAAATCCAGTTTTGCTGGATGAGTAAAGGATCTTTCCCGGCCAGGCTGTTTGACTTCAAACAAAACTGCACGGTCTGGTCATAATGATTCTGTTCAAATTTAACCTGCCCCATGGTGTGCCAGAGTTCACCATTGCGCGGTTCAAGCCGGAGAGCCCGTTCCATAAATATCTCCGCCTGATTGAATTGATCCAGCCGCAGAGCCTGTACAGCACTTTCAAGCAGGCTTGCGCTGACAGAGGGACTCTTCTCAATACGCTCCTCAACCGGAGGCAAAGGAACGCTTTCTTTCTTCCCAGCGCAGCCGTTCAGCAAAAAGTTTGCGATCAACATGGACAAAATAACAGCTGAAAATCGCCAATGATGTATTTTTTTTCTTTGCGTCAATGTTTTTCTTCCTATTTTCTCAACGAAACCAGTTGCGGATTCTGTCCAAGATACCCGGATCCGTCTTCTTGTTCTCCGGAACCGGCAATGGGGTTTCCACAATCTGCTTTGGGATACTGCCGGCAATAAAGGGCAACTTTACTTTTTTATGGTGAAAAGGGCCTGACATCTCAAGAATTTCCGGGTCCACCCAGGCCCACTCAATACCGGGTGGTTCCAGGAGATCAAGGGGCTCTGCATGCAGAGACTGCATGATTTTTCCCCAGACTGCCAGCGCGCCGCTGGCGCCGGTGAGTCCCGTGGGCTTGTTATCATCCCGGCCAAGCCAGACCACGGAAAGTTTGTCGCCGGAAAAGCCGGCAAACCAGCTGTCCCGGAGATCATTAGAGGTCCCGGTTTTGCCGGCCACCTTATGAGAAAAAGGGATATAGCGAGAAAGTGATTTTCCCGTCCCTTCTTTGACCGCGAGTTGAAGGGCGGTATTGAGCAGATAAATGGACTCCGGCTTGAAACGCTGTTCCACGGAAAGACCGAAGCGTTGAAGCACCTTATTGTCTGCCGATAACACACTACCGATCACCCGTTGCGGCACATAAAAACCACCGGCGGCAAGGGTCTGGAACATCTGGGACACCTCAAGGGGAACCATGGCGGCGGCTCCGAGCAGGAAAGAGGGATATGGTGGAAACTCCTTATCGACACCTAAATCACTGACGGTCTGCTGCACTTTTCCCAACCCGACATCCATACCGATTTTCACCGTGGCTTGATTATAGGAATGCGCCAGGGCCTCATACAGAGGGACCCGGCCGTGCTCTTTTCCGTCAAAATTTTTAGGCCTCCACGTTCCGCCTTTCCCATCATCAATATTCACCGAAGTGTCCTGAACAGGACTTGCCAGGGTAAAACCATTGACAAGGGCAGTTAAATAAACCGCAGGCTTAATAAGTGAACCAATGGAGCGCCTGGCGTCAATAGCGCGATTAAACCCGGTTTGAAGGGGCTTACGGCCACCGGCAACAGCCAGAATCTCCCCACCCTCCCTGCTGCTGACAATCACTGCTCCCTCAATTCCACTCACACCAGTGCGTTTTTCCAAAGCGCTGATAGTTTCGGCAAGATTTTTTTCCACCTGCCACTGAACCTGGGGATCAAGGGTCGTCAAAATTTTCAGGCCGTCCGTGGTGAGATCTTCCTCCTGGTAATCCAGGCGCAACTGGCGGCGGACCAAATCCAAAAAGGCCGGGAAACGATTAAAACCGCCCTTTGTCCCCCCTTTCGTTTCAATTGAGGCGGTACGGGCCTGTTGATAGACCTCCTCGTCAATAACGGCCCGGGAGAACATCATGTCAAGGACCAGCTGTCTTCTTTTCAGGCAACGTTCAGGATATTTAAGGGGATTGTAATAGGATGGGCCCTTGACCATGCCGACGAGCAAGGCAATCTGCGCAGCAGCAAGATCCTCAAGATCCCGACGGAAATAGAACTGGCCGGCCAGCCCGAAGCCATGCACTGCCCGAGCGCCATCCTGACCGAGAAAAACTTCATTGGCATAGGCGGTGAGGATTTCATCCTTGCTGTAATGAAGCTCAAGCAGCAATGTCATGATAGCTTCGTTGAACTTGCGCTGCAGGGTGCGTCTGTTGCTCAGGAAAAAATTTTTCACCAGCTGCTGGCTCAGAGTGCTGCCGCCCTGCACGGTTTCCCCGGCCCTGATATTTGCCAGCAACGCCCTGGCAATACCACGAAACGAGAGGCCCGAATGGGAATAAAAATCCTGATCCTCCACAGCCAAAAGCGTCTTGACAAGCAGATCCGGCAGATCGTCTCTCGTGAGAACAATCCTGTCCTCATGGTGACGGGGATGAAAGCTGCCGATCCGGGCTGGATCGAGCCGTGCCAGGGACAATCTCTGCTGCGAATCCGACCCGGCAATACTCTCTATACTGTCCCCTCCAAATTGAACTGTAAGTTTGACTGATTTCTGCAACCCATCGGCAAAATAAAAATCCCTTGTGACCAGATGAACGATATCGCCATGGCGGTCATAACCGCCAGGATCTGCAGCCACATCTTCCCTGCGGTATCCGGCAAGCTGCAACTCTTTTTCAAGTTTCTCCGCAGACAAAGGTAAACCAGGATAGAGCTCAAGAGGGCGGGCATAAACCACAGCAGGAAGGGACCAGCGTTTTCCATCAAACTTCTGGCGAATTACCCTGTCAAGATGTTTCACATAAAGAGCAAATGCCACAAAAATAATAAGCAAAAGAAAAACGCTCACCTTCACGAAAGGCAAACGTCCCGTCCCTTTTTTCTTCCCTGTCTGTTTTATCGTCTTCTTTTTTTTCCGGCTCACCATTTCACTTCATTTTAAAAATGTAACCTAACTATTCAGCAAGACAACCGGGGGTGAAGATTCCGGCATTTATTTTATAGGGGCCTCTAAAATTTATATTGCTGTCCCTATTCGTTAGTGATTCTCCGAAACGATTGCTGACCAAGGAAATAGTTGGTAACTGCTGTTGCATAACATCTCACCTGAAATTCTATTTCCAGATCTCGTTCCGAAGTAAAGGCAAACTTTCGAGTCTCCTAATGTTTCTATCGTAATTTTTTTTACAGCAACGCGATTGCCACTAACTATGGCCGTACAATGGGCCAACCGAGTAGTGTAACCATCAGGTTCAATGCACTCAAATCCTTCCGGCCTGTCATTCACCTGCCATTGCCCTGTCCAGTCGTCGTAAATACCTCCTTTGATATCCCAAGTCTGAGTTGTAGCATAATTTTTTTCTTTCAGTCCAATTTTAATCCAAAAAAGATCTACACTCGCCCCTCTGATAACTGAAATGGCTAAAATTATAGCTATTAATATCAATCCGAAAGCGACCAGTATGGCCAATGCTTTTGGTGTTAACTTAGAAATAATTGTATTTACTGAGCCCATATTCTTATCCTCTATATGCCTTTATTTTCCGTCTATCCTCGTCGAGGAGTATCAAAAAAAAGATGACTTCCATTATAAGTATTGTCAAGTGGAAAACAAAGATTTCCTGTTAACGCTACGACCTTGATCTCATCTGCCCGGTGGCGATTGGTTTTATAGCACAACCTCTATTTGATTTTTTTATTCGTAACCGTGATCATCGAGCAGTCTCGCGACCAGACATCCATTTGTTGTATCAAGCAGAATCAGCAGGAAATTATTGTAATTCCCTGTGCCTTTAAAAAATTAAGTTTGGGCCAAAAACCGCCGGTCTTTAAACAGATTTAATGGTGCACGAGGCACAGTCCCCATAGAGAAAGATCCGGCAGAAAAATCAAAATAAAGTCGTGGTATTATGTGATAAAGCCATTTGTCTGCTCAGGCGGCTTCTTTTTCCTCTATTTGCATTGGCATATAAGCCTTTTGTTGTTTGTCAACGGCCATCATAATAGGCAACTAATTTTCGTGCTACTGAGCCAGTGTTGCTCGATTATGATTTCCCTCCTCTTTTTCGTGGGCATAAACTTCGGCTCATTGTGGATTCCAGTTTGGTGCAAGTTTGGCCGCTTCAATAAGTATTGTTTGCAGATATTTATTACGCTTTTTTGAAACTGGACCTCTCATGCTCTTGCCGGCAGATTCTTTCTGGGCGCTGCAAAGCCCACAGTAACTGACAGCCTTTTTGATAAAGGCAAATTTTGTTGGGTCTCCAATTTCCAGTACCCGAGTCAAGACCGTTACTTCGCCAACACCAGGGATTATTTGCAATAGAGCAAGCCTTGGGCTAATTTTTGGATGATTGTTGATGACATCCAGTAGTGTCCGTTGCATTTTACTAAACATTTCCAAACTGCTCCTACTCATAAGGATCAATTATCTCCATACCGGTGAAAAAACTCTGCCATTGCAAAAGTTCCGAGCGGTCCATGGGATTTTCCAGCAAGGAGCCGGTCTGTTTACGACCGATTCTTTCCGCCTTGGAAAGACCATACGGATGATAGGGTAGCAGGGAACAGCAACGCACTCCCAGATCCTGAAACAAAACGGAAAGACGGCGGATATTTTCTTCTGTCGCCGTGTAGCCTGGAATCAGAGGGATACGAGCAATTACATCCTCCGGCCTGACCGCAAAAAGTCGGGCAAGGTTGGCCTGAATAAGATCGTTATTTACGCCGATTACCCGCCGGTGCTCATCCGGGTCAACGATTTTGACATCAAAAAGAATAAGATCCAGATGATCAAGGCACTTGGCCTCGAACTCATCCCAGGGGAAAAATCCATTGGTTTCAATGGCGGTATGAATTCCTTCTTCCTGCAGTCTCCGCAACAGAGAGACAATAAAATCAAGCTGCCCGGTGGGTTCGCCACCTGACAGGGTGACGCCGCCGCCCGAGGTTTCATAGAAGAGCCGATCCCGCAACAGTATCTCGACAAGCTCCTCAAGATCATAGCTTCTGCCCACAAGCTCCAAGGCTTTTGCCGGACATTCTTCAGCACAAAGTCCGCAGCCGGTGCAAAGCGAGCGGTTAATCCACACCGGGCTTGCGCCAGTCAGTGCGTCTTCGGGACAGACCGAGAGGCAATCCCCGCAACCGATGCAGCGCCGGGGATAAAAGGCGATTTCAGCCTTTGGCGAAATAAACTCGGGATTGTGGCACCAGGGACAATGCAGGGAGCATCCCTTAAAAAATACAGTGGTTCTGATGCCGGGGCCGTCGTGAACGGCATAGCGGCCAATATCACCGATAAACCCTTTTTTCACGGTTGCGGCATCATCAGCTGCAACTTCTTAGCCATGTAGCCGAACTTATAGAGATAATTCAAATTTCCTTTAGTGCGCACATCATGCCTCAACATGGAGCCCAAGATATCCTGGCGAGGCGAAATCATGAAATTAAGCAATGTCTGTCCGTCACGAAAGGTGATGGTGATGTGGGGATGATCGATCATCTTCTCTAACACCTTCATCCTGCCGTCTGAAAAAACAGCAGCCATGGTCACCTTGCCGTCTTCGCTGCAAAACTGGTAACGGCCGTCAAATTTCTTTATATTTTCCCTGTATTCATGGTTGATGACAAACATGATCTTCATCAGGTTCAACAGAGCCTGCAGAAACTCTTCAACGAATTCCGACGTAAGGGAATTCTCGATTTCCTTCCACAGATTTTCCTGGGCTTTGGGGCTGAAAAACATAATCATTTTCCTCCTTCTTCGGGAAAGGGCACTGCCATACCGTTTGTCAGATTATACTGAGTACGGGTGATCAGTTCATCCTTCATCATCTCATTCAAATCCTTAAAATAGGCCGAATAGCCGGAAACACGAACCATGAGCTCAGGATATTTTCCCGGATGTTTCTTGGCATCCAAAAGCATTTCATAGGTCATGATATTAAACTGAACCTGCTGCCCGCCGGCCCGGAAATAGGCCTCAATGGTCTGAGCAAAACGTTGGCTCATCTGTTGCTGATCATCTTCGGGGGTATATTTGATATTAAGCGCCCAGCAGCCGGGGACATATTCCCCTCCCAGCTCAGCCACCGCGTTGAGACAGGCGGTCAATTCCGGAGCCGCGCCGGAGACCGGCGTCATGCCGCTGGAAAACACCTGACGGGCCTTACGTCCGTTGGGCAAAGCCCCGGTGATGCCGCCAAGCCCGGCGTGATTGGTCATGGTCCAGTAAGAAGGACGATATGGCCCGCCGCGATAGTTGGTATGGGACTGATACAGCTCAAAAAGGTGGCGGACAACATTGGCGGCATTTTTCCGGGCAATGGGGGCCTCGGTACCGTACTTGGGAGCACGATTTTTTAGATAAAGCCGCATCTTCTCCCCTTCCTCGCCCTTGAAATCGTTTTTCACCATCTCCAAAAGTTCGGCAAAACCATACTTCCGATCAACAAAAACCGCCTGTTCAATGGCATTCAGGGAATCAACCACATCGGCAAAACCGATGTGAGTCGCCCCGGAGGAATTATAGCGGGCGCCGCCGAAAATCAGATCTTTTCCCTTTTCCATGGGGCCCTCAAAAAAGGCGGACAAAAGAGGAGACGGCATCATTTCCTGGTGCACGGCTCCCATGTATTCGTTTAATTCAATGGCCTTTTCGATCAGCCAGTCGAGCTGGGTCTTAAAGACCTCCCAAAATTCCTCGAAGCTGTTCAGATCCGCCGGGTCCGGGGTTTCCGGGCCGATCTGCTCATCACCTGTAATGGGCCGTTTGCCGCGAAAAAGGGCCATTTCCAGGGGGGCAACCAGGTTCATCATAATGGAACTTGAGGCCGGATAGTCCCGACCGCTGCTGGCCAGCTCCACACAACCGATAACAGCGTAGTCCCGGGCGTGTTCAATGGTTTCACCCTGCCCCTGTAAGGTGGTGATATTGGCCTTGTCATTAAAAAATGCCGGAACCGACTTGGTGTTGAGTATCACTTCGGATACACGGCGGCAGTATTCCGGCGAATTATTTTCATAATCATAACGGGCATTGACATTGGGGTCGCGAATACCAAGAAGCTCCGTGACCCGCAGCATGATGTAAGTCAGATCATTGACCGCGTCTTCGCCATTTTCATCAACCCCGCCCAAGGTGATGGCCGGCACCGTGCCGGCGCCGCCGAACATCTCCTCAGAGGCCTCGGGCACCATGGTGACGTTGTCGGCGATTTTCAACCACAGACAGCCGATGAGTTCAATGGCCCGGCCGATATCGAGACGGCCCGCCTCAATATCGCGTTGATAATAGGGGTAAAGAATCTGATCCAGCCGACCAGGGCTCATGGCCATATTGATATTCTCGGCATGAATTCCTACCTGGCAGATCCATATCGCGTTCACCGCCTCTCTGAAAGTGGTGGCAGGTTCTGCCGGTACCAGGCGGCAGACCTGGGCCATTTCAGAACATTCCTTTCTGACTTCCGGATCATCCGTCACCTGGGCAAGGAACTCCGCCTCTTCGGCCAGATGGCCGGCATAATCCATGATGCCCTGCAGAGAGATCTGCACGGCCTTATAAAAATCAGCCTTCTCTTTTGCCTCCCGGCTCTCCTCATTCGCCAGAGCCTCTTCCTGTTCGGCAGCCATGGCCATCAGACCGGACAGACCGTGCTCCAGCATGGGGACATAGGCGGGTACGGCATGGGAGATACACCCCGCCTTGGCGGCAATGAAAAACACGAGACTTTCAAAAAGGGACAAACATTCCGGATCATTGAAACGCTCCCTGGTTAATTCCAGGACATTTTTATCCATCCAGTATGGGAATATCTTCAAATTAAGCTCTTGTGCATCTTCCGGTTCGAGTTTCTGGATGTTCTTTTTCCGATCATTCACGGTATCGAGTTCCGGCCACAGGGTCAGGGCAAAAAACTCCGGAAAAAGCGGAGCCCCCAGGGCTTTACTGGTTGTGGAGCCGGCCAGAAGATTCCGGTCATGAAAAACAGGTCTCTTGCGGTGCAGAAAATGCCTGGTCTTCTTTGCCTGCCTGACCTCCGCTGAATCGGCCGGATTGTCATGGTAAAGCAGGTATCTGGTGACAAAACGGGCTCTCTCGATACAAATCTCGGTCCGCCTGGCAAAGGAGAGACTCCGCAGCTCTTTCAGGCGCGGCAGATTCTCCAGAGTATAGTCTTTGAGAGTGATGTTATCCAAAGTGATGTTTGTCATTTTATGTCCCCCATGCAGAATGAAATCTTCTTATACAATCGATATAAGCATTCTAACTTTTACAACATGAGAATTATTATCATTCTCTCCAAAGATCTAGTTTTATAGCCTTTCGATGATACTGCCAGGTATCATCCAGGAGAACAAAATATCCAAACAACTGATACTTGTATTTTGCCTCATCGACGGAAGAGTGGTACGGAACATTCAAGGCCGTGGAATAGATAAGCTGGCCCAGGAAAAGACCGTCGGCAATCTCCACCAATTCATCAAGACAGAATCCGATGGGCACAGGTCCGCCCACCATGGGATAACGATAGTGAAACTGGAAGACTTTCTTCTTTTTATCCCGTCCATGGTTCATGGGCAGAATAGAATCCCTGTCGTCAACCCCGAGAAAGATATAACCCTGCCGGGCAAAGGGAGAGGGGCCGGCCTGGGACACGGCCTGAATGGCGGGATCCGGCACCCGGTAATTCATGTCAATAACGCGGAAGAGCGGATCTGCGGCAATAATCCGTTCATCCTGGGTGTTGTTGCCGTCAACCCAATGCTCTCGGGCCTCTTTTTCCCAGAAGGCTTTATCCTCGTCACTCATGCCCTTGTCCCAGGGCCCGTTCCTGAGGTGATCACCATAACGGCCTGGTTTTTTCCAGTAATTCCGGCTTGCCTTTTTTACCAGGCTGTAGTGGGGAGCGCTGGCCAGACAATTCTTCAACTCATTCACCCGTTCTGGATAACGTTCAGCCAAATCACTGCTTTCATCAAGAAACATGCTCAACTTGCGACCGCTTATTTTCTCAAAAGTTTTGCCGCTCCAGGGGAAGATGTATTTGCCGATGCTGTGCCAGGCCATATCAAGAACATTGGGTCCCCGGAAGTCTTTATCGGCTAGGAAACTGGCCAGAGCACCGGGAAAAAGCTCGCTGTTATCAAATTTTTCGTCCCTGTTTGGACAGAACGTATCGCTGAAACCCAAATGCAGATTCAGATTGGCGCCGTGATAATAGTCCAGGCCGCGGGCGACATCCTTCTCTCCGTACCAGTCACGCTCTTCTTTACCGTCAACGCGGCAGTTATATCCTTTTTTGCCGTGTCCCTGAAAAAGACCGTTTTCAACACACGGCGCCACTCCGCGCCGAAAGAGACGATGAAATTTGTCAAAATGACGGAGACGATCATCCTTGGCAGTACTGGCGGAAACCTCATGGCTGATACGCTGCAGCATCTGCAGGATTGATTCACCGTCACGCAGCATCTCGAGCACATCGCCGGTATCCGTTTCCAAGGGTGAATCTTCCAAAATAAAGGTCGTAAACTTCTCCCGCAGGGTGTCATTGCCTTTCCAGCCGCCTATCCAGTCCCCGACATCCCGCCATTGCTCGGACAGGGCGCCCAGCCCGGTCTTTTCTTTCGGCACAGCCTCAACCTTGTCATACCCAAGTTCACGGTAACCGCTTTCACCACGGCGAGGACGCAGTTGGGGAAAAGCGCTGTCCGCGTAAACCCGCTCGGCCCTATCCGGATCCATCATCAAAAAATAACCGTTGTTCTGGTAGCCGTAGTCCACCTCTCTGTCCGCTGAAAACAATTTAAAAAAGAAATCCATCGGGGTGTCATGGCGGCTGGCATACTGTTCGCCAACGGGAATTGGCGGCAAATCAGGGCAAAAAGGTAGACGCAGGCTGCCAAGACTGTAATGACGGCTGGCAAAAACCAGCTGGCCCAGGTAAATGCCCTCGTCAACTTGGACAAGCTCGTCAACGAGGCGGGTCATGGGATAGACGGGATTTAATTTTGGCCAGCGGTAATTGAGCTGAAAAACCTCTTTGCTGTGCATTTCCGGCACAAAGGATCTACCGGAATTGGCCAGGAAAATTCCACCGGTCATGCTGTATGGAATATTCTTTTCCTTTGCCAGGTTTTTTTCAAGCAGCTGGGTGTCAAAAATCTTTTCCTCGGCGGACAACGGTCGCGGTGCAAGGTTCCACAAGGGATTCAGGACAGGCAAACCAAGGCCCTGGATCAAATCAGGATTCGCCGGTTCACGAAAATAATTGCGGCCGATGCGGGTGATCTGCTGATCATAAATATCCAACATCTCTTTATCATCACCTGTTTTTTCAGCCACCACGTCCCTGGTAACGGGCTCAAAGGTTTTGCCCATCCAGAGACCGGTGTCCGCGAAAGTCATATTCCAGACACTGGCCATCCATTCAATACTGGCGATCTTTAATCTTTCCCCGCCAAACTGCTGTACGGTGTCCTTAAAATAATCGGTATCCCGGATTGATACCGGGATACCGATCATCGGCCCGTCCAGGGTAGCATATTTTCCGCACTTGAATAATGTCTCAAGCTTTTGATGCACTTCCGGCCACTGCCCGCGCTTGCGGTTGTCAGCCAAAATGCGCTGATAACCAGCCAGAAGTGCATACATGTCACCCGTGAAATCATTTTTCAGAAGAAATTCAAGTTCTGCGGCCAGAGTATCGGCCTTGTCTGGAGATGAAGCAGGAAAATTATTGCTGTTGAGATATTCCGTCATCATGTCTTTCCTCCTTTTTTATCCTGCAATTTCAATCAGCTGAATTTCTTGAAAATCTGTCTCCTTTTTCGCTGCGAAAGTCATCTCGCTGGACTCGCTTATTAACCTCTATCGCTGTGATCTGTTCCGAGACCGACCAGACACTCAATCATTATGGCAAGATACCCCAGACCACCATATTCGTCAAAAAGAATATAGAAATTATAAAACAAATTCAGTATGTTCCCTGGTGTTATAATTTAAAATTCCGGGTCGGCTGACTTACGAATTTAATGCTTTCGAATTATTTCAGCTTCTTCGCTTTCCAGCCACGAACCCGAGACCGAGCTGCCGTCAAGCTCAGTACATCATGATCATGTATCGTTACGGATCTTTCGATGATTTCAAACAAAAAAAGAGTCGACAAGTGAAAATTTTGTAAGTAATTATTTTTCTAGTATATTCGGGCCGATACTGTGTTTGTATTTTTTGGCCCTTCCCGCAATAAAGGGCGGCAGACACGGGATCTGGCAAAGTTGAGACATAACCCAAAACCATAAAAATAATCGGGCCGGACCGCATGCCCATTAATGAGGTCGGTATTCTGATAACACCGTTGATATCCGGCCCGATGTGCCGGCAGCGCTGAGCGGCGACCGTGAGAAATGCTTGAGGCCGGCATGGACAGCTACCTGACCAAGCCATTTGAGCCGGAAAAATGACCGCCACCCTGAACCTGTTTGCCACAAAGATCAGCCACCAGCTCCAGCCATCCTCAAAAAAATAAAAGCTCGACGCAGCTTCCGAGTCCGCACTGCCGGACTCAAAACTTGTTGCCAAGGCCCGGACTCATCTGAAAAATAAATTCAATTTTAAAAAAATTAGAAAATTTTCTCTTCTTAAACAGACCGATTCATGATATCCAATCACTGGTTAATCCCTTGATCCTAAAAAACCTCTTTTGGCGAATTGTATTTCACGTAATTGATTGACCGTCAAAAAGTTACAGGGTAAATGTAAGCGATCACAGGCACCGAAGGTAAATGAACGAAGTAAAACTCCGCTACCGCGATCAGGGCGTCTGACATAGAGGGGTTATAGTCACCCGTCCTGATCGTGGCAAGTAAGTGAACATAATGAGACTCCGATCTCCGGCACCTGTGAACGCTTACAGAATGATGATTTTTATCCCTTGATTGGTTACGATAAATGAGCTTTGAGAACTAATAGTCTTTAGCCTGCAGCCTAAACGCCAAAAATAGTTACTTTCCTATTACCATTCACCAAAAAAAACATATGACTACCATCGCCGTTGTCGGCCCGCAGGGGTCGCATAGCTGTCTGGCCGCTGAACAATTTAACCAGCAGGCCACCTTCAGCCTTTTTTCCGATCTGCGAACCGCTGCCCGGGCTTTCCAGAATTACGAAACAGACCACATGGTCATACCGGTCTATAATACCAGGGTCGGTGGTCTGCTCAAATCATTTCAACTCCTGGAAAAACTCAAAAACGTTTTCTGGATCGATAATGTTGTGCTGCCCATTCATCTTTCCCTGGGCGGGCTCGATAGGGAGCATGGGCTGAAAATGTTGCTGGGCACAGGTCCGATACTGCGCCAGTGCGAAGAATATATCAGTCGTCTCTACCCTCATATTCCTCTGCTCACGGTCACGGATATCACCGAGGCCATGGCGGAAATTAAACGGGACGGACTGACTGACCGGGGCGTTTTAGAGGCGGAAAACGTTCTGCTGACAAATGGCTTTGTCATCAGAGAGCGGGAGGCCGCTCCTCATAATAAAACCCGTTTCGCTATTCTGGGACACCGTATGGCGCCGCGAACCGGATATGACGCCACGGCCATGATAACGGTTCCACTGAAGGACCGTGTCGGCATGCTCTATGACACCCTGGGAGAATTTACCGGGCGCGGTATCAATATCCTGGATATGCGGGCGGAAAATGATGTTAAGACCCAAAAACTGCAAATCTATATCGAGGCTGAGGGACATATCGGAGACCCTGAGATCCAGGCTGCCCTGACCCGTATTGAACAGCATGTTGTCCAGGAAGAGGACTGCATCAGGGTGCTCGGCAGTTATCCCAGAGTGGATATGCGCGTCAAGCGTATCAAAACTTTCGGCTTCATCGGCACCGGAGACATGAGCACCTGGTTTGCCCGGAAGCTGGAACATGAAGGATACCGGACAATGCTTACCGGCCGCTCCACTAAACTGCGGCCGGAAAAAATGATTGAGCAGGTGGATGTCGTGGTTATCTGTGTTCCCATCAGCAACACACCGGAAACCGTGGAAAAATACGGCCTTCTTCTTCGTGACGGCCAGGCCCTGATTCTGCTGGCCGGCGAGGCTGAAAACACCTTGGATACCACCCTGAACAATACCGCACAGGGCGTCGAGGTCATGCTGGTTCATAATCTTTGGGGTCCCAAGGCCGTGACAATGAAGGACAAAAATGCCTGTGTGATCCGCACCAGTCGCAGCGGCAGACTGTGCAGTGAATTCGAGGCCTTTCTGTACAAACACGGCGCTGACATATGCCATGACACCCCCAGTCACCACGACCTGCTCATGGGGGTCGGCCAAAAACTTCCCACCACGATTTCCGTAGCCCTGGCCATGGCCCTGGAACAGAACAAAATCAAGACGGACGATATCGGTAAACATTCCACCCTGACCTCGCTCTACTCCATTCTGGCAATGGCCCGGATCCATTCCCAGAATGCAAGGACTTACGCGGAAATCATGTCCACCGGAGGCGACGGCTGCAAGATTGTCAAAAGTTTTGCCAGAAACCTGCTCAAGCTTATGGATATGGCCGAAGAAGGACAGATCAACGAACTGTGTCGACTGATTGACAAAAATTCAAATTATCTCTCCAAAGACTTCCTTGAGTCCAGCATGAAACAGGCCCTGGCAGTTGATAAAACACTGAGCAAAATAATTTCATGAATTCTCTTCTCCATTACGCTGCTCCACCGGTACTAGGCGCCTTTATCGGCTACATGACCAATTACGTAGCCATTAAAATGCTGTTTCGCCCCTTGAAAAAATGGCATATTCTCGGTATCAGGGTGCCCATGACTCCGGGCGTGATCCCGTCCAAGAGACATCAACTTGCCGAAAACATGGGTGAAATGGTCGGTGAACATCTGCTGACCTCGCGAGATGTCAAGCAGGCCATCACCAGCGCAAGATTCCAGAACAAACTGAAAAACATGATTGATGCCAGGGCCAGACTGTTGATGAACAGGGATCTTGGTCCGGTCAGCACCATTATTCCACATCGGTTTAAAAACTATTTCGATGCCACGCTCAAAATCATCAGGCTGCGTTTTATCAAGGTCATGCACCAATATATTGACAGTGACGAGTTTGGCGCCACGATTGAATTGCTGCTTTCCGGGCAGGTCAATGATCTTCTCCAACAGCCACCGGAGACCCTTCTCGCTTCGGAAAACAAGGAACATCTGTACATCTTTCTGGAAACAACACTCGAGAAGTTCATGGCCGGCCCCGGTCTCACACAATGGGCAACGAAAACAGCTAATAACAAATTTGACCGTTTCCTGGCGGACGATCGTCCTTTGTCAGACCTTGTTCCCGCTGAAATCAAAAATTTTCTTCTGGAAAAAATTGAGCAGGAAACACCCCATCTTCTAAAAAAACTGGCCCAACTTATCCAGGAGCCGGCCATGCGTGACAAAATTGCCGATACAATCTGTAAGGCTGTGGACCATTTCAGCGCCTCCCTTGGTCCCATGGGCGCCATGCTGGGCAATTTTATCAACCGCAAAACCATTTATGAAAAGGTGACCGATTATCTTGACAGCAAGGGAGAAGAAGCCGCAAGCTGGCTTTTTGATGAAACCGTACAGGATAAAATTACGGCCATCATCTGCGCCAAGGCTGAGAAAATGTTGTCGCGTCCCTGTTCTCAATTGCTGGAAAAGGCCAGCCCGGAACAAATTGCTGAGATTCGCGTCACCATCGGCCGTCAGATTATTGAAATTTTAAAAAATCCGGAGACAGCCCGCTCTCTTACTTCGCTTCTGCGCCAAGGCCTGGAGAGCCAGGCCAGCCGCCCCCTGCATGACATTCTCATTGATCTTTTCGGCCGGAACAGTGTCAGCCGTGGCAGAGAGTGGACTTCAACGGAAATTGTCAATCTCATCCGCTCCGCCAAGATAAAGAAAATGCTGGAAACCGTTGTGGTGGACACACTGGAGAAAAAACTGCTGGACAAACCCATCGGCCCACTCAATGCCATATTGCCTAGGGAGGTGCAAAAAAGTTTTGCCGAATACCTCCTGCAGCAACTCAGTGGTCTTCTGATCCGGGAAATACCGGGCCTGGTTGATTCATTGAATATAAAGAGAATGGTGACCCGAAAGGTGGATACTCTGGATCTGCTCCGTCTCGAGGGACTCCTGATGGGCATCATGCAGGAGCAATTTAAATACATCAATTTATTCGGCGGAATACTTGGCTTTCTTATCGGTCTTTTGAATTTGCTTGTCCTCTCACTTTAATCTTATTCTTCCCTGATTTTGAAAATCAAAATATCTATATTCACTCAGCCCTTTAACAGAAACTCTGAGCAGGCCAGCGAACTATAATAGTCCTGTGATCCGGTCTGATCGTGTACCTCAAGGGCATTTCCATTGGGCACACAGATGGGGTGCTGGTGAAATCTTACTTCCTGTTTGCTATGGCTGGAGAGATGGACTGCAGTCTTCTGTGCACAAAAAAATACCAATCGAACTTTCATGAAAGAAAAAAAGAAAGAAACACAAAATTACAGGTCATACTGATACTTGTCTTCGTCGTCCTGGCAACGGTCTTATTTTTTCTATTAAACAGCTGAAAAACAGGGTTCCTTTCATTCCTCCCCTTAGACAAAACAATCGTAAGAAAGGGGCCGGCATCATAAAAAAATCAAAAAAAATCTTTTTTTTGGAACACTTTTTGATGCCACGGGTCTACACTATTAAAAGCAGTCATTAAGACTTTCTTTTTCATTTTTCTCTCCTTTCTGATTCCCTGACCGGAATCTTAAAAGCCGGCGCCTTTTCATCGCCGGCTTTTTTTATAACGACTGCAAGCAGTTCACCTCGGCAGGCTCTTTTTTAGTAAAATTCCCAAAAAATTGATTTCTTAGATATAAAAATTGTGTATATTATCATGTTCAATTTTTGAAGAGATTAATATCTGTCTCCTACTAAAAACTCAACGACCCCCATGGCTGAAGCATGAATAAGCCGTAGAGAACACAGGGTTATACTTTCTTGTTTTTCTCCGTGTCCACTTGAGTCCCGTAAGAGACGTTCATATCACATTAAAAACAGGAGAATAAAATGAAACTGATATTATTGGGCGCACCAGGCGCCGGCAAGGGAACCGTGGCCAAATTGCTCACTGCTATTGACGGCTCCGTCCAAATCTCAACCGGGGATATCCTGCGCGGTGCTGTTCAAGCCGGAACCGATCTTGGCAAGGAAGCTGAAGGCTACATGAACCGGGGCGATCTGGTGCCGGATGAGTTGATCATGGGAATTATGGAAAAACGGCTCCAGGAACCAGACTGTGAGAAAGGCTTCCTGCTTGACGGCTTTCCCCGCACCATTCCCCAGGCCGAGGCTTTGCAGGAACTGTTGAAAAAACTGGATATTGATCTCGACATGGTGGTGAACATCGATGTGCCCCGTGATGTAATTTTTGACCGACTCTGCACCAGGAGAACCTGTGAAAATCCTGAATGTCAAGCCATTTACAACGTCAAGAGTAATCCTCCCAAAAAAGAAGGAATCTGTGATAAATGCGGCAGCCCGGTTATCCAGCGGGCCGACGAAACCGAGAAAGCCATCGGCCACCGCCTTGACGTCTATAACGAAAAAACAGCCCCCTTGGTCGGCTTTTACGAAAAAGAAGGCAAATTTCACAACATCACCGGTATTTCAAGCGATATCGTGGTTGCAGCCATTCAGAAGGAACTGCGGCTGTAGTCTTTTACGACATTTGCAATTGCTCATTTTCTGTATATTTTAATAAATTCCCCTATTCCCCCCTTTTTAAAGGGGGTTTTAGGGAAAAATTTCACAAACACCTGGTAATTTAAGAATTTATTTTTTATATCCCCGGATCCCTGGTAAAAAAATCATGCTTCCAGGAGACCTATTTCCATGACCGAGAAAAAAATAACCATCATCGGCGGCGGCCTGGCTGGCTGTGAGGCGGCCTGGCAGACTGCTAAACGAGATTGCCCGGTCATCCTCTACGACATGAAACCGCTGAAATTCAGCCCGGTCCATTCGTCCGAGATGCTGGCCGAGCTGGTCTGCAGCAACTCTTTCCGCTCCGCTAACCCTGATTCCGCGGTGGGTCTGCTGAAAGAGGAGATGCGGCTTCTTGATTCACTCATTATGCAGGCGGCTAACGCCACTTCCGTGCCTGCCGGCAAGGCTCTGGCTGTGGATCGCCACTCTTTTGCCTCTTTCATCACCGAAAAGATTAACTCTCACCCATTGATCACAGTGATCCGTGAAGAGATCACCCGTCTGCCCGATGACGCCGACACGGACCACCTGACTATCCTTGCCACCGGTCCGCTTACTTCAAGCCCTCTTGCTTCTTCCCTGCAGGAATTTACCGGGCAAAATCTCTCCTTCTATGATGCCATTGCCCCGATTGTCGAGACCGATTCCCTGAATCGTGACATCATTTACCAGGCATCGCGTTACGATGACGGACCAGGTGATTATCTCAACTGTCCCATGAACCGGGATGAATATGATAATTTCATCCAGGCCCTGGCCACGGCGAAAAAAGTCCCCCTCAAAGAATTTGAAAAGAAAAAATACTTTGAAGGCTGTCTGCCCATTGAGGTGATGCAGGAACGAGGTGACAATACCCTGCGATTCGGTCCGATGAAGCCTGTCGGCCTGCCGGATCCCCGGACCGGCCGCGCCCCTTACGCTGTTGTCCAGCTGAGAATGGAAGACAGGGAAGGAACCCATCACAACATGGTGGGTTTTCAGACCAAACTGACCTATTCCGAACAGAAACGGGTATTCCGGATGATTCCCGGCATGGAACAAGCACAATTCGCCCGCCTGGGCAGCATTCACCGCAACACCTTTGTCTGTGGCCCTGAAGTACTGCAACCCACTCTGCAATGCAAAAAAAACAAGAATCTTCTCCTTGCCGGACAACTCACAGGCGTAGAGGGCTATGTGGAATCTACTGCCATGGGGCTGCTGGCCGGTATCAATGCAGCTCGTCTCAGCAAAAAGGAGCAACCGGTTGTCCCACCGCCCGAGACTGCTTTCGGCGCTCTTATCCGCCACCTCACTGAAACCTTAATCAAACGGTTCCAACCTTCCAATATCAACTTCGGTCTTTTCCCACCCATTGGCAAAAAATTGCCTAAACGAGAGCGCGGCCCGTTTAGGTCTCAAAAAGCTCTGGCAGCTATGAAAGACTGGCTCAATCAAAATTCTGTGAATTAATCTGATTTCTGAACATTATACAATTGGTACCTCAAAAAGTGGTGGTAGAACTCCTGGATCCCCAATAACTACATTCGGGGATGACAATCGTAACACCTAGTAAGTTCGTCATTCCGGCATGTTTCTAGCCGGAGATAAGTGCAGACTTCGATCTAGAAAATAAAAATTTATTTACCCCACTTGTTCAGAAGTCACTAATATTGTTGCAAATAAAATCTGAATATAGTAACCAATATTAATTGATTTAAAAATGAAGAATAAACATCAGGGAAAAAATTATTTTTCTTCTGGCTACCATTTTATTTTGCGCGCTTGCGGTTAAAAAAATAAACAACAAATGACAAAGGAAAAAGTAACATGGAAAACATGGAAAAATTTTTAAAACAATTTGTGGATATAGAAAAAATAATTGATTCGATAATATATTTCGTTACCACCTACTCTCTAAAGATTGTCGGAGCGATCCTGGTTTTTATGATCGGAAAATGGATTGCCCGCCGTATTGCGAAACTGCTCGGTACAATCCTGCAAAAAAACAATGTGGATGAAACCCTGAGCTCTTTTCTGGGACATATCGTCTACTATGCTTTATTTATTATGGTCATCATTGCCGCAGCAGGTCAACTGGGAATTAATACAACCTCATTTCTGACCATTATCGGTGCTGCCGGTCTGGCCATTGGTCTGGCCCTCAAGGATTCCCTGTCAAACTTCGCCTCAGGTGTCATGCTCATCATGTTCCGTCCCTTCAAAATCGGGGATCTCGTCACTACCGGCGGCGTGACCGGCAAGGTGGAAAGCATCACGATCTTCAACACCATCCTCAATACCCAGGATAACCAGAAAATCATTATTCCCAACAACCTCGTAACTACGAGTACGATCACTAATATATTTGGCAACTCCACCAGGCGTATCGACCTGGTAATGGGTATCGGCTACGATGATAATATCGGTGAGGCCAAGAGTGTTCTTGAGACTCTGATCAAGGCGGACAGCCGAATTCTCTCTGATCCCGCCCCCACTATTGCCGTATCCGAACTTGCTGACAGCAGTGTAAACTTTGTGGTCCGGCCCTGGGTGAAAACGGTCGACTACTGGGATGTGCGTTTTGATCTAACCGAAAAAATCAAACTTGCATTTGATAAAAAAGGCATCAGCATTCCTTACCCGCAACAGGATGTCCACATGTATTCGGAAACCGATGCCAAATAAGATCGTTCCCTCCCCCTTTTTCATTCCGCAGGAGGGCCGGCCTTAACGGCCCTCTTGCAATCTTGATCTGTTCTTAGTAAATTCATTTCGATTTCATTAGCAGGCTGAAAAACCGTAACCGTTCACCGGGGTCTACAAAATTACGAAAAACCCTCCTGAATCCCCTTTTTTCCAAGGGGGCCTTTTTCGTAACAGCCCCCTAAGTTAATGGCATTAAGTAATACTCAATCAACAACTTCCGGAAAATAGCCGTTTTCTCAATTTCCACCTAAAGCATCCCTGCCTGATGCAAAAGGATCATGACTTCTGTGAACCGCAAACCGAACGACGGCTCAGTTGACAGACAAGAAGCTCTCCTGCTCGTCATCCGCGGACTGATGAAAGAGCTGCATCCCGAAATAGACCCTCCTGTTGTCAGCCTTGACAGCTCCATGGATCGTGATTTAGGTCTTGACAGTCTTGCCCGGATGGAACTCCTTGACCGTCTGGAACATACTTTCAACCTCACCTTGCCCGAAAAGGTGCTGGCCACCGCCGAAACGCCAAGAGACCTGCTGAGACATCTTGACAGATCAAAAAAAAGGATACCAGGTTCTCCGGTCATCCCGGCTTCCGCACCATTGTCATCAGAAAAAATCGACCTGTCTCCCCATAATGCTCAGACCCTTGTCGAAGTCCTCCAGGCCCATGTCGGATCTCATCCGGACCGCAGCCACATTATTCTGCTTTCCCAGCATGAAGAAACAAAACTTACTTTCGGCGAGCTGCTAAAAGGTGCGGAGAAGGTCGCTGCCGGACTCCAACAGTATACCCTGGAACCAGGTGACACGGCGGCCATCATGCTGCCCACCAGCCTGAATTATTTTTTCAGTTTTTTCGGCATTCTTCTGGCCGGAGCCATCCCAGTGCCGCTGTATCCGCCGGCGCGTCCCACCCAGATTGAAGAGCATTTGAGACGCCATCAGGGAATTTTAAAAAATGCTGGCGCAAAAATCCTGATTACAATCAACGAGGTTAAACCCATTGCCCGCTTCCTCAAGGCCCGGGTCAAAACTCTTAATCAAATCAAAACAGTGGAGGAACTTACAGGCCGGGAAGAGAAATTCACTCCAACCCCGATTCAGGCCGATGACATCGCCTTTTTACAGTACACCTCCGGCTCCACCGGCGATCCCAAAGGCGTTGTTCTCAGCCATGCCAATTTGCTGGCCAATATCCGGGCCATGGGACAGACGATCAGAGCCACCTCGGCCGATGTTTTTGTCAGCTGGCTGCCCCTCTATCATGACATGGGGCTGATCGGCGCCTGGTTTGGCAGCCTCTATTACGGCTGCCGTCTTGTCATCATGTCCCCTCTCTCCTTTCTGGCCCGGCCGGAACGCTGGCTCTGGGCCATCCACAAATACGGCGGGACTCTTTCGGCTTCACCTAATTTCGGCTACGAACTCTGTTCCCAGCGCATCAATGACAAGGCCATCCAGGGTCTTGATCTTAGTTCCTGGCGCCTCTCCTTTAACGGCGCCGAGCCGGTCAGTCCGCAAACCATCACGAATTTCAATCAACGATTCAAGCATTATGGCTTCCAAATAGAGGCCATGACCCCGGTTTACGGACTGGCGGAATCTTCCGTAGGCCTGGCCTTTCCTCCCCTTGGACGGGGACCGGTCATCGACCGTATCAAGCGAGAGACCTTCATAAACTCAGGCATGGCGACTCCGGCCCGGGAAGAAAATTCCGTTTTGCAATTTGTGGCCTGCGGCCAGCCTCTTCCAAAACATCAGATCAAAATCGTCGATAAAAACGGCAGGGAACTCCCTGAAAGGCAGGAAGGCAGACTGCAGTTTAAAGGGCCATCGGTGACCAGCGGCTATTTCCGCAACCCGGATCAGACCCGCGAACTCTTCTATGGAGAATGGCTTGATTCCGGCGATCTTGCCTATATTGCCGGGGGAGATATCTACATCACCAGCCGGGTCAAGGATATCATCATCAGGGGCGGCAGAAACATCTATCCCCATGAACTTGAAGAGGCTGTGGGCGACATTGCCGGGATCCGCAAGGGATGTGTTGCGGTATTCGGCAGTAAGGACGAGGAATCGGGCACGGAGCGCGTCATCGTCCTGGCGGAATCCAGGACAAAAAATGCAGAAACCGTGGTAGAGCTGAAAAAAAAGATCACAAGTGTGGCTGTTGATCTTCTGGAAATGCCCCCCGACGAGATCATCATCGCCCCGCCGGGTACGGTTTTAAAGACCTCAAGCGGAAAAATTCGGCGCACCGCAAGCCGGGATGTCTTTGAAAAGGGAAATATAGGCAAAGCAAAACGGGCGGTATGGTCCCAGGTTGCCCGTCTTGCTCTCTCCGGAATCCTGCCCCAGTTGCGCAGAAGCATGCGCCAGATAAGCGAAACAGTGTATTCCGGCTACTGCTGGACCCTGTTCGGCCTGGTTGGCACCCTCGTCTGGCTGCTGATCATGATTCTGCCCTCCCCGGGATGGAGGTGGTCTCTGACCCGGAGGGCGGCCAGGCTGATTATTCTTCTTTCCGGAACCAGGCTGACGGTGCGCGGCGCCGGAAATGTGCCGCAAGACCAATCTTTTCTGGTCGCATCAAATCATATGAGCTATCTGGACGCGCTTGTCCTCATGGCCACCCTGCCATCGCCATGCAGTTTTGTGGCAAAAGCGGAATTGGCCGAAAAACTCCTGGCCCGCCTTCTCCTTTCCCGGCTTGATGTGATCCTGGTGGACCGTTTTGACATGGAACGGGGCGTGGAAGATGCCAGAAAAATCTCACATCTTACCAAGGGTGGCAAGACACCTCTCTTTTTCCCGGAAGGAACCCTGCAACGCATGCCCGGCCTGCTGCCTTTTCGCATGGGGGCCTTCCTGATCGCAGCCCAGGCCGAGGTTCCAATCATCCCAGTGACGATCCGCGGTACCAGAAACAAACTTCGTTCAGGTTCCTGGTTTATAAGAAGAGGCCCGGTGAGCGTCACAATCGGCCAACCCGTTTTCCCTGACGACAATGACTGGTCAGCGGCTGTCAAACTGCGCGGTTTGATCCGCACGGAAATCCTGCGCCATACCGGCGAACCGGACCTTGCCGGAGTCTACAGGTCTTTGTCGGAAATGGAGATAAGAAAACCAAGCCGGCAAAACCTAAACTGCCGTTGATGAAATTAGAGTAAAAAGTTACGAATTATGGACAAAACAAATCATTGCGGATCCGGGATTGCGGAAGTTCTTACAGCACCCGAAATGCGCATTCCAAAATCCGAACTCTGGCCATGATTTCCGCATCCGAGGCCACAACACTTTCCGGGCTTTTCTACCGTAGAATCGAGCGGACTCCAAACCTTCCCGCCTACCATCAGTTTGACCGGCAACAAAAAAAATGGCTGAACTATTCATGGCAGGAGACAGGAGAGCGGGCGGCACGATGGCGGGCGGGGCTGAAAAAAGAAAATCCAGCCGCCGGAGACAGGGTGGCCCTTCTGCTATCGAACTGTATCGACTGGGTCTGTTTTGAACAGGCGGCACTTTCCCTGGGACTTGTTGTGGTTCCCCTTTACACCTGGGACAGTCCGGAAAACATCGTTTATCTTCTCAGGGACTCGGGAAGCAGACTGATTCTCATGGAAACCACGGAGCAATGGCATAAACTGACCCCGCACAGTGCCACCTTGCATGATCTGCAAAAAGTTCTTTGCCTGAGAAGTGACCCCACCCATCTTGCCAACCAGCCGAAAAAAACAAATCTTGTTCCCGTCATGGTTGCGGACTGGCTGCCTGAACAGGCAGAAAAAATGACCAGCATGGCCGCGTATCCAGACGATCTGGCCACCATCGTCTACACCTCCGGCACCACCGGCTCTCCCAAGGGTGTAATGCTCTCCCACAGAAATATCCTCTGGAACGCGGAAGCCATCCACCAGGTTATCCCCACCTATACAAATGACGTGCTGCTCTCCTTTCTTCCCCTCTCCCATACCTTTGAACGTACGGTGGGCTATTATATTCCCATGATGACCGGCAGTTCGGTGGCCTATACCCGCTCCATGCAGGACTTGGTCGAAGACATGCTGACCATCCGGCCGACAATTATCATCTCGGTGCCCCGCATCTACGAACGGATCTACGCCAAAGTCATCAAACAACTGGAACAAAAAGGGGAACTGACCCGCAAACTGTTCCAGCTCACCCTGGACATCGGCTGGCAACGTTTCCAGTCCTCCCAGGGACGCTGTTCATTTTCAACCCGGCAACGCATTCTCTGGCCTGTGTTGAAACTCCTTGTGGCGAATAAAATCATCAACAAACTTGGCGGCAGAATCCGTCTTGCGGTGAGTGGAGGCGCACCGCTGCAAGAAAATATATCCAGATTTTTTCTCAGCCTGGGCTTTCCCCTGATCCAGGGTTATGGACTCACCGAAACGGCGCCGGTTGTCAGCGCCAATACCCTGGCAGATAATATTCCCTCCTCGGTAGGACTGCCCCTTCCCGGTGTCCAATGCCGAATCGGCCCTGACCAGGAACTGCTGGTAAAAAGTCCCGGTCTGATGCTGGGCTACTGGAATCTTCCCGAAAAAACCAATGATGCTTTTGATAATAACGGCTGGCTCCATACCGGAGACGTGGTGGAAATCAAAGATCAGGTCATCTTTATCCGGGGACGGCTCAAGGAGATCCTGGTGACTTCCACCGGAGAAAAGGTGCCTCCCGTTGATCTGGAAACAACCATTGCAAATGACCCTCTCGTCAATCAGGTTATGGTGGTTGGCGAGGGTAAACCCTATATCGGCGCGTTACTTGCCTTACACCCTGAATCCTGGAAAAAACTGGCACAGGAGCTGAGGCTTGACGGAAATGATCCGGCATCACTGCAGAACCCGTCTGCACGACAGGCCGTGCTCAGCAAAATTGAGGGACTGTTACATAAATTCCCGGCTTATGCCCGGATTCACGCCGTCTCTCTTCTTCTTGACAAATGGACGATTGACAACGGCCTTCTTACCCCCACTTTTAAACTGAAGCGGCATGAGATCGAAACGCGCTATGCCGGGCAGATCAGGGAGCTGTATAAAGGCCATAATATTCCTGTTTAGATATTGAATTTTATTTTCCTCTTTTTATATGTCAAAACTTTTAAAAAAAAGCCCCCTTCCCGCCACGGGCCAGACAGTCCGCGGCGACCCGAAAGTCATCTTTGGCTGGGCCATGTACGACTGGGCAAACTCCGCCTATATCACCACCGTGGCCGTTGCTATTCTGCCGCTCTATTTTGCCACGGTTGTGGTTCCTCCCCAGGGATTTATCATCGGAGATACGATCTATGCCGCTGAGACTTTATGGGGATTCATGGTTTCCGCCGCCGCCCTTGTGATCTTCCTTCTGGCACCCGGCCTGGGGGCAATCGCTGATTTCTGTTCAGCAAAAAAACGTTTCCTTTTCAGTTTTTGTTATCTCGGTGTGGTCAGCTCGATTTTTCTGTCTTTCTGCGGCAAAGGAAACGTCTGGCCCACCATCATTTTATTTGTAATATCACAGATCGGCTTTGTCGGAGCCAATGTCTTTTATGACGCTTTTCTGCCGCAAATTGCCGAAAGCGGCCAGGAAGACTGGATCTCCAGCAAGGGCTTTGCCTACGGTTACGCTGGCGGAGCCATTCAATTTTGCACCGCTCTGATCCTGCTGGCCTGCCATGATTTTTTCAGACTCAGCCAACCGGAAGCCGCCAGGATCGGCATGCTGTCCGCCGCGCTCTGGTGGGGCGGCTTTGCCCTGATTACCGCCCGTTATCTTAAAGAACCGCAGAGCGTTCGAAAACTTCCGGGTAAAGACAAAAACATTCCGAATAATTTTGCTTACCTTGTTTTTGGCGTCTCCAGGGTATGGCAGACTTTGCGCCAGGTAAGCGGACTGCGCAATACAGCCCTGTTTCTGGCATCATTTCTCATTTACAATGAAGGTATTCAGACTGTTATCCTGATGGCCACCATCTATGGTAAACAGGAGCTTCATCTTTCGGCAACAGCGCTCATGATCACACTCCTGCTGGTCCAGGTCGTCGCCGTGCCGGGCTCTCTTTTCTTTGCCTGGATTTCCGGAAAAACAGGAACCAAAAAGGCCATCATGCTTTCCCTGCTGGTTTGGTGCGGGGTGGTTGTTTACGCCTATTTCATTCACACGGCAACGGAGTACTTTATCCTCGGTGCCATTGCCGGTCTGGTCCTCGGTGGTTCCCAGGCAATGAGCCGCTCCCTTTACTCCTCCATGATCCCAATGAATTCAGCAGCGGAATTTTTCGGCTTCTACTCGGTGGTCAATAAATTTTCCGCTGTCTGGGGCCCTTTTATTTTTGCCATGATCCGCCACTGGAGCGGCTCTTCACGAAACGCGATCCTTTCACTCATCTTCTTTTTCATACTGGGTATACTCCTCCTGACCATGGTGGATGAAAAAAGGGGGCGGGAGACTGCACTGGAATAAAAACGAAACAATTTCTTCTCCTCATAAGCATATTGACACTCCACACTTTGTGCCGTATCTTATTAAAAAAACAATCCGTCACCACAAAATAGAGAGTGCCAATGAACACGAAACTCACATTAAGACTTGATGATCATTTAATCGAATCTGCCAAAGAATATTCTGCCAAAACAGGCAAATCAGTCTCAAAAATTGTCTCTGATTTTTTTATAATTATTAAAAACGAAAAATTAAAAAAGAGTTGTTCTCTCACCCCAACTGTTCAATCTCTGAAAGGAGTTTTGAAAAATTCTAAGCTCTCTGAAAAAAATTACAAAAACTATCTGGATGAAAAATATTTATGAAAGTACTTTTTGATACAAATATTATTCTAGATGTTCTTTTGGATCGTAAGCCTTTTTCTGAACATGCTTCATACCTAATGTCCAGAGTAGAACGTTCAGAAATTAACGGTTTTCTCTGTGCCACTACGGTTACAACAATTCACTATCTCCTGTTCAAAAATCTCGCCAAAAAAAAAGCTATTGAGAGCATTAATTCCATAATGGCACTTTTTGAGGTCGCCTCAGTCAATAGGTTAGTTATAGAAAATGCATTAAAATTAAAATTTTCTGACTTTGGAGATTCAATTATGCATGAATCAGCAAAACATGCCGGAGCAGAGTACATTATTACCAGAAACATTAAGGACTTCAAAAAATCAAAAATTCCAGTATACACTCCTACAGAATTTTTAAGCATGCTCGAATCACTGGACTAAAAACAACACCTTAAGCGAGACCTCATATGAAGAATGAAAATAAAAAACAAGATGGTAATTCTCCACAAAGCGGCAAGCTGGATATTCTCAGACTGGAAATGATGAAAACCTTTCTTGTCAGTCTGATGGATGAAAGTAACTGTGACAAATTGATGTTCTGCAGTCCGGCAGTGATTGCACCGATCTTCAACGGGGCTATCCGCCTCGATCCCTCTTCAATTTTCATCAACACCGGATCCGAAGAGGATATTGCCTATATCCGGCACCAGGCACTCAAAAACAATGAAGAGTCTCCTTTATCTTTTCAAGGACATACCTGCCACTTTGACGGCCCTGATGATCAGGGGCGCGATACGGCCAACACAAAGTATCTGGCTTATGATGACACCCCAATCAGTTCTCTCCAGCAAAAGGTAGAACATCGGGCCGGTTTGCTTGAAGTCCGCGGCATCATGAACGGTTTAATGAAAGATAAAGAGTTGATAGTATCGTTCATTTCAAGGGGGCCGATCGGCAGTCCGGTCGCTGACCCGACCTTGCAGATCACGGATTCATATTATGTAACCCATAGTGAATTTCTCCTTTACCGCATGATGGATCCGGATGAATTCTCCAGGGATGTTGAGAAAAAAGGCTATTTGTTCATCAACTATCACAGTACCGGTGAGATCACATCAACCAACGTTTCCGCTAATCTGCAGAACAGACGTATTTATATGGACGTGGAACGTTTCCGCTCATACAGCACCAACAACCAGTATGCCGGGAACTCCATTGCCCCAAAAAAAATAAATCACCGTTTTGCCAACATGAATAATCTCCGCAATCATTTCGGAACACGGCTGGATGAGCATATGTTTGTCACCGGATTTGAAGTTGACGGCAATGTGGTTTATTTTGCCGGCGCTTATCCAAGCGGCTGTGGCAAAACCGGAACGGCAATGACCGGCAGCTCACTGGTTGGTGACGATCTGGCCAAGATCTTTATTGATTCTAAAAGTGGCGAAGTTCGTGCCGTAAACCCGGAGAAAGGGATGTTCGGCATCATAGAAGGGGTAAACCGAACAGATGACCCGGAAACCATGGATGTTCTGGAAGGCGAAGATACAGAAGTGATCTTTTCAAACCTTCTGTTGCACAATCGGCAACCATACTGGGAAGGAATGGGACGGGAACTTCCCGAAAAGGGGAAAAATTTCGCCGGGGACTGGTCAAAAAAATCCGGCAAACCCGCCTCTCACAAAAATGCCCGATTCACCATCTCCCTTGATGCACTGGCAAATCATGATTCCGCCACAGAAGATATCAAGGGAGTTAAACTGAGCGGTTTGCTCTTCGGCGGCCGGGATTATACGACCATGCCGACGATTGTCATGGCCCATGACTGGATGAACACCGTTGTCCATGGCGCGATTATTCGCTCTGCGACCACGGCCACTGAAATCGGTGCCGACGGCAGAGAAAAACGATCCCCCTTTGCCAACGAAGCCTTCTTTCCAGGCCCCCTGGGGCAATACATCAAACATTACAAAGCCTTTGGAGAGAACCAGGATATTAACGAAAACAATCTGCCCAGCGGCTTTCAGGTGAATTACTGGCTGCACAAAAGCGCCCGCGGAACATTGGCCCCAGGGGAAAAAGACGGCCTTGTAGGAGAAAAACGCGATACGAAAGTGTGGATGCTGATCATGGCTCTGATGCATCAAAACAAGGTAGAGACGATCTGGACACCTATCGGCTGTATTCCCAAATATCGTGACTTGAAAAAATTGTTTACTGATGTCATTGGCAAGGATTATGAGCGAGAGACGTATACTCAACAATTTTCCCTGTACATCGATAATCTCGTCAGCCGGGTGGATCTGTCAATCGAAGAATTTGCCAAGGAAAAAGGGATGCCCTCTGAATTCTTTCACACTCTGGATACCTGGAGACGGGATCTGCTGGCGTTGAAATCCACTATCGGCCCGGTTGTCACCCCCGCACAAATGATCGAGTATGTTGCGGCCAACATGCCGGAATAACGCTACAATTCTTTTATTTATATG
>JAOZOY010000160.1 GCA_029933005.1 Deltaproteobacteria bacterium
TCTAATGGAGCCACCCCGTGATCGGGTTAAAGGAGCCAGTCAAGGACCGGGTTAAAGGAGCCACATAATCAGGATTTCGGATCTTACCATAATCAATGTAGATTTCTTTGATTTTATTTTTCATTAAATTCAAAGGAGAAACATTGCTATGGGTAACAGGAGATTCGAAATGCATGAATATCGTCACATACTTGCTCGAATGCGTCAGGGCGAATCAGATCGTCAACTGGCTAAAGCCAAGATTGTTGGACGTAAAAAGGCATCCGTGCTGAGGCTACTGGCAAAGCAGCACGGCTGGCTTGATACAACGTCGCCACTTCCGGATGATGAGCAACTAGCCAAAGTTCTTTCAGGCTCTCCAGACAAACAGCAGCAGTCTTCAGTTCAGCCTTTTGCTCAACAGGTTAAGAGTTGGCATCAACAAGGTATTACCGGCGTCGTCATTCACAGAACCCTTAAAGAAAAATACGGTTTTACCAGCAGCTACTCGGCCGTCCGGCGTTATCTGGACAGGCTCAGGAAAAAAGAGCCGCCTGAAGCCAGTGTCATGCTTGACCACGAGCCTGGCGATAGCGCTCAGGTCGATTTTGGTGCAGGTCCTGTCATCGTCGATATTTTAACCGGTGAAGAGTTCAAGACCTGGTTTTTCGTTATGACTCTGGCCTGGAGCCGTCATCAGTACGTCGAGATGGTACAGGATCAAAAAATTCTCACCTGGCTTGGCTGCCACAGTCGAGCTTTTAAGTTTTTTGGCGGCATGCCTCACAGGGTTGTGATCGACAACCCGAAAGCCGCCATTACAAGGGCCTGCTGGCGTGATCCAGCCGTGCAACGCTCCTATGCAGATATTGCCGAAGCCTACGGTTTCCTCATCTCCCCCTGTCCCCCGCGTGAACCTAAAAAGAAGGGTATTGTCGAGGCCGGGGTTAAGTATGTCAAACACAACTTTCTGCCATTGAAAAAGTTTCGTTCACTGGCAGATGCCAACCGGCAACTGCGGGAATGGAATAACGACATCGCCGCAGTCAGGATACATGGAACAACCAAACAACAGCCGATCAAACTCTTTAACGAGACGGAAAAATATCTTCTGAAACCACTTCCAGATAGACCTCCTGAACATTCGTACTGGGCACAGGTCAAACTGCATGGCAACTGCCATATCCAGTTCGAGAAATCTTATTACTCCGCACCCTACCGCTATGTCCATCAAAGACTCTGGCTCCAGGCTACGGAACAGACAATAAAAATTTTCAAAGAACATCAGCTGATAGCAGTCCATTCCAGAAAAAAACAACCTGGCGGCAAATCAACATGTGATGACCACCTGCCCTCAAATGCCATTGCCTATAAAATGCGCGATCCACAGTGGTGTAATAAGCAGGCGGATGATATCGGTCCTTTTTGCCGGTGTCTGATTGATCGCCTTTTTGCCGATCGGGTTCTCGATAACCTGAGAGCAGCCCAGGGCATCATCAGGCTGAAAGACAAGTACGGGAAAAATCGTCTGGACGCTGCCTGTAAACGGGCTCTGTTCTATGACAACCCGCGCTACCGGACCGTCAAAACCATCCTGGTAAAGGAGCTGGATCAAACCGAACTGCCTGTAAAGAGTGCAGAAAAACTCAGTAATATTTACACAGGCGACGGCACTTTCTGTCGAGATACCAATAGGTTGCTGATATAATAAAAGGAGGATGAAATGAACCCCATGCCCGAACTTACCCCTATGCTCAAGCAACTTAGACTTTCAGGCTTTCTTGATTCACTGGAAGTCAGAAATAAACAGGCCATTGACGAGTCCCTATCCTATACTGACTTTCTGGGCCTGCTTCTCCAGGATGAAACCGCCAGACGGGCTTCCAGAAAACTTGACCTTCGCCTGCGCCGGGCAGGATTCAGACCGGGAAAAACTCTAGAGACCTTTGATTTTACCTTTAATACAGCCATTGATAAAAAAATGGTCATGGACCTGGCAACATGCCAGTTCATGCAGGAAAAAGTCTCTCTTCTTATTGCCGGACCCTGCGGGACGGGCAAAAGTCATCTTGCCCAGGCAATCGGTCATTGTGCCGTTCGTCTGGGCAGGGACGTACTCTTTATATCTCAGGCCAAAATGCTGGGGCAGCTCCACGCTGCCAAGGCCACAAATACGTATGATCGTAAACTCAAGGCCCTGATCAAGGTCGATCTTTTGATCATTGATGATTTTGGTCTGAAACCTTTATTGCCGCCACAGGATGAAGATCTCCACGGAGTTATCGCAGAACGTTATGAGAACCGTTCCACCATCGTAACGAGTAATCTTGATTTTCAGGAATGGGGAGAAGCTTTCCCTAATAAAATTATCGGCGCTGCCACCTTGGACCGGCTACGACATGGAGCCTATCGGCTCATTCTTGACGGCAAAAGTTATCGGACGCCAAGGCCCATGTCAAAAATACAAAAAAAGCCATTGAATACAAACCCAAAAAACGGTAAAAAATAACCCTCACCGAAACCCTGATTTAACCACTTTTTAGTGGCTCCATTAACCCGATCATGGGTGGCTCTTTTAGGGCGGTCAGTGACAATAGGGAAGGCCTTCAATCATTGCCCTTTCTTGCAAAAGCTCTAAATCCATTTCGGAAATAT
>JAOZOY010000092.1 GCA_029933005.1 Deltaproteobacteria bacterium
TGTGCATAAAAAAAATGATGTCGTTGATGGGCAACCAATCACGGGGTAAAAGTAACCGTTCACCAGCACCTCATCTTCGTCCATTTCGACCTGCTTGAATAACACCAGTATGCTTCGCAGGACTAAATGAACGTACCTAAGGTACTGGTAAACGGTTACAAGGACTGTGGCTCCCGTAAATTAGTGATCTGGTGAACGGTTACGGGTAAAATACCCAAGTTTTTGAAGAATTCCTGTTCTGTAAGCGATCACAGGTGGTGAAGATCGGAGTCTCACTACGTTCGCTTACCTGTTGCAAGCAGGGCGGGTGACTATCCCTCTATGTTAAACGCCCCTGATCGCGGCAAGATTCGCTGCCTCTGACCGCTTACGTTTGGTAAGAAATTAAGCCAAATCCAGTACTGTAGAAACAATACGTTTTCTCGCTAAAGTGTCTCGATATTTAAAAAAAACATTATCATTATTCAACATTAGGCTATCATTCTCTGTTTCCATAATAAGATTCAAGACTTCTGCGCTGCTACTGACCCCTTTATTTTTAATTAATTCTTCAAATTCAGGATAAAGTCCTCTGGATAATAGATATTCATGTAAGTCAGGCGCAAAAAAAATAACTTTCCGATTGAGCAGACTAAAATCAATCGCAATACTTGAATAATCAGTAATTAGGATTTCGCTACGGGCAAGTTCAATATTTATATCGTGATCACTTGAAATGAAGTCTATTGAATCTCTCAAATCTTTTCTAATTGACTCTTGTATTGAGACATTCAAAGGGTGAATGGATATCAACAATTCATAGCCAATTTTGCTAATTCCTCTCAAAAATTCATTATTACATATTGAAGTAATTATAGAACGAGCTTTATTTATGTCTGCTCGCCATGTCGGTGCGTATAAAATACGTTTTCTCAATTGATTAGAATATGTTATGATGATGTCGTGGCGAGGGTAACCGGTAATAGGGATTTTTTCTTTAGTTAATCCGAATGCAGATTTAAGTCGTTTTTGTACTTGCGTAGAGGAAGCAATGACCAAAGAATATCTTTTAAGATTTAACCTTAATATTGTTCGTGCAATAGTATTCAGTATTTTATTTTTTTCGGGAAAAGGGAGTGACTCCAGAGAATCTAAAAGAATGTGTTTTATTGTAATTGCATGCCAAAGCTGAATAATTTTTGTATTTGCCTGAGTAAAGCGAGCAAGATCTCCGAAACCGGTAGAAACAAAAAAAATACCTGCACGGTATTGTAACCATATACCCATAAGGCTTAAATAAAAATGGCATGTGTCGATCTCAACAGAATTATACTTATTTTTTGAGATCCAGATGGGAGTAATCTCCGGGTGATGCTCACGGACATACTCAAATAGATACCGAGCATTGTCTTTGTATCCAAAAGTATTAGCAAAAACCCACAGGGTAGAACTCTTAGGGATAATAAATCCTATGAAATACAATGGAAGGGTGATGACATATATGCAAATATGCCAAAATGGTCTGATCGTCTTGTGACGCAACAATCTTAATATTAAATGGTTCATTAGAAAAACTGGTAGGGAAAAATGATTAGTAATCGATTTTTGAGGTGACAAATGTAATAACATGCACCATATTTATTCAAACTCCCGTCATGAGATTGCTATAAATATTTGAATAATATTGAATCACTTTTTTGCTTGTATAATCTCTTTCAACTTTTCGGCGCCCTGCTCTCCCCATTTTTTTTCTCACCTCCACACTCTCCAGCGATTCAATGGCAAAAACCAGCTGATCAATGACACCTGGTGTAACAAGAATTCCATTAACCCCATTTTCAACAAAATCGCGGCATCCAGGAATATCAGTGGTTATTACAGGTCTACCACAGGCAGAAGCTTCAAGGAGAATGCGTGGCAAGCCTTCACCATAACGAGTCGGTAAAGCAACAATATGAACTTCGTTAAGCAGGCCTGCCATATCTTCAACCTGCCCTAACCAATTAATTTCGTCAAGTTTTGACCATTCTTCTATTTGGGACAAAGAAATTGCTTCCCTGGAGTCGGAGTCAATAATTCCGGCAACATCCAATCGAACATTTTTTCCTTTTGCTCTTAACTTTTGAACTGCATTAATAAGATCCTCCAACCCCTTTCCGTAAAGAAGACGACCAGCAAAAAGGACCCTCAACGGACTCCTGGCAAAATCCCGCTCAGGGGTATAGCGAAAGCTATGGATATCCACCCCTGCACCAGATACGAGCGAACAGCTTTGCTTATCACAAATACCACAATTAATAAATTGCTGCATGTCGGCAGAATTCTCAAAAACAAAAAATGATTTGTCATTTTTCCCTGCGCACTTATACAAAAAAATAATTAATTGTCTAAGCAAAGCATACTTCCATCCAGACGAACTAAAAACTGTTCCCAATCCAGGGATAGTGATGACAATAGGAATTGAAAAAATCCGAGCGAAGAAGCCGTAAAAAAGATTTGGCTTCACAGTCACAGAGTGAATAAGATCTGGTTTTACGTCTCTAAAAATCTTAAATAAAGACAGTAACGACTTGATATTACTTAATATGCCAATACTTGAGCGGTTGATTGTAACAAATTTATTTTCACAGTTTTCACAATGGAAAGTAGCATCCGTTTTCGCAAGACAGAGATGAACCTCATACCCTTTGGTCATATTCGACAAAACCCGCTCCTTCCAGTGCAGATTAAAATACCAATCAACATTTATGGCAAATAACAATCTTTTCATAAACCTGTCCAACGCAACAATATGCTAACTTTGTAACCGTTCACCGGGAACTAGTAATTTTACGAAAACCTCTATCCTGTAAGCGTTCATCAGTGCCTCAGATTCGGAGTCTCGTTCCTCGCTTACCTGTTCGTTTGAGTCTTGGCGCTATAGCCCCTTCTATGCGACAATGCTTAAACGGGCAAAGAGGTAAGCGAAGACTCCGTGAGGTGCTGGTGAACGCTTACCTAACTTTACCCAAAGACTCTGTTATGCGCTATGAGGAAGAATTATAGAAAGCATCTAATCTTTTTTGGGCATTTTTTTATTGTTGCGCACAAAGTTTATATTTTTTCTCCAATTCCTTTCCACTTCTAAGTAACGGCCATCCCGGCAAACCGGCACAACCGATAAACGAATGAAATAAGACATCGAGAAATAAAAGTTAATCTCTCGCAGAGACGCAAAAAAAACTCTGTGAACTCTGTGCCTCTGTAAGAGACTTTCATATAATCAAAATGCCGGAATCTTCACCCCGGTTGTCTTGCTGATTAATTAAAATAAAAAAGCCTCTATAATGACGGGAAACTCCGACCAAAACAGAGGCTTTGCATGCATCACAAGAGTATCAAGCTTATTGTACGAAAACAACTGAAAAAACAATTTTCAAACTGGAAACGTCTTTCTAAAAAAACGAAAAAGGAACTTATCCGAAAGGTAGCTGCAAAAATTGCCTCCGAATACGATTTCAATCAGGAAACTTGAAGTCTTCATCGCAGAACTGCTTACAAGAGAACACAGCAGCCAGTTACAGAAAACTCTTCTTAATAAGAGATCCAGTGAATAAAGAGAAAAAAATTAGGGTATTCTCAACCAATTTGAGAATACCCTAATAAAAATACCTATGATCAAGGAGACTCAATGAATCTGTCTCATCATCCCCAAAACACTAGTTGTCTAAGTATATTATTTTTATTTCATTATAAGTATTGCCATCATCAAGATCAGCCTTAATTTTTACCTTTTTATCCAAAGACATCGCTGTTAACAAAACGGCCAATCCCCTGTCAACTCCAACAGTAGATGTAATTTCAAACCAGTTCTCATCAAAATCGTCATTACTCAATTTGATAAGAACTTTTTGATCCTCTACAGCTCCCAGTCTCACAATTGAACAAGAGCTGTACCAATCATCAGCTGCAAGGACGGTACTCACGGAACCTACAAATAACGACAAACCAGCCAACAGAAAGATAACTTTTTTAAACATTGTTTCACCTCCATAAATTTTATTATTCTTAGTTAAAAGATTACCACTTTAACACAAAAAGAACCAGACAATAGTGAAACTGTTCAAACAAGACATTAAATTATCTGGCTCTTTTTATTTCAGTTGCAACACGATTAATATTACCATCATATTAAATCTTTTTCCAATATTTTCACAAATTAAATTTTTTCGACAATTTCCCTCCAGGCGCACCGACAACCACCCTTGTGAAATATGCGGACGAAATGAGATTCATCTACCATTTATGTAATGTAAACGCATAGATGTTAATCGTTAAGCAGCAGCAAGAGTATTCCCGGCATGACTCGCGTTTCAACAGTTATATAATCATTTTCACTATCCGTATCAGACCCTCCAGGGCCGGTCACAGTCAAGCTGACCGTGTATGTTCCGGGGTTGTTGTAAATTTCAAATAAAGGGTCTAGTCAACCGCCTTTTTCTGCTCCGCAGGAAGAACAACAGTGAAACGGGAACCCACTCCCACCTCACTGGCGGCATAGATCGAGCCGTGATGGCGCTCAACAATCTTTTTGCAGAGCGCAAGCCCGATGCCGGTTCCCTGATACTGGGATCGGCCATGCAATCGCTGAAAAATACCGAATATCTGTTCAGAAAAATTCTCATTAAAACCAATTCCGTTATCCTCAATCACGATTTCAAACATAGGTCCGCTGCCGGATTCACTCTTCCGCGGCAATGCATAAATCGACACCTCGGGAATCCTGTTATGGTTGGCATATTTGAGGGCATTGCCGATCAGGTTCTGGAACAACTGGCGCATCTGCAGGGAATCGGCCTCAATGCTGCCGAGTTGTTGAAATTTGATTTCCGCACCCAACTGTTCAATTTTCACTTCAAGATCAGCCAGGACATCATGCACCACAGCGTCCAGATCGACTCTCTCAAACTCCTGGGTCCGGGTGGTGACCCTGGAATAAAGAAGAAGACCGTCGATCAGTTCCTGCATCCTGCCGGCAGAGGATTCAATCCGCTCCAGATACAGACGGGCCCGCTCATTCAGTTCTATGCCCGTTTTAGTTCGTATCCGCTGGGCAAAGGCAAGAATCAGATGCAGTGGCTCCTGCAAGTCATGGGAAACAACATGAGTAAAATCCTGTAGATCACGGTTTCTCCGTTCCAGACGACCTACAAACTCTCCTAATTCAATCGCCGCCTGTCTTTTCTCCAATAAATGATTAATTCGAAAACCTATGAGAGAAAAATGGACCGGCTTGCAGATAAAATCATCGGCGCCGGCCCTGAAAGCCTCTTCTATTGTACTCTCCCCTTCCTCTCCGACAACAATGACAACGGGATTGTTATCACATTTTTTCAGAACAAGAGAGAACCGGCAATTTTCATTACCGGGCAACCCAGCATCCAGTAAAATCAAGTGTGGATATTCTTGCGTGACTAAATCGATTGCCTTTTCAACATTGCCTGTATTAAAAACAATAAAACCCTTCTGTTCAAGAAAAAAGGACAATGATTTACGCACCAGAGGATCGTATTCCACCACCAGAGCAACTCTCTTATCCTTGCCGGTCTCGCTTCTCTCATGAGCATGAATCATCATGTCAGTTTCCTTTTTTAAAGCTGTTTCATTTCCCCGCTTTTCTTTTCAATCCTGAAACAGCCTACCGACGCCGCCGAGCACCGAACCTTCGCCCTGGCTCCGACCGCCGGCCTGGGGCGCAGCCTGGAGAATTTTGCCGGACAACCTGGAAAAAGGCAGAGACTGCAGCCATACATGTCCCGGTCCCGTGAGCACGGCAAAGAAAAAACCCTCACCGCCAAAAATGGAAGACTTGATCCCGCCGACGGTTTGAATATCGTAATTGACGGTTTGCGTCAGTGCCGCCAGACAGCCTGTATCCACCCGTAATGTTTCACCGGCGGCAAGCTCTTTCTCTATAATCATCCCACCGGCATGAATGAAGACATGACCGTCACCCTCCAGTTTCTGCATAATAAATCCTTCACCGCCAAACAGGGCCGTACCGATCTTTTTTTGAAAATGAATGCCGATGGAAACACCCTTGGCGGCGCAGAGAAAGGCGTCTTTCTGGCAGATCACCATACCGCCAAAGTCTTTTAGATCAAGGGGAATAATTTTGCCGGGATAAGGCGAGGAAAAGGCAACCCTTGTTTTGCCGGGAACCTGGCTGGTAAAAACCGTACAAAAAAGGCTCTCACCGGTAATAAGCCTTTTTCCGGCACCAAGCAGCTTATCCATAAAACCGCCGGACTGAGACGGACCGCTGCCATCGCCAAAAACCGTCTCCATGACTATGCCGTCATCCATATACATCATGGCGCCGGCCTCGGCAACTGCGCTTTCTCCCTGATCAAGTTCAATCTCGACAAACTGCATCTCGTGGCCAAAAATTTCATAATCAATTTCATGGGCCATCCGGCCTGACAAGACAGGGGAAGATGCCGCAGATGATTGTTGAGAACCGGACGTCCCGCGCAACTCCGGAACACGACCAATGGGCTGCCAGTCGGCATAACCTTCCTGCCAGACTTGAGTCTCAAGGGTATAGAGTCCTGCAGCCAGATTCTTGACGATCTGCTCACCGGAGTAAGGCCCCGTTGATTGACCGTTAACAGCGACAAACCAAGTACTCATCATTCACCATCCTCAGGGCTCGCTCAGAAATAAATTGGCGTTCTGAGCGAGCCCTTAGCTTTCAAATTTCAAATTCATTTTTCTTGCATTTTCACATTAACCCCCATAATAACCCTGTCGAATCATTTCATCAACATGATCCATATTTTTCAGAACACATTTCTTACAGCCTTCATCAAAAATCTTTTTTTCACAGCAGAAAACACTAAGACAACTTAAAAATATATTTATTACAATTAGTTATCAATGTGACTGTAGTTAATTTATAATTTTTGAAAAATCTTCAATCCAAAAAAGAGTTAATTTCATCTTGGATATCCCTGTATTTTCTGCTATCGTTTCTTGCGTTGATTTGTTAATCTTTAAATACAAAAGTCGCAGTGTCATCTGATTAAACCTTTGGCTATTGAAAATATATTAAAACGGAGATCTTGAATGGCTTCCTGGTTACCCGATCATGAAAATATCGATTTTCTTGAAGATGATACCCTTTATGAGGGTGCAATCAAAAAACTGGAGGAAGAACTGGCAAAGGGTAAAACCCTGGAACAGGCGTGCCGGGTCCTTTCTGCTGTTGAACAGGCTTTGAAATCGATTATTATTGACGATTTCCTCCAGATGATCATTGCCGAGTATTACTTCGGCAAAGGTCGGGGAATTGACGACATTGCTTTGTTGCTTGGTGTTTCTTACGAAAAAGTGGAATCTGCCAAGGCTGCCATGCTGATTGATCTCAATCAAACCTTCGGGGCTGGCTTTGAGAATGAATTCAGCCACATGACTCACTAAAATCTATTTAACCAATTTTATTCGTTTAACGGTTGAAACAAAACTGGCCAAACCGGCCAGTCCAACCAATCTTATCATGAAACAGCTGGGAGAAGACCCGATCACCAAAATTGTCGTCTTTCAGGAACAGGGATCAGGCAAGGCTAAAGTCCAGGGCATTTGCGATTATGGCCAACAAATAGAAATTACCCGGATTATCAATATCGTTGAATCCCTCCCTGAACTGATTGACGAACCCGAGGAGTTTATCTCGGGCAACTTCAGCGCCGACCTGGTTATCTCCTTTCTTAAACATCCCGACCTGCTTGATTACCTGGTTTCCATCTGCAAGGCCAAAAAAATTCCCGTTATTGCCTCCGGCAAAAAAGCATTGGGAGCCATCACTCCTTTCACCTGCTGCGGCCTTGGTCGCCTCAAAGGTCTGGGCGCTTACGGCGAACAGTTCGGCGTTCCTGAGTTCAGCGCCAAGGTTGAAAACAATCGCATCAAGGAACTCAAAGTCCTGCGCGGCGCCTCCTGCGGCGCCACCTGGCAGATTATCCCCAAACTCATCGGCCTGACTGAGGAAGAGGCGCTGGAATGCATTGCCTGCGAACTCCAATTTCTCTGCCTGGCCGACCCCAGCAGTTTTGATCCGGTAAGCAGTGAAAGCCCTCTCCATTTTGCCGGCCATGCCCATGAAAGGTCCTTACGAAAATGTCTTGCCGATCTCAAAAAATAAGGATGAGGTTACCGTAAACCAGTATCCCTGGTAAACTTACGAATGAGCAAAGATAACCTTTTCGAACAGGACTCAAGCCGCAACGATTTCAGCTTCAACCATCGTGTTGTCGAGGTCTTTGACGATATGCTGGCCCGCTCGGTTCCCTGTTACCGCCAGGTCATCGACATGAGCAGTCATATTCTCGCCGCATTTCTCCGGGAAAAAGATCTCGTTATTGATCTCGGCTGCTCTACCGGCTCGACCCTGCTTGAACTTGCCAGAAGACTTGAGATGCAGGAGCTGCGCTTTACCGGAATCGACAACTCCCGGGCCATGATCAAAAAAGCTGCTTTAAAGGCTGAAATGTTCGGCAAACAGGATAGACTCAGTTTCGAAGAAAAAAACATCCTGGATCTTGATGTTAAAGACGTGGGCGCATTTCTACTCAATTACACCTTGCAGTTCGTCCGTCCCATGGATCGGCAGCGGTTGACAGCCAAACTCTATCAGTCGTTGCGGCCCGGCGGCGTTATGATCGTCAGCGAAAAAGTCATCTTCCATGACTCGCGAATTAACCGCTTCTTCATTGATTTTTATCTCGATTTCAAAAAAAGCCAGGGCTATTCCGAAATTGAAATCACCCGAAAACGAGAGGCCCTTGAAAATATTCTTATTCCATTTTCAATGGACGAAAACATCAGGATGTTGCGCCAAGCCGGTTTTTCTACTGTAGAGCCATTTTTCCAGTGGTTTAATTTCAGCTCCTTTCTGGCTGTTAAATAAATTGGCTGATGGCTCATGGGTGTTGGGTGTTGGCTCATGGCTGATGGCTGATGGGTGTTGGCTCATGGCTGATGGCTCATGGGTGTTGGTTTTGCTATGAGCTATGAGCTATCAGCTATCAGCTATCAACTATCAGCTATGAACTATGAACTATGAACTATGAACTCCCTCGACCTCATGCCGAATGCCCACAAGGAGGAGATTGTAAAACTCCGGGCGAAAAAAGAAAAACTGCTGGCCAGTGATAAAAAAGGGGTTCTTGTCTACCGCAAACTTCTCGAATCCGTCCGTCATCTCAGGGCCGGCCATCTTGATTTCGCTGGTGACGTGGTGCAGATCGGCAAGGCAGAGGAACTTGAATCCGGCGAACTCACCAGGGTGGAAGAGGTGCTACGTTCTCTCATACCCTGGCGCAAGGGGCCGTTTTCAATTTTCGGTATTGATATTGACGCTGAATGGCGCAGCAACCGAAAATGGCGTCGGGCACTGCCCGCCCTGCCCGACCTTGAGGACAAGGTCATTGCCGATATCGGTGCCAGCAACGGCTATTACATGTTTCGCATGGCTCAACATAATCCGGCCCTGGTTCTCGGCTTTGAACCTTACCTGCACCATTATTTCACTTTCCGCCTTCTGAATGGTTTTGCCGGAATTGACAACCTGCAAATGGAACCGCTGGGCGTTGAACAGATCAGCCTTTTTGAAAATTCCTTTGACATCATCTTTCTGATGGGTATTATCTACCATCGCTCCTCACCCGTTGACATGCTGCGTGACATCAAAAAAGCCATGAAACCGGGTGCTACCCTGATCGTCGAATCCCAAGCCATTCCCGGCAAGGAGCCTGTGGCCCTGTTTCCGGAAAAACGCTATGCCAAGGTGCCGGGCACCTACTTCGTCCCCACCGCAACCTGCCTGCGCAACTGGCTGACCAGGGTAGGGTTTCAAAAGGTGGAGATCTTTTTTGAACATCAAATGAACAGGAGTGAACAACGGAGAACCGACTGGATGACTTTTGAATCCTACACGGATTTTATTGATCCGGATAATCTAAAACTGACAGTGGAAGGCTACCCGGCACCGATCAGGGTCTACCTCAAGGCCAAGGTGTAACAGATGGCTGATGGCTCATGGCTCATGGCTGATGGCTCATGGCTCATGGCTCATGGCTCATGGCTCATGAGTCAACAACTCTATTTTCAAACA
>JAOZOY010000161.1:0-1289 GCA_029933005.1 Deltaproteobacteria bacterium
TAAGAACCGGCAAACCATAGGTCCGATGATAGGCCCGGACAAAATGATCAGATGCGGCCTTTGAGGCCGAATACGGGCTGGAAGGATCATAAGAAGTTGTCTCGGAAAAGCTCCCCTCAGCCCCAAGACTGCCATACACCTCATCCGTTGAAACATGATGAAAACGAAATGATTCAGGCTCGGAGCATGCCTGCCAGTACTCCAATGCCGCCTGCAGCAAAGTACAGGTTCCGCCAACATTTGTTTCAACAAACGGCATTGGCCCTGAAATAGAGCGATCCACATGGGATTCAGCGGCAAAATGGATAACGCCGGCAAATGCATGCTCGGAAAAAAGTTTCTTCAACAACTCTTCATCACAAATACTGCCGTGAACAAAAGTATGCCTTTTCCGTTGTTCATCAGTAAGAGTAGCAAGGCTTGACATATTGCCGGCATAGGTCAATGCGTCCAGATTAACTATATGATAATCCGGTTTCTCAGCAAGAATATACCGAACAAAATTTACACCTATAAAACCGGCGCCGCCAGTGACTAAAATTCTTAATTCGGGGGACACCATACTTAATTATCCTTCTTTGGCCCGGGTTTCTTTTTTCTAAGCAAACGGGAAGTAAGTTGCTCAAGTTGATCAATAAAACTTTCGTCTCCCAGCGGTCTGCCGGTTCTTTCGTGACCACGGATAGTTTTATGATCGTCCTCTGAAAGACCGGTTGACAACAACTCCGGCCAGTCACATATCTCTAATAATGGTCTGACTTTTACCAGGATATCATCCTCACCCTGTATATGTGCTCTGCAACTACTCCATTTATAATCTTCCGCGTTTTTGACTATTCCGGCTCTTACCGGATTTAATTCTATATAGCGGGCAGTTGCTATCAAATATTTTTCATCCATTGGGAATGATGCGAACCTTCCCTGCCATAGATGTCCCTTCCACCCCTTCTGAAAGTTTATGTATCTTGTATAGCGACGATGGGCTTCACCTATGGCACGACGCAAACCATCTTCCGATTCAGGCGTTGCTATCAGGTGAACATGATTGGGCATGAGGCAATATGACCATACCTGAACCCCACAACGATTGCACCATTCGGCCATCAAAGACAAATACTCATGATAGTCAGCTTCGGCAAAGAATGTTTTCATCCGACGATTGCCGCGCTGGGTTATGTGATGAGGGATACCCGGAACTACAACTCTTGCTATACGTGCCATACAAAACAGGCTACATCCTCATTCAACAGGAGTCAATAATTAAGTATGGTGTCCCCGGAACTTCGGAA
>JAOZOY010000161.1:1389-2598 GCA_029933005.1 Deltaproteobacteria bacterium
AAAAACATATTATCGTTTACTTGATGAGCTGGAAATCAACACATTCAGATACCTTTACCACTCATTTTCGATAGACGGACGCCTGACTGGGTTGGTTGGTCCTCGCGGTGTGGGAAAGACAACCCTGTTACTGCAGTTTATAAAAAATCAAATCCGTAATCCCCAGGATGCTTTCTATTTTTCTGCTGATCATATCTACTTTAACAGAAACAGTCTTTGGGAATTTGTTCAGCAACTTTATGAAGAGGAAGATGTAAAACTATTTTTTATTGACGAGATTCATAAATATAACAATTGGAACCAGGAACTAAAAAATATTTACGATTCCTTTCCCCGTATTAAAATTGTTTTTTCCGGCAGCTCAAGTCTTGACCTGGTTGAAGGATCGCATGATCTTTCCAGGCGAGCCGTGATTCATTACATGAAAGGATTTTCATTTCGTGAATATCTGAACTTTGCAACAGGCGACAATATAAAAATAATAAATTTCGCTGATATAATCAACAATCCGGCTGGAATTGCAGGCAAACTGGCTATGATTCCCAAAATAAAAGGACATTTTACAACCTATCTCCGGCAAGGGTATTATCCTTTTGTTTTCGAGGATCGCTCTCATTTTTTTTCCAGGCTGGAGACGGTGATAAACAAAACAATTTATGAAGATATTGCCAATTACTACAATCTTAAAACAATAAACCTCCATTATTTTAAAAAAATTCTCTCATTTCTTGCCACCATCCCACCCGGCAAAACCAGTATTAACAACCTTTCAGGAAATCTTGGAATTGACAGCAAAACGACTCTTCATTATATCCACATTTTGCACAATACAGGCTTGGCACGTATTCTTAATACCGACCAACGGGGTACGAAATTGCTCCGGGCTCCTGAAAAGGTTTTCCTGGAAAACACAACATTATTGCATGCAATATGCGATGGTTTAGGGCAAACTGTAGATATTGGCACCCAAAGAGAACTGGCCTTTGTCAGCGCCCTGACTGACTCCGGGAAAACGGTCTATTGCAGTAAGAAAAGAGGTGACTTCACAGTTGATAAAATTATCTTTGAGATAGGTGGCAAAAATAAAACGAGCCAACAAATACGTAATGCCGACAAACCTGCTTTTCTTGTAAAAGACGATGTCCTGACAGGTGGGAAGAAAACTATTCCTTTGTACCTGTTAGGTTTTTTGTACTAAGCATAATTCGG
>JAOZOY010000032.1 GCA_029933005.1 Deltaproteobacteria bacterium
GAGACATCCATATTCATATCGGAATGATGGACGCGATGAAAACGCCAGAAAAAAGGTACAACATGGTTGAGCAGATGCCAGATATAGATAAAAAAATCAAGAATCAGGATACCCAGCACAGTCTTCAGCCACATGGGCAGAGAAAAAGCATTCAACAGGCCAAGATCTTTGTCGGCGGAAAGAACCAGAACACCCATGAGAACGGAAAAATAACAGGCATGATAGACGACGCCATTGACGATGGACAGGGGCAGATTAGCCAACCAGCGCCTGAACTTGGAAACGGATGGAGAACGGTAGGAGAATTTCAGTTCGAGCAGAAGAAAAACAACAATACCGCCCCAGTACAGAAAAAGTTTGAGGCTTTCAATTGATATCATCGTCCTATTTTTTTCTCCAATTTGTGCGTCAGCTCATTTATTAAGACATCAACCTCACCCTCGGTAGAAAAGACAAGAAGCTGGGTCTTTTCCAGCTCATCAGGGGGAGAAAACCGTTTCTTCTGTTCAAGATAAATCTCCCAGCGCCCATCCGAGACCGCCTTGGAATCCTTGGCCCGCATGGCGAGCCTCTCTTTAACAACGAACTCGGGACACTGACAGAGAACAAAACAGACTGGGGCCTGATATCGCCTGGCCAGTTCACGAATTCGCTCTCGTTCTTCAATGGCCTGATAGGAACCGTCCAAGACCACGGATCTGCCTGCACGCAGATTCTCTTCAGCTCTTTCCAGCAGGGCCGTGTAAGTTTTGCGGGAAAACTCCTTGGAATAGATGCCCTGATCCAGACTTTCCTTGCGGCTGCACTGGGCAGCAAGCCCGGCAAGTTCCTTGCGCACCCGGTCGGAATTATAATACTCCATGGAGCGGGCTTTTGCCCAGGCCTGGGCCAGGGTGCTCTTGCCCGTTGCGATAAGGCCGAAAAAAACGACTAATTCAGGAGGCTGTGGCATATTTCAGGGCCAGGTCAAAATATTTACCGGCCTGGTCAAGAGCCTGCTGCCTGGCGGCCTCGTCCACCTCCGGCGCATGGGCCGTGAACAGGCCGATCTTGCCCCGGACATAGGCCCGGTAACATTTATAAAAATCAAGCATATCACGCAAACCTTCATCACCGGAAACTTCGACAAAACGGTCAATAAAGCGGCGGGAAAGGTCTTCAAGATGCCAAAAATCAAGATCCATGGCCATGAAAGCCACGTCAGCGGCCACATCGGTATAACGGAATCGTTCATTAAACTCGATACAGTCATAGATATAGACCTGGTCGGCCAGGCAAATATTAGCGGAATAAAGATCACCGTGGCAATCCCTGATTTTCCCGTCATTAATCCGGCGGGCGAACATCTCGCTTTGAGCTAAAAAATCGCGGGAATAGCGGCTGATTGTGTCAAACTGTTCCTGGGAAAGAGCATTGGAACCGATAAAATCCCTGGTCTGGTCAAAATTCTCCAGAACATTAACGCCAACAGATTCTGGTGTTCCAAACTCTTGAGCCGCCTTATCTGCTTTTTCGTAAAATGGCGCCAGGATGTCGACAATATCGTCAAGCATCTTTTCTGTGAGCTGGCCGGCCTTAATGACATTGGCCATCATCCTCTCCTCCGGCATGCGAACCATCTTGATGCCATACTCGATGGCGTCACCGGAACCGTTCAGGGATAAAGCATCACCATCCTGATTGATGGTCACCAATCCCTCGTAGATGGACGGACAAAGCCTTCTGTTTAAGACCAGCTCCTGCTCACAGTAATATTTACGTTTTTCCAGGGTGGTGAAGTTCAAAAAACCGAAATCCACTGGTTTTTTAAACTTATAGACAAAATCACCGGCCAGCACCACATAGGAGATATGGGTCTGCACCAGTTTGACATCGGCTGCCGGATGGGGGAAGGGATTGTCTTCCATCAGAAACCGGATATATTCGGGTAAATTGGACATGAAACTCCTTGATTAGTGATTTTTTGATATTGAATTTCGGATTTAAAAACATAAAACCGGTGATGATCTCGTAAAAAGTCAAAATTTTTATTTTATTTTCGCGTGGTTCGTGGTTTTCGTGGCTGGAAATAATATCTTATCTAAGTCAATGACATTGATTTGAAACAATCAAATATTATCCAAAATCCGCACTCCGAAATCCGACATCTAATATCTATAATAATCAGGTTTGTACGGCCCTTCAATATCCACACTGATGTAATCGGCCTGCTCCTGGGTCAGGGTGGTAAGGTTGACGCCTATTTTACCCAGATGAAGCCGAGCCACCATTTCATCAAGTTTTTTCGGCAGAAAATAAACCTGCTTCTCGTAATCTCCCTGGTTCTGCCAAAGCTCGATCTGGGCCAGAACCTGGTTGGCAAAGGAGTTACTCATCACAAAGCTGGGATGACCAGTGGCACAGCCCAGATTCACCAGCCTGCCCTCGGCCAGGATAATAATCCGTTTGCCGTCCGGGAAGACAACATGATCCACCTGGGGCTTGATATTCTCCCAGGGCAGATCCCGAATACTGGCAATATCGATCTCACTGTCAAAATGGCCGATGTTGCAGACAATGGCCTGATCCTTCATCTTTTCCATATGGCTGCGGTTAATTACCCTGAGATTACCGGTGGCCGTAACAAAAATCTCACCTAGTGGCGCCGCCTCCTCCATGGTCACTACACGGTAGCCCTCCATGGACGCCTGCAGGGCGCAGATGGGATCAATCTCAGTCACCAGAACCGTAGCACCCATGCCGCGAAAGGCCTGGGCACAACCCTTGCCCACATCACCGTAACCGCAGACTACGGCAATCTTGCCGGCCACCATGACATCAGTAGCCCGCTTGATTCCATCAAGCAGCGACTCCCGGCAGCCATAAAGATTATCGAACTTGGACTTGGTCACCGAATCATTGACGTTAAAAGCCGGAGCAAGCAGAGTTCCGTCCCGCATCATCTCGTTCAAACGCAGAACACCGGTGGTGGTCTCCTCACTGATTCCCTTAACATTTTCCATGAGCTCTGGGTATTTCTGATGCATCACCAGGGTCAGATCACCGCCATCGTCAAGGATCATATCAGGCCGCCAGCCGTCCGGACCAAAAATGGTTTGATCAATACACCACCAGAACTCCTCCTCAGTCTCGCCCTTCCAGGCAAAAACCGGGATGCCTGCTGCGGCCATGGCCGCAGCGGCATGATCCTGGGTGGAGAAAATATTACAGGAAGACCAGCGCACCTCGGCCCCGAGATCAACCAGGGTCTCCATGAGGACGGCCGTCTGGATGGTCATATGCAGACAGCCGCCGATTTTGGCCCCTTTCAAGGGCTGCCGGCCGCGATACTGCTCCCGCACCGACATCAGGCCGGGCATTTCAGTCTCAGCAATTCGAATTTCCTTCCGGCCCCAATCGGCCAGTGACATATCAGCGACCTTGAAGTCGCCGTTTTTAATTACATCGCTCATTTCAATTCCCTATTTTCTCGTTATAATAATAAAATCAGTAATATTGATTCAATTTATATAAAACTGAATTCCTTAAACCCAAATTGAGCGTTTCTGGTCTGGGAAACAAAATTTTCCCAGACCAGAAACACTCAATTCAAAAACAACCAGCAAAACCGATCTAACCGGTCCAACCAATCTAACCGGTTCAACCAATGGATTATTTAATCCCAGCCGCATCGCGCAGGATGTCGGCTTTGTCTGTTTTCTCCCAGGTGAACTCAACCCGCTCCCGGCCAAAATGGCCATAGGCCGCAGTCTTCAAGTAAATCGGCCGCAGGAGGTCAAGATGCTGAATTATGGCCTTGGGCCGCAGGTCAAAATGTTCATCAATCAGTAATTTAACCCGCTCATTGCTGATCTTGCCGGTGCCGAATGTATTGACATTAATGGAAACGGGTTTGGAAATACCGATGGCATAGGCAATCTGTACCTCCACCTCAGAGGCAATGCCCGAGGCAACAATATTTTTCGCCACATAGCGGCCCATATAGGATGAAGAACGATCCACTTTGGATGGATCCTTACCGGAAAAAGCGCCGCCGCCATGGGAACCCCGACCGCCATAGGTATCAACAATAATCTTGCGGCCGGTAACGCCGCAATCGCCAACCGGCCCGCCGATGACGAACCGACCAGTGGGATTGATAAAAATCTTGGTGTCCTGATCCATCATTGCTGCAGGAATCACCGGCTTGATGATCTCTTCCATCACCCCTTCTTTCAGATCCTCATAATCCACCGAGGAATCATGCTGGGTGGAAATCACCAGAGCCTCAACCCGTTTCGGCGTGCTTCCGTCATACTCAATAGTGACCTGGCTCTTGGCGTCCGGCCGCAGCCACGGCAGCCGCCCGGCCTTACGCACATCGGCCTGCCGTTTCATGAGACGGTGGGCATAGGTGATGGGCATGGGCATCAGCACCTTGGTCTCGGTACAGGCATAGCCGAACATCAACCCCTGATCACCGGCACCCTGATCAAGATCAACGCCGGCTCCTTCGTTTACGCCCTGGGCAATATCGGCGGATTGTTTATCAATACTGGTGAGTACGGCGCAGGACTGAGAGTCAAAGCCCATATCCGACGAATTATAACCGATCTCCTGCACCGTATTTCGAACGATCTGCGGCATATCCACCCAGGCGCTGGTGGTGATTTCCCCGGCAATGATGACCATGCCAGTTGTCACCATGGTCTCACAGGCCACCCGCGCCGTTTTATCGTGGGTCAAAATCGAATCCAGAATCGCATCCGATACCTGGTCTGCAACCTTATCGGGATGACCCTCGGATACGGATTCCGATGTAAAAAGATATCCTCCCATTTTTCCTCCTTAACCGGTTAAACCGGTAACAGTACATTTCTCTTATTTCCCAACTTCAAAATCCGAAAGACACGAACTCTGCCTGGATCTGAAAAACTGAGCCGTTTAAACTTGCTCGAAATAGTAATCATCCAATTTCCGAAAACCAACAAAATAATGAATTATATAATAAAAGATCATGATTGAAAACAAGTATTGACATCAACCTTTATCCCTGCTAGCTAATAATGTTGCTTATCTTAAATAAACTACAGCGACATTTTCTACAAACACACCTGCTAAGCCGTCATTCCGGCATGTTTTTAGCCGGAGGTAAGCTTTGACTCCGATCCAGTGACGTTGCCTTTGTATCACTCCGAAAATCCTGGATCATAGTCAAAGCTTACCTCCCGATAAGAATTTTCGGGAATGACGGAAAAATGTCCCTGTAGTATTAAGATCTTTCATGAATAACTCTCACGACTTAAAAAAATAAAGAAGCCTCCGCCTTCCCGCAGGCCTCGTGAGAAAAATTTTTACTATTCCCGCATTTCACATGACCGACCCAAATCACAACGCACCAGTCCGAAAAACATTCATCCCGAACGGCATGGCTACCCTGATCGGCTCCATCCCTTTAACAGATCACGCAAAAGCCATGGAGTGGATCACGGAATATACGCCGGATATCCCGCTCTGGCCCCAGTTACCGTGTATCCGGGCCGAGGGAATGCTGCAACAGTTTATCGAAGGTTTTCCCGGCATTATTGAAGAGCAAGACCGAACCTTTTTTAATACATCTGATGACCGGTTCAGCGAGGATATCCTTGCTTTTTTTGAAGAATACCTGGCCGTAAATGAAGATCCGGATCAACTCCGATCTTCCCGGTTCGCGATCAGCCGAGAGAGAGCCGCCGGCCTTTATCTTCTTAAAAAAACAATGGAAATTCGCTCTGAAGCAGTGGCTGTCAAAGGGCAGATCACCGGTCCATTTACCCTCCTCACCGGCCTTCATGACCAGGACGACCGAGCCGGATATTACGATCCGACAATCCGGGAAATGGTGGTCAAAGGACTTGCCATGAAAGCGGCCTGGCAGGTTTCCTTTCTCAAAAAACAGGGCCTGCCGGTGATTCTCTTTATCGATGAACCGGCTTTGGCAGGGCTGGGTTCTTCTTCTTTTGTTACGGTCTCAAGGGATGATATCGGCCAGGATCAGACGGAAATGATCGAGGCGATTCATCAGGCCGGAGGACTGGCCGGAATCCACGTCTGTGCCAACACGGACTGGCCTCTGCTCCTTTCTCTTGACTTTGACATCATTAATTTTGACGCTTACGGCTATTTTGACCGAATCATTACCTGTAGGGACGAACTTCATAATTTTCTTGACCGAGGCGCCATCATTGCCTGGGGTATTGTTCCCACTTCAGACGCTGAACAGATTAAACAGGAAAATCCTGAAAGCCTGGCCGCGCTTTGGAAAAAACAAGCCGAAATGCTAAGCAGTTCCAGATGGGACATCAGCACGATTTTAAAACAAAGTCTGATCACGCCAAGCTGTGGTACCGGCTCACTATCTCCGGAAATGGCAAGACGGGTCCTGATGCTGACCCGGGAAGTTTCAAAAATTCTGCGAAAAAAATATTTAAAATAAAATGAGTGAAAAAAACCAAATATTACGACAGCGACGACAAAAAGCGGACGCGCTTGCAGATCTCGGCGTTCCCCTCTATGCCAATGATTTCAAACCTACCCACCACATCAAGGACATCCTGCCCGAAAACCCGGATAACCCGGATTCTCCCCTTGAAGGGGGCACCATGTCCATTGCCGGCCGGATCGTCGCGCTGAGAAAATTCGGCAAGGCGGCCTTTCTTCATCTCCAGGATGAAACCGGACGCATGCAGGTCTATGTGAAGCGGGATACGGTGGGAGTTGAAAACTATCAAATTTTCAAAAAACTTGATATCGGTGATATTGCCGGCTTTACCGGCTCCCTGTTTCGCACCAAGACTGATGAGGTGACCATCCAGGCCGCGTCTTTCAAACCCATCACCAAGTCCCTGCGACCGCTGCCAGAAAAATTTCACGGCCTCACTGATGTCGAAATCAGATACCGACAGCGTTATGTTGACCTGATCGTCAATCCCGAGGTCAGGGAGACCTTCAGAAAACGGGTGGAAATTATCCGACTTGTTCGACATTTTCTTACCAACCGCGGTTTCATGGAAGTGGAAACACCGATGATGCATCCCATTGCCGGCGGCGCCACAGCCAAGCCTTTTCAGACCCACCATAATGCCCTGGACATGACCCTGTACCTGCGTATTGCTCCGGAACTCTACCTCAAGCGTCTACTGGTAGGCGGCTTTGAAAAAGTCTTTGAGGTGAATCGCAACTTTAGAAATGAAGGCCTATCCACCCGCCATAATCCCGAGTTTACCATGCTCGAGTTTTACCAGGCCTTTGCCACCTATGAAGATCTCATGGACCTGACCGAGGAAATGGTCTCCTGGATTGCCGCCGAAGTGACCGGTTCCATGCTCGTCACTTACCAGGAGCAGGAAGTGAATCTCTCTCCACCATGGAAACGGTACACTATGGATGAAGCCCTGGTGGAAGTTGGCGGGCTTGACCGGAATATCCTCAACGATCCCGACAAGATTATTCAACTGGCCAGAGACAAAGGCATTGAACTCGAGCCCATGGCCGGACCGGGCAAGGCGAAGAGTGAACTTTTCGAACTGCTTGTGGAGGAAAAACTCATTGACCCCACGTTTATTACGGCCTACCCCACTGAAATCTCTCCCCTTGCCCGCCGCAATGAGGAAAACCCCGAGGTTACGGATCGGTTTGAACTCTTTATTACCGGCCGGGAGATCGCCAACGCCTTCAGCGAACTGAACGATCCGGTGGATCAGCGTAAGAGGCTGGAAAAACAGATTGCCGAACGGGGCGAGGATGAGGAGATCTTTCCTGTCCTGGACGAAGATTTTCTTCGCGCTCTTGAGTACGGCATGCCTTCGGCTGCCGGAGAAGGAATCGGCATTGACCGATTGGTCATGCTGCTCACAGACGCCCTCTCCATCCGCGATGTCATTTTCTTTCCTCATCTGCGACCGGAAGCAAAATAACCTCCGTGTTTTTGTAACTATTCAGTGTATGTAAAAATGTTACGAAAAACTCAATCTGTAACTGTTCAGATGTGCTTCATATTCGTTCATTTTGGGCATTGAAGCATACTGGTGTATTCGAGAAGACCAAATATGGGCGAAGATGGAATGCAGCTGAATAGTTTCATGTTTTTTTGTTTTTCAACCAGCAGAACGGGAGCTTGTCATGGGTTTTGAGTCATTCATCTGCTCCCGCTACCTCAAAGCCAGACGCAAACAGGGCTTTATCTCCCTGATCACGCTGATCTCCGTAGCCGGTGTTGCCGTGGGTGTCATGGCCCTGATCGTAGTTCTGGCTGTCATGACAGGGTTCACCACTGAACTGCGCAACAAAATTCTGGGAGTCAACTCCCATATTATCGTCCAGAGAATTTCCGGCTCCATAAGTCATTACCAGCATCTTATCCCCCCTATCCTGGAACAGCCGGGAGTTATCGCCGTCACACCATATCTGTATATCCAGACCATGATCACCAGCGGCTCGGCAAACACGGGCGTCGTTGTCCGCGGAATTGATCCTGATTCCGCCGCCTCGGTTCTCAGTCTGCCGAATCACCTCAAAAGTGGCAGCCTGGCCGACCTTAAGCCTGATCCGAAAATAAAATACCAGCGACCAGGAATCATCATCGGCAAACATCTGGCCAACCAGCTCAGAGTCACTCTTCATGATAAAATCCGGCTGCTCTCCTCATCCGGCCCTCTTACACCAATGGGTGTCATCCCCAGAATTCTGACCTGCAGGGTGGCGGGAATTTTTGATACGGGGATGTACGAATATGACTCATCCCTGGCCTATATTTCCCTTGATACGGCCCGAAACTTTCTCGGTATCGAGGAAGAGGTGCATGGTCTTGAAGTAAAAATTAATGATATCTATGAGGCAGCGGCCATTGGTAAATCCCTGGGTAAAACACTGGGACCAGGCTACATTATCAAGGACTGGATGATGATGAACCATAACCTGTTCTCCGCCCTTAAACTGGAAAAAACCGGCATGTTCATCGCCATGGCTCTCATCGTTCTGGTGGCCGCCTTCAATATTATAAGTACCCTGATCATGGTGGTGATGGAAAAGGCAAAGGACATTGCCATATTGAAATCCATGGGTGCCACATCGACTTCAATCATGCGTATCTTTGTTTACGAAGGACTCGTTATCGGCATAAGCGGCACGCTCCTGGGCGTGGGAGGAGGGCTTACGCTCTGCAAGCTCCTCAGCCATTATCAGTTTATTAAACTACCCAGCGATGTGTACCCAATGTCCACCCTGCCGATAAAAGTCCTGCCCCTGGATGTTACCCTTGTCGCCATGTCCGCCGTCATGATCACCTTTCTTGCTACCCTGTATCCGTCCTGGCAGGCAGCCCGGACACAGCCGGCTGAGGCCTTGCGCTATTAGATCCAGGAGCCAGGAAAATTAGAAATTTTATATTCTCAGTTGTCAATTTATTATTAAAAAAATGCAAGATGACCAGACATTAACATCTGCAGTTGGGCAAGGCTTTCATGCCCGGGGTATCATCAAAAACTTTTTTGACGGTTCCAACAGGCTTGAGGTGCTGAAAGGGATTGACCTGGAGATAAAACCGGGGAAGATGATGGCCATTGTCGGAACCTCGGGCACGGGCAAAACAACCCTTCTCCATGTTCTCGGCACCCTGGACCCTCCGGATCAGGGTGAAATTTATTACCAGGGCGAGAATGTGCTGTTACGCGACGACCGGGGACTTTGTCGTTTTCGTAACCGGACGATCGGCTTTGTTTTTCAGTTTCATCATCTGCTGCCTGAATTTACAGCTTTTGAAAATACAATCATGCCGGGCCTGATCGCCGGCCGAAACAAAGAGGAACTGACTGAAAGGGGACATGAACTGCTGAATAAAGTCGGACTGGCCGAACGAATTACACATAAGGTCGGTGAGCTCTCAGGAGGGGAGCAACAGAGAGTGGCCCTGGCCCGGGCTGTTATCATGAAACCCGCCCTGCTCCTGGCCGATGAACCTACGGGCAATCTGGATCCGAAAACAGGAAACAAGGTCTTTGAACTGATCCAGGCCATGAACGAGGACTTCAACCTCTCTATCATCATGGTGACGCATAACCACGAACTTGCCGGTCGGATGGACAGCTGTCTCACTCTGGCTGACGGCCACCTTAACCAGGAATAGCAAAACAACAAAAGTTTCCCATGACTTTTATTCTTTTTTTGTCTATCTTTAATAAGTTTATCCATGACAGGAATGATGAAAGACGTCATCATAATCTATTGAAATTATGAGAAAAATATAAAAAACAATACACCATGTCCGCCGCTAACAAATTCCACACACGACAAAAAAGAAAAAAAATTCCATCTTCTCTTCTTATTCTCCTTTTTATATTTCTTTTTTTTCCTTTCCTTAACATGTTTGCACAGGCGCAGGATAAAAGCACCCTGAACACATCACAGATCCTGTTTCTTCCCTTGCAAATTAACGATCCCGGGTCAACTGCCGGCCTGACCGACACCGTAGATCAAAACCTGCGTGAGGCCTTGGCTACTAAAGGAATACGTTTACTGGACAGGGAAAAAGCTGCTGCACAATTCAACTATCAGGGAAACTGGCCTCCAGGCTTTAGGGAAATACAAAACGCAGGTCTACCCTCCGAACTTGACTACGTGGCGACCGGTACCGTAAACAAATTTGGTGAAACAATCAGTATTGATCTCGTGGTTTATGATCTACTGGCGCCATCATCACCGCAATACTTTTTTGCCCAGGTAAATTCCCTTGCAGATCTGCAAAATGGTTTAGGATTTTTAATCCTGGATACCATCAAATTTACAAACCGACAATTCTTGATTGGTGAAATCGACATCAAAGGCAACCGGAGAATTGATTCCGGCGCTATCCTTCACCACATCAATAATCGTCCCGGAGACGTCTACAATCCGGTGCAGCTTCGTACTGATCTGAAAGAAGTCTTTAAAATGGGCTATTTTGAAGATGTCCGCATTGAGGCGGAGGACACAGACAGGGGCAAACGAGTTATCTTTACGGTGTCGGAAAAAGAGGTGATCGGTACCGTGACCATCACTGGTGAAAAGAAAATCAATGAGACTGAAATCAAGGAAGTGATTGCTATCTTTCCTAACGCGATTATCAATCCCCTTAAAGTCAATGAAGCCTCGGATAACATCAAAAAGCTGTACAAGGAAAAAGGATATTTTGACACCATCGTCAATATAAAACTGAGCTATCCGTCTGAGGGACGGGTCAATATCAACATTGATATCACAGAAGGGGAAAAGGCGTATGTCAAACAAATCTTGATCCAGGGCAACACTGCTTTCACTGACAAGGAAATCGAAAAAATTCTGATAACATCCACTAAAGGGATGTTATCCTGGTTTACCGAGTCAGGTGTTTTAAAAAGGGATATGCTCAGCCAGGATGCTTCCCGAATCGGCTCTTTTTACCAGAACAAAGGTTTTATCGATGTTAAAGTCGGCGAGCCGGAGGTTGAAAAAAGCGGCGAGTGGCTCTATGTGACCTTCAATGTTGATGAAGGCCAGCGTTACAAAACAGGAACCATCCATATTGATGGCGATCTGATTGAAAATGAAGATCATCTTCTCAAAATTTGCCGGATCGGCGATGAAAAATATTTCAGCCGCAAACTGCTCCGTGAAGATATTCTGAGATTGACTGATTATTACGCATCCAAAGGCTATGCCTATGCCGAGGCAGAGCCTGTAATCTCAAAAAACGACAAATTTAAACGTGTTGACATCACGCTCACGGCTGACAAAGGCCCGCTTGTCTATGTCAACAGAATTATGATTAAGGGCAACACCAGGACGCGCGACAAGGTTATCCGCCGAGAAATCGTTCTGCAGGAAACGGATATTTTTAATGCCAATGCTTTAAAAGCCAGCAACAGCAGAGTCAGGCGTCTTGAATTTTTTGAAGATGTCAATATCACCCCGGAACCCACCGAGGACGAAAGCCTGATGGATATTATCGTTGAACTTAAAGAAAAACCCACGGGTTCCTTCAGCATCGGCGCCGGATACAGCTCGGTAGACAATCTGATGCTCATGGGAGAGATCAGCCAGGACAACTTTCTCGGCCGAGGCCAGCGCCTTTCTCTGCAGGCCAACATGAGCAGCAGCAGCACCCGCTTTAACCTGGGCTTCACGGAACCGCATCTCAATGACACCAACCTGTCCTTTGGCGTCGATCTCTACAGCTGGGTAAGTGAATATGACGATTACACCAAGGATGCAAAAGGCTTTACCGTTCGCCTTTCCCATCCCATCTGGAAAAGATCTAGAATTTTCGGCAGTTACGGCTATGATGATTCCAATTTAACCGATGTCAGTCCCTGGGCATCTCGGACTATCCAGGAATCAAAAGACATTCATGTCACAAGTTTTATCAGCCTTGGCCTGTCCCGTGACACCAGGGATCGTATCTATGACACATCAAAAGGCTCAATCAATTCGATCTCGGTCAAATACGCCGGCGGCCTCATGGGGGGTGACAGCGCTTTCACTAAGTTCGAAGGCTCGACAAGCTGGTTTTTTCCATTCCGTTGGGACACCACCTTCCACGCTAAACTCGCGGCAGGCTATGTGAAAGAAAACTCGAGTGGTAAACTGCCGGTTTATGAAAAATTCTACTTGGGTGGCCTCTCCAACATGCGTGGTTTTGAAGCAGGAGACATAAGCCCTGAAGTTATCCGCTGGGACGGCTACCGTGAAAGAATCGGCGGGACACATATGTGGTATTCCAACTTGGAATATATTTTCCCGCTATTTAAGGAAGCAGGCCTGAAAGGGGTTATTTTCTATGATATGGGCGATGTTTTCGAGGCTGGAAACATTCCCCTTGGCCCCGGAGAGACCGTTGAAGATGACTCCAATATCCGTAAGAGTGTGGGCTTCGGCTTCCGCTGGCTTTCTCCCATGGGCCCGCTTCGCCTTGAATGGGGCTACAATCTTGATCCGGAAGAGGATGAAGATCAAAGTTTGTGGGATTTCAGTATCGGCGGGCAGTTTTAAGAATCAAAAAAATGAGTTATCTGTCTTCTGTACATTCCTTTACTCCCTTGCCCCTTGCTCATCATGCTTGAAGTTCTACGTGCCCTGAAAAAAGGGACCGGACAAATTAATATTACCGGCCTGCGCGGCGGCTCCGCCGCCTATCTTGCCTCCCGCATCGCTTCCTCGCTCAAACAGCCGCTGCTCTGCATTGTTCCAAGTGAAGACCAGGTTGCAGTCCTTGAACAAGACCTGAACTTTTTCATTGATCTGCCAATCATCGGCTATCCCGGTTACGAAATCCCTCCCTACACACCCCTGTCACCCGACAGTGGAACAATCACCACCAGGCTGGGCGCGCTTTACCGAGTTCTGACCGGTCGTGGCCAATTCATCATGGTGGCCTCGGCCGAAGCCATGCTGCGCCGCACCCTGCCCCTTGATCAGCTCACAAACTTGGCGGAACTTGTCATCGTCAACGAAGAATGCGACCGGGACGAACTGATCAACAACCTGACGGCCGCGGGCTACGAATCCGTCTCCCTGGTCCAGTCCCCCGGCGAATTCACGATCAGGGGAGGCATCATTGATATTTTCCCCCCGCCGTTTGATCATTCCGGCTCAAAAGACCCGCTAGAGCTGCCCGTTCGTCTCGACTTTTTCGGCGACACGGTGGAATCCATCAGATATTTTGATCCCATAACCCAGCGTTCAAAAGGGGAAATGGAAGAAGCTGTCTTCCTGCCGGTAAGCGAAATTCTTTTTCCTTCCGACAGCATCTCCCTGGAAGCACTCAGTACCACCTTCAAAAATATGGCGAAAAAATGGAGCTGGCATCCTGATGAGACCCGTCGTATTCTTGAAAAAATCAAGACCGGTCGCCGCTTTCCCGGTATTGAATTCTTCCTGCCCCTCTTTTACAAGGAACTCTCTTCTCCCTTTGCCTCCCTTCCAAAAAAAACGATCATCCTTTCCGTCAATCCTGATGAGATAAAACGCTCACAACGCATCGTCAGAGAACGAATCAAGGCAAACTATGAAGAGGCTCAGGCAAAAAACACACCTGCTCTGCCTCCGGAGACTCTTTTCCTGCCGGAAACGGAATTAATCCACAACCTGAACAGGCAAACCCAGGTCAAGCTGTCAGATTTTGCCGTAATGGAGGGTGACCCCGAAACCACCTTTCAGATCCAGGCCGGGAATCACACCCTGATCAAACAGGAACTGGATCTCAAACGAAAAAAACAGGGAGCGCTGGCGCCCCTTGCACAACGCATCCTCTCCTGGCAGGAGAGACATGAGCCCGTTGGCGTCGGCTGTCGTTCATTGCGCCGGGCCCGTCTTCTCGTCGAACTCCTGACCCGCCACCAGATCCATGGCCGAATTGAGGAAAAACCGTTTCTTGACGCTCCACCCGCGACCGGGGAACCGGTCTTCTATGCCAGTCCTCTGAGTTACGGTTTTGACCTGGAGGAGGAAGGTCTCCATCTCCTTTCCGAAAATGAACTCTTCGGCAAAAAACGCATCGGTCCCAAAAAAAAGCAACAAAGAGATTCCCAAGAAGCGCCTGTCTGTTTTGAGGAACTGCATGAAGGAGATATCGTCGTTCATGACGACCACGGTCTTGGTGCTTATGACCGCATGATCACCATGGAACTCCATGGCATTACCAATGATTTTCTCCAGATCAGCTACAAGGGCGATGACAAGCTCTATGTTCCGGTCGACCGGCTTGGCGCTGTCAGTAAATATAAAGGCATCTCTGAACGACAGCCTAAAATCGACACCCTGGGCGGCAAATCATGGCCCAAAGTCAAAAAAAAGGTTAAAGAAGCGGTCTGGGAAGTGGCCCAGGACCTCCTTGATCTTTATGCCCGCAGGCAGCTGGCAACCGGAACGTCTTTTTCCGGACCGGATGAACTTTACCATGAACTTGAGGAGTCATTTCCCTTTGACGAGACCCATGGCCAGCTGAAGGCCATCAACGATGTGACCGAAGATCTTACCTCACAAAGAACCATGGACCGGTTGATCTGTGGAGATGTGGGGTATGGAAAAACAGAAGTCGCCGTCCGTGCCGCCTTTAAGGTGATCAGCGACAGCTACCAGGTCGCAATCCTTGTGCCCACCACGGTTCTGGCCGAACAACATGCCGAATCCTTCCGGGAAAGATTCTCCGGCTTTCCGGTCCGGGTTGAAAGCCTGAACCGTTTCCGTTCAACCGCGGAACAAAAAAAAATCATTCGGAACCTGGCGGCAGGCCGGGTGGATCTGGTCATCGGTACCCATCGGCTGCTCTCCAAGGATGTCAGCTTCAAAAATCTCGGTCTTCTCATCATCGATGAAGAACATCGTTTCGGCGTTACTCATAAAGAAAAATTAAAAAAACTGCGCCATAATGTCGATGTGCTCACCCTGACCGCCACTCCGATTCCCCGCACCCTGCAACTTTCCCTGCTTGGAGTCCGCGATCTTTCCGTTATCAGCTCGCCGCCTCGCCACCGCAGGACTGTCAAAACCTTTGTTGCCCGTCACGACGATCTGGTGATCAAAGAGGCGATCGTCAGGGAGCTGCAGCGAGGCGGACAAATTTTTCTTGTCCATAACCGGGTGCAATCCATCCATGAAATGGCCCGCAAGGTGCAGAAACTAGTGCCCGAAGCCAGAATCAGTGTGGCCCACGGCCAGATGGCGGCTAAAAACCTTGAAGAGATCATGGTTCGTTTTGTCAAGCGGGAGATTGATGTTCTGGTCTGCACCACCATTATTGAATCAGGTCTCGACATCCCCAATGCCAACACCATCATCATCACCCGGGCCGACCGCTTCGGCCTGGCGGCAATCTATCAACTGCGGGGCCGGGTGGGAAGGAGCAGTGAACAGGCCTATGCCTATCTTCTTGTCCCCTCCCTGGACGGTCTTTCCAAGGATGCCCGACAACGACTGCGAGCCCTGATGGATTATAACGAACTGGGCGGCGGCTTTAAGCTTGCCATGAGTGACCTGCAGATCCGTGGCGGCGGTAACATCCTGGGGGCATCCCAAAGCGGCAACATTGCGGCGGTGGGCTATGATCTTTATCTTGATCTTCTGCAGCGTACGGTGGAAGACCTGAAAAAAAGGGCTGAAAGTGGAGATGAGAATAGCGAGGAAGAGGTTGAGCCGGAAATCAATCTCAGTATCTCTGCCTATATCCCGGAAGACTTCATCCGGAATACGGATCAGCGTTATATCACCTACCGAAAACTGACCAGCCTGAACTCGGCTGCTGAACTCGATGACATGGAGGATGAACTTAGAGACCGCTACGGTTCTCTGCCCGTAGAAACATTAAATCTTCTGACAATTCTCCTCATTAAAATCGAGATGAAACAACTTAAAATAAAAAAACTTGATCAGGGAAAAGACACCCTTGTTCTGTCCTTCCATCACCAGACTCCGGTGAAACCGGAAACAATTTTGAGCTTGGTAAACAAGTCCAAAAACCGGATCAACTTTACGCCGGACAGCAGAATGGTCATCAGGGAAGAGATGAAATCTCCGCCTGAGGTTTTTGCAGCCGTGAAAAATATCTTGCGTGTGCTCGAACGGAATGATAGATAGACGTATTAAAGGACAAAGGATCAGAGAGGCAAAGGGGCAAAGGGAAAGGCTCGCAGCAAATACGCAACTCCGAAGGAATTACAATTCATGCTGAAATATCTACTTTTTATTCTTTTTTTGACTCTTTTCATTCCTCTTCACTGCCGGGCCGAGTTGGTCGACCGGATTGTCGCCAAGGTAAACGATGAGGTCATCACTCTGTCAGAGCTTAATGAAGAAGGAGAAGGAACCTTTGAAAAGATCAGGGAAAATGCACCTTCCGACCAGATTCGCAGATCCATCCACCAAGCCAAAAAAAATATCCTCTCCGGTCTGATTGACAGGATGCTCATCTCCCAGAAGGCAAAGACTTCCGGATTATCGGTGAGTGATGAAAATCTGGATGCGACTATTAGCCGTATCCTTGAACAAAACCAGATCAGCAAGGAACAATTCCTGAAACAATTGCAGACCATGGGAATGACTGAAGCACAGTATCGAGACAAGATGAAGAATCAAATGCTGCAGTCCAAATTGATCAATTATGAAATACGTTCCAAGATAGTGATCACCGACGAAAAGGTCCGCCGCTATTACGATGAATCTTTCGGCCAACAGCAAAGCAGTGACGGCTACCATCTTCTGCAAATCGGCTGCACCTGGGGGCCTGACGGCCGTTCCGAAACCAGTCTTGACGCCAGGAAAAGGGCTGAACAACTGCATGCCATGATTGCCGAAGGAGAAAATTTTAAAGAAATCGCCAAGGCCTATTCAGATCTCCCATCGGCTACTGACGGCGGCGACATCGGCGTTTTCAAAGAAGAGGAATTTGCCCCCTATATGCGCGATGCCATTCAAGGATTATATCCAGGCCAGATCTCTGAAATCATTGAAACCTCCGCCGGTTTCCAGTTCTTTAAAATTCTGTCCTCCAAAGAGGGAAATGTTATCCAGCAGGCTCCTTTTGAAACCGTCAAGGAAGAAATCCGCACCCTTCTCTATGAACAGGAATTGCGGGAACATTTTGATAAATGGGTCAAACAGCTCAGGGAGGAGGCTTTTATTGAAGAACTTCTATAAATTGAGCACCAGTGAAAGGGTGAACGGGGAATCCGCGGGAAAATGATGATTTCAAAATGAAAGAGCAGCATACCTCGGCCGTAGTGATTCGCGTTCTGGATCATGGCGAATCAGACAAAATCGTCACCTTCTACTGCCCGGAACTCGGCAGACTGACCGGCATTGCCAAAGGCGCCAAACGCAGCAAAAAACGCTTTGTCAACAAACTGGAACTCTTTTCACAACTGCAAATCCGCTTCGCCGGAAACTCCCATTCGTCCCTGGTTCGTATTGACCAGGCGGAACTCGTCAATGCCTACCCCGTTATCCGTTCCAATTACAGCCGCTATACCGCCGCCACCCTGATCGGCGAACTCATGCTGCACAGTTCCAGGGAAAATGATGGAGACCCGAAGATCTTTAAGCTACTGGTATGGAGTCTGACGCAGCTCAACAAAGGAAAAGAGGTTGATCAAACCATTATTTTGTTCCAGATCAGGATGCTCGCCCTTGCAGGATACCAACCCATGTTGAAGGGCTGCGTATGTTGCGGCAGGATTGATCCTGGATCAGCCCCCTTCTTTTTCCTGGCAAACCGTAACGGTTTCGTCTGCCGCCGCTGCAACAGGGAAAAGACGAAAACACTTCCCCTGGCCATCAGCACGGTCAAGCTTCTGCAACTTGCTCTGGATCTCCCCCTGGACAAAATAGGTCGCCTGCGATTTTCACCCCGCTCCCGGACAGAAGCTATGGAACTGCTGAAACGCTACTCCACCTCTCTACTGCAACGGGAAATCCACTCATGGGATCACCTCGTCCCCTTATCCAACGCCCCCTGTTGTCACAACAATGGCTGAAAGAAAACCGCTTATTCTGGTAACCGGGGCCAACGGTTTTGTCGGCAGGCATCTCTGCAAAGCCCTGCTTGATCAGGGCTGGTCTGTCCGAGGCGCAGTCCGGCGCACAGACGGCCTGATCCCAGGCGTTGAACAGATGGTCGTGACAATCGATTCCAAAACAAAATGGGGAAAAATACTTTCAGGAGTAAGCTACGTCATCCATCTTGCCGCCAGAGTACACGACATGACAAATTCCGTCGAGGCGGATGATTACCAGAAAATCAACACTGAAGCCACCCAACAGCTGGCCCTCGCGGCGGTCCGGGCCGGGGTATCACGCTTCATCTTTGCCAGTTCGGTTAAGGCGGTTGCCGAGGCCAGTCCAGCCGGCAAATCGCTGAACGAGCACTCCATTCCCAACCCAAGAGATGCTTACGGCAAAAGCAAATTGGCTGCCGAACAAATATTAGCTGAAATCTCAAGACGGACGAGGATGGACTGGGTTGCCTTCCGGCTGCCCCTGATTTACGGCCCGGAGGTGAGAGCCAATTTTCTCCGTCTGATTCAACTGGTTGACAGGGGCATCCCGCTGCCTTTCAAGGGAATCAACAACAAACGCAGCCTTCTCTACACGGGCAACCTCACCGATGCATTCTGCACAGCCATTATCCATCCCACGCCAATCAATTCAGCATTAATGATCAGCGACAATGATGATCTTTCCAGTGCTGAACTCATTGAATTCATCGCCAAGGGGCTGGAGCGAAAAGCCCATCTTGTCCAAATTCCTCTTCCTCTGTTGAAACTGTTTGGTCATTTCGGCGACGTCGTCCGAAAGATCAACGGAACATTTCCACTGACATCAGTAACGCTCAACCGCCTGACCAACTCCCTGACCGTGGACTCCTCCCACTGCCGTGAAATCCTCGACTGGACTCCCCCCTGTTCAGCCGAAACAGGTATTCAAAAAACCGTCAGTTGGTACCGGGGGAACCAGACAGATTAACGTAAACACTCAGGTTGGTCAGGCTGAAGGCTGTTAGCAGAAGACTAAAAGCCTTCAGGCTATCGATCTGAACAGTTACAATTTAACTGTTTATTTCTTCCGTCTCGGCCCTTTTCTCTTTGGCGGCCTTTTTCTTCTCTTACCGGGAAGAAAAATCAAAACTTTCTTATACAGTCCATCGCCAATACTGCGGCTGCGGATCGTTTTATCCTTTTGGAGAATCATGTGGACAATGCGCCTTTCCGCCGGATTCAGAGGTGGAATTGTCCGATTCTTCCCGTTCTCTCTTACCTCTATCGCCAATTTGAGGGCCCGGGACTCCAGTTCTTCTTTTCTTGTTTTGCGGTAATCTCCGGCATCCAGGGAAAGAATGAACTTTTCCGAAAATTTCTTGCCGATCATCTTGCGAAGAAGATATTGCAGTCCATTCAGGGTTTGACCTTCATGGCCAATGATATTTTCCATATCCTCCCCGGATATTTCCACGTTGATGCGGCCCGGTTCCGGAGTTATTTCGAATTCCGCAGAAAAATCCATCAGTTCAAAAAATCGATTCAGTGTGACACCAACCTCATCAATAATCCCCGGGGAAGGGATTGGCTCCTCTTCAGTGTGCCCCGCTTCTTTTTCACTTTCTTCCCGGACGGGAACCTCCGCAACGGAAGGAACTTCAGTTTCAACAGGGACCTCTTCCTCAACCGGTTTCCGGTGGACAAGGACTGCGGGAACGGCCTCTTCCCCGGAGTCTCCGGAACGTCTGGAAGTAAAAATAACAGCCTGTTTTTTACAAAAACCGAAAATTCCAGCCGAACCCGCCGAGACCACCTCAATATCAAGTTCTTCCCTGGAAACACCTATCTCCGAACAGGCTTTGGTGATGGCGTCCTCAATATTCTCACCCCTATATTCTGTTTTTTCCAACATCGTTCCTTTCTCTCCTGTACTTTAATTAACTAACCCACTAAAAAGGCACTAATCAACTTGGCGATTAATAGCATATTGCTGAGCAATGGACAGAAGATTGTTCATGAACCAGTACAGGACGAGTCCGGAAGCAAAATTAATAAACATGAAGGTAAAAATAATGGGCAGAAACATCATTATCTTGGCCTGAGTCGGATCTCCGGTGGTGGGGGTCATCTTCTGCTGCAGAAACATGGAACCACCCATCAGCAAAGTAAGAACGGGAATACCGCCAAGATATGGAATATCAATACCGATGGGCAGTCGATCCGGAGCAGAGAGATCAGTAATCCACAGCATGAAGGGAGCATGGCGAAGTTCGATGGTCTGGAGCAGCACCTTGTAAAGAGCAAAAAATACCGGAATCTGCAGCACCATTGGCAGGCAACCGCCAACCGGATTCACCTTGTACGTCTTGTAGAGCTGAACCATCTCCCGGTTGAGCTGTTCCTTATCATTGGCATATTTTTCCCGTAATTTGGCCATTTTGGGCTGAAGCTTCTGCATGGTCTTCATCGATTTCATGCCCTTTTGGGCGATGGGCCAGAAAGCAGCCTTAATGAGAATCGTCACCAGGATAATAGCCAGACCATAATTATGGAGATAACCGTTAAGAAAAATGAGTAAATGAAGAACCGGCTTGGCCATAAGATCAAACCAGCCGAAGTTGACAATTTTTTCAAGGTTACTTCCGGCCTTTTGCAGTTCAGCAAGTTTTTTGGGGCCGAAATAAACGCCATAGGAGTAATGTTTTTGTTCACCCGGCTGCAGAACAGTTGCATTGCCAGTCAGCATGGTGGAAATTTTATCATCGCCAAGGGAGGAGAAATTGACGGAACCTTGTGTTCCTTCCCCGGGAAGCAGGCCGCACATGAAATAGGTTCCCTCATAGGCAACCCAGCTCAACTGACCTGTCCGCGACTGGGGACCCTTCTTTTCAAGATCAGCGGCCTTGATTTCTTCAAGTTCATTATTTACAAATAGAGCAGGCCCGTTAAAAAGAAAACGATCTTCCTTTCTGTTGGAAAACGGTTTATTGGTCAAAGAGAGAGTGGGCGCGCCCTGAACCTGGTGCTCTGTGTGATTGACAACATCGACCTCCATCTGAACCAGATAGTCATTTCCATGAAAAGTGAACGTCCTGACGATCTCAACCCCGGAAGGCAGTACCGTTGACATCTTAAGTACATCCGTCTCTGAGTCGATTTTTACTTCATTTTTCGTGGCCTGATAAACAGGCACGGCGGTCCGGGTCGGATCTTCAAGCCCCCAGGTAAAATAGAGCGGCAGCTCATTGGGGGCCTGGGTTAAGATGAGTTGCTTGATGTCCGAAGCAGCATCCGTATTTTCCTTATATTTTTTCAGTTTAAAACTCTTGACCCCTCCTCCGGTTTCGGAAATCACGGCGAAAAAAAGATTTGTTTCAACAGGGATATCCCTGCCCTCACGGCCGGGCTGAATAACAACAGCCGGTCTGAGTGGAGTCTCGGGCTGGGTAACTACGGGGGGGGGCTCCTTTTGGACGCCTGTTTCAAGAGCGACTTCAGTCGCCACAGGAACCGCTTGCTGAGGTGCAATAAAGAAATATTGATACACCACTAAAATACCCAGAGAGAGAACAACAGCAAAAATGACTCTTTGTGAATCCATGACAATACCTTTCGGTCAAAGCTGCCGAAACAGCCGTTTTTGGATAATTTTTTTGTAACTGCTCAGGGGAGGACTACTCAACAGGATCAAAACCGCCGGGATGAAAAGGATGGCAACGAAGTATTCGGCGGATGGCTAGATAAAGACCGCGTATGACACCGTGAAGACGGATGGCATCCATGGCATATTGAGAACAGCTAGGCGTAAACCTGCAGCTTGGCGGAAAAAGAGGCGAAAGCAACAGCTGGTACATCCGGATGAGAAAAAGAAAAAAACGTTTCATTTCGGCCTTCCCTGCATTTATTCCTCTCACAGAAAAAAAGTGTATAATCAAGTATCCGGGGAGAGGCACGCATAACCGGTTTGAATCAACAAGCAGTTCAGGCCGATTCACGTTTAGGTTGCCTGTCAAGAAGATTTTTTACAGTTCTTTCCATCTCGTCCGGGCTGTTAATGGAAAATTCCTTGCGGACAGCAAAAACAATGTCGGACCGGGGCGAAATAAAATGACGATTTAAACGAAAAAATTCTCTGATAACTCTTTTTATCCTGTTTCGCTGAACAGCTTTCTTCACTCCATGGATGCTGATACCCAGCCTGTTCTCATCTCTGTTATTCGACAAATAAATCAAGCTGAAATACTTGCCCCGCAACCTCCTGCCACGCCGATAAACAGTCTGGTATTCGCTCGTCTTCCTGAGAAAATATTTTTTAGCCAGGGAAAAATCCGTTTCATCCGAAAGTCCCTTGTCCCGATTGAGCAATAATCCTGTTTCCAAATCAGCAGGACAGACGTTTCCTTCCCCTGGCTCGGCGACGATTAATAATTGCCCGGCCGGATTTTGTTTTCATTCTTGTCCGGAAACCGTGCGTCCGGCTGCGTTTAATGTTGCTGGGCTGAAAAGTTCTTTTACTCATAATACTCTTCCTTGTAATTTCAAAACCGGTTTATTTCCGGCATCAATGGATTCAATTGCAAATCCAACGGTTGGAGACGCAAAGACATGGAATGATGTACCGGCATGGTATTAAACCGTGAATGCCGGCGTCTCTTTGTGTCCCGTTAAATAAGTGACATAGTCAATTTAAAATCTGTAACGACTCAGGGATAACACTTAAAAATGTCCCGTAAACTCGCTTATCAAAGCCTTCAATCTGTCTTCCGTGGGAAGTTACAAGAATTTTGCATATTAACCATATCAGAAAGTGCATGTCAAGAAACAAAGCTGAAAACAGACGAACAGCGTAACCGGACACCAATCAATGGGAACCGTATGGATCCTTGTCCAGGGAAAACATCTGCCGAATCAAATCCAGTTTCTGCTGTTTCTGTTCAGCAGTATGATTTTCTTTCAAAAACAGAATCGGATCATGCAGCAGTTTATTGATGATTGATCCGGTTAGTTTATCAATGGATTTTTTGTCTTTTTTGCTCAAATCGAGATGGCTGAAGGTTTTTTTCAGCTCCGCCCTGCGAATTCCATCGGCTTTTTTCATCAAGGCCGTGATGGTTGGCGAGAGTTCCATGTTATCCAGCCATTGCAAAAATTTCAGGCAATCCTCGCTCACTATTCTTTCAGCAACGCCTGCTTCCTGCTCCCGTTCCGATTTGTTCATCTCTACGACATTGTTCAAGTCATCCATATCATAAAGATAGACATTCTCCAGATCGTTTAATCTCGGATCCAGATCCCGGGGCACGGCAATATCAATCAGAAACAGTGGCCGGTTTCTCCGCTTACGCATCACCGATCTGACATCATCTTTATGAAGAATAAAACCCGGCGCACCGGTGGAACTGATCAGGATATCAATAACCTCAAGCTGGGGGATTAATTCGGATAGAGAGACTGCCAATCCCTTAAAACACCGGGCCAGGGTGACAGCCCGTTCTAAAGTGCGGTTGGCGACAATCACCTCGGCAACCCCTTGATTGACCAGATGTTCAGCGGCAAGCTCCGCCATCTCTCCAGCCCCCACCAGCAGAACCTTCTTGTTGTCGAGTTTGCCGAAAATCTTTTTGGCCAGTTCCACGGCGGCATAACTGATTGACACGGCGTGACCGCCAATATCCGTTTCCGTACGAATACGTTTAGCGACGGAAAAGGCCTTGTGCAGCATCCGGTTCAAAATAACGCCCGGTCCTCCCCTGTCGCCGGATTTACGATAGGCGTCCTTGAGCTGACCGAGAATCTGCGGCTCGCCGACCACCATTGAATCCAGGCTGGACGCCACGCGAAACAGATGATGGACCGCCGCTCTACCCTGGTGTAGATAGGTATATTCTTCCGCCTCTTCTGCGGAAACGTCACAGTTACTGAACAGAAACCGGCGCACGGCACGGGCCGCTTCTTCCTGCCGTCTGCTCGTATAAATCACCTCAACCCTGTTACAGGTTGACAGGAAACAAAATTCATCACAGACATCAATGGCATTGAGGGTGGCAAAAGGCGCTTCCGGATCGTCTGAAAAAGACAGCTTTTCGCGAACCGCAATCGGCGCTGTTTTATGATTCACTCCAAGAATCTGGATTGTATCAACGGACATAGGAATGTGCTCCGGAAAGCAGATATGTGACTCCCCACAGGGTGAAGAGTACGGAACAAAAACCGATGATAGCCATAATGGCTACCCGTCTGCCCCGCCAGCCCACGGTAAAACGCAGATGCAGCAGTGCGGCGTACAGAAACCAGGTAATGAGCGACCAGGTTTCCTTGGGATCCCAATGCCAGTATGAACCCCAGGCCTGTTTAGCCCAGAATGATCCGGTAATAATCCCAACCGTCATCAGGGGAAAACCGATAGCGATACAATGCTGATTCAGACTGTCCAGGGCTTCCAGAGAAGGAAGCCTGGAAAAAAACAGACCAAACCTCTTTTGTTTGAGCTCCCGTTCCAGAAGAAGATACATGATGCCGCCGCAAAAGGCCAGAGCCAGAAAACCGTCAGCCATAATGGCGATACTGGCATGGATCGGCAGCCAGGCGCTTTGCAGGGCCGGCGGCAGAGGGGTGATCACCCGGGAAGACAGGGCCGCTATAATCATCAGACTCATGACGACAATTGAGACAAAGGTACCGAAATTTTTAACCCTGTAACGCCAGCGAAAAGAGAGAAAGGCCCAGGTCACGGACCAGGCAAAAAAAGAAACCGTATCATGGTGCGTGGTTAAGGGAGTGTGGCCGGCTGCAACATAACGACCGATGATGATAATTGTATGAACCAGGCCTGTGGCAAGCAATATATTGCGAGCCGTTGTCCGGATTGTCTTTTTCTGGGTAACAAAAAAAACAATATAAAAGGCGGTTGCCATAACATAGCCCGCAAAAGCCAAAGCAAAAAGCAGGGTCATAATCTTTCTCTCTCTGAAAACATACTTTCTTGTTCCATTTCCGCAAGAACGGCAAGATTGACATCATCGCCAAGGATCAGTCGGATATGCTCTTTAATCCTGTCCCATCGGCCGGCCCGCATCCAGACAAGCAGATCCTTGTGCAGCAGCTTTTCAAAAATAATCTTATTTTCCGAGTGAGGCTTGCCAAAATCCAGAACAAGTGGCCGCAGACAGCCGAGCAGATCAAGCAGGATCTCGTATTCAGGCCCAAACTGCTTTTCCAGATCTTGCCGCAGTCGCCTGGCCAGGGCCGGACTCTTACCGGCAGTCGAGATAGATACGGTCAATGCCCCCCGCCGCACCGAGGCGGGCAGGATAAAGTTGCACCACTTCGGCACATCGGCCACGTTAAGCAGGGTGTTATGCTTATCGGCCTCGGCATGGATCTCTTCCTGAGCCCGGGAATCATTGGTTGCGGCAATGACCAGAAAAGCTCCAGCCAGATCACCGCCACTGTACAGGCGAGGGACCCAGTCAATCCCGCCGTTATCACTCAACTCCTGGAGACCGGGAGTCAATTCCGGGCTGATGACCTTTACATGGGCTCCGCACTCAAGCAGGCCGCAAACCTTTCTCTCGGCCACCCTGCCGCCGCCGATAATAATACAATTTCGGCCACGAATATCAAGATTGATCGGAAAATATTCCATTTTGTTATTGAGGTTCAAAGTTGTAAGGTTCAAGGTTCAAAGTAGTAATCCGTTTTATTTCAACACAGGAATTTCGTAAACGATTACGGGATTTCCACCCGGATCTTGCCTGCAAGCCCTTCAGCAAATCGCTGAGCATCCTTTTCATCTCCGACAATGGTGCCATAATGCATGGGAATCGCCACTTGGGGATTAATGTCAAAGGCGGCCCGCACTGCCTCGTCTGCGGTCATGACATAGGTGCCGGAGACCGGCAGCAGAGCGATATCCGTCTCAATTTCCTTCATTTCCGGGATGTAATCCGTGTCACCGGCATGATAGATACGAACACCTTCAACCGTGATGATAAAACCAAGCCAGTTGTTGGACCTGGGATGAAACTTTTTATCAATATTATAGGCAGGCACCGCCGTGATACTGATGTTGCCTGCCTCGCAGCTTTCACCCGGCAGCAGGGTTGTAACATGACCTGTCATTTTTTTTGCCGACTGCGGTTCCGTGACAATCATTGTCTCAGGTTGCTGGATTCGGGCAATATCCTCTTCGGAACAATGATCAAAATGATCGTGGGTCACAAGAATCAGATCCGCCGGCGGCAAATCGCCGCTCAGCCTAAAAGGATCAAAATAAATCGTCTGTCCTCCGGCCTGGAGAAGAAAAGCATCATGGCCCAGCCACTGAAGTCTCTTTAAGATATCCTCAATCATTTTTTAATCTCCCGGTAACTGTTCAGCAGCACCCCATCCGGAGTCTGCGCTTACCTGCACGCAATCAGGCTGGCTCACATAGGACTATCTATAACAATGTCATCTCCAGCCTGCTCGGAGTCTTCACTACGTTACGCTTACCTGCGCACATCTGGAATACTGCTGAACAGTTACGCATGGCACTTAGAAAAATTATGTAACCATAGCTGAATAGTTACATCTCCCGTTGACATAACAAAAGCACAACCTGATTCAAATTTCTGGGCAACCTACCATATTCGAAAAAATTGAGCAATTTTTCAACAAACCCGGGCCAGCATCGTGCACGGACAGGGAGCTGGTGAACTCTTCCATTTTTTGTTGCTTTTTCGTAGGTATTCAGATTGAAAAAAGATGGATATTCTGGATGAAAGGCTGCGAAAAATACAGGGAACGGGTAAATTGAGCAATAAAAATCGTAACTGTTCAATGTCTTCCTGCGCTGCCTGCAGGATGCCATTGATACATTTTTGTGACTGGAGCGTTTTTAACTTAAGGAGAACAACATGAATAGCGGACAATTTTCCGTATCATCATCAAGGTACATGGAACTCATTGACATTACACCCCAAGTGGCAAAAGAGATCGCAAAAAGTTCCACAAAAAACGGCATCTGCCATCTCTATAATCCCCACACAACAGCCGGGCTGACCATCAATGAAGGGGCGGATCCGACCGTGCGGACGGATATTATCAAGGCAGTAAAGGAGATCATTCCCTTTGATCTTGCCTATCAGCACATGGAAGGTAACTCGCCTTCCCATGTCCTTTCTTCGCTGTTCGGCTGCTCGGAGACAATTTTCATCGAAAACAACAGGCTTGTTCTCGGCACATGGCAGAAAATCTATTTCTGTGAATTTGACGGGCCCCGGACACGGAAAGTGCTCTGGCGCATCTCAAGCTGAGGGTTCAGTCAAAGTTCTTGCGCATTACTTGCAGTTCCCGTTGCCGGATATATTGAAAAATGCGTCTTTCCTCTTTTGGTACCGCAAAAAGACGAATACCGAATTGTTCCTGATCCGTTCCCGGAATTTTCATGCTCCGCACCACCTTTCCCTCCGGCACGGTAAAACGCACGGTCTTTTCTTTCACCTGCTTTGTTCCGGAATCCCCGGGAAGAGTGATTAAAATTTCCTTGATGGTTTTGCCATACAGGTCAACCCCGTGATCCTGTGCGGTCGAGACCAACATGCCGCCGGCGCTGATATCTAACACTTTAAACTTGCATTTTTTCTTATTATACACAAAAGTGGCTTTACTTCCCCGGGGCGTCGTGACACGAAAAAGTGTCCTCCGCTGGAGCATGAACATTTCCGTGGGCTTTCGCAGACACAGCCCATCCTTTAAAACCGACAGGACAGGGGCGGAAAAATGATTCCACAAATCGGCTCCATCCCTGAAAACAACTTTAATTTTATTCACTTCCGGCCAGTCTTTGGGCTTGTCTATTAATATTTGCCGCTCTTGAACGGCATAAATGATCGTGGCCTGTGACTGGTAGCCTTTGGCATACAGGACAACCATGACACCATCATTTTTTAACCGCCTCAAACAATGATCAATAATGACGGTTGATTGAGTGACCTCATAACCGCGTTTATAGGCAACCCAGCCTGTTCTGGCGGCCGGATTGATCTTTTTATTATTTTGAAAAATCATTTATTTTTATTATCAAATCTTAAAATTTACTATAACTCATGGAAAAACAATCAGAAGAACAACTTGCCTGTCAATTCTCGGAAATCTGTTTTGGACTCAATCGCGAGATGGATTGCAGATCACTGGCCGCCTTTTTAAAAAGATTCAGCAATGACGCCCTGCTGGCCACCCTCATTCCCCGACTGTCGGATGACGACATCACGACAACCCTTGACTTCCTGACCGGCATCATGCACAAACATCTGCGGGAAAAAGAATACCACCGTCTTTTCCTTGCCGAGGAAGAAGAAAAAGAATAACGCTGACAGTCTATCCTGTTTCAAACGTTACTATTCCACCAGAATAGCAAAATTACAAAGATTCGCCAAGGAGCAGAACGCAGTGAGTAGCAAAATCATAAAAGATCTTCGAGACTTTTTAGATATTCTTAAAAAAGAGGACGACCTGCTGGAAATAAAGGTTCCGGTTGACCCGCACCTTGAAATCGCCGAAATTCACCGGCGGGTCATCAGCCAATCCGGTCCGGCACTGTTCTTTTCCAACGTCAAAAACAGCCGTTTCCCGGTGGTGACCAATCTTTTCGGCACACCAAAAAGGTTGGAGCTGGCCTTTGGCCGCAAACCGCAACAGTTTGTCAAGAATATGGTCAGAACGGCGGAGACCATCATGCCCCCGACACTCGGCAAGATCTGGTCCCTGCGCGGCCTGGCCTGCCAGGCCTTTAAAGTCGGCACAAAAACTATTAGAAACGCGCCGATTCTCGAAAAATGCATGTCCCCGCCCCGTCTCAGCGAATTACCCATGCTCACCTCATGGCACAGTGACGGCGGCGCCTTTGTCACCCTGCCCCTGGTCTACACCGAACATCCCGGAGGCCGGGGCCACAATCTCGGCATGTACCGTATCCAGCGCTATGATGACGCCACCACAGGCATCCACTGGCAGATTCACAAGGGAGGCGGCTATCATTATTATGAAGCGGAGCAACGGAATGAAGCCCTGCCCATGAGCCTTTTCATCGGCGGGCCGCCGGCCCTGATGATGGCGGCCATTGCTCCCCTGCCCGAGAACCTGCCGGAACTTATGCTGGCCTCCCTGCTTCTTGGAGAAAAACTGCAATTAGCGAAAGATCCGGCTGGAGGTCACCGGCTGGCCGCCTTTGCCGAATTCGCGGCCAAGGGAAGTGTTCCGCCCCATGTGCGGCGTCCGGAAGGACCATTCGGCGATCATTATGGCTACAATTCCCTGACCCATAATTATCCTATCTTCCAGGTGGATCGGGTTTATCATCGTAAAGATGCCATTTACCCGGCCACGGTTGTCGGCCGTCCCAGGCAGGAGGATTATTTCATCGGCGATTTCCTCCAGAATCTGCTTTGCCCTCTTTTCCCGCTGGTGATGAGCGGAGTTCGAGAACTTAAAACCTTCGGCGAGGCTGGATTTCACTGTCTGGCCGCAGCCCGGATAGCGGATCGTTATCCAAGGGAGGCCTTTGCCTCGGGCCTGCGTATTCTGGGCGAAGGCCAGTTATCACTTACCAAATTCCTGATCCTCACCGACGGCGATATCAATCTCACCGACTTTGCCGAACTTTGGGTGCATGTCCTGGAACGGGTGGACTGGGAAAAAGACCTGTTTATCTTTGCCAATGTTTCCCAGGACACCCTGGATTACACCGGCCCATCGGTGAACAACGGTTCCAAGGCCCTGCTCATGGGTCTGGGCAAGGAGATTAAAAATCCGCTGCCCAGATCTTTTCAGAGGACACTGCCGCAGGGTTGCGAGAATCCGGTCGTCTATCTACCGGGGACCCTGGTTGTCCAGGGCTCTTCCTATGAAGATGACAAAAAACTTCCCAAACGGCTGGCTGGTCATGCTGATCTGAGCGATTGGCCGGTGATTCTGCTGGTTGACTCCACGGCCGAGGCAACGAGAAATATCCAGGAATTTATCTGGACCTTTTTCACCCGCTTTGAACCGGCGGCTGACATGTATTCTTCACACACCTCGGTGACCCGCTATCATGTGGGGTTGAAGCCACCCATTGTCTTTGATTGCCGCATGAAACCCTGGTATCCAGAGGTGCTGGAAGTGGATCCGGCCACGAAAAAACTGGTGGATTCCAAAATTCAAAAAATTCTGCCGGCCAGGTTACGCTGATGGCTGATGGCTGATGGCTGATGGCTGATGGCTGATGGCTGATGGCTGA